>NZ_OX636706.1:2040000-2345000 GCF_951793255.1 Desulfovibrio piger
TTTACTAAAAACATAGGTCTGTGCCAAGTCGTATAGACGACGTATACGGACTGACGCCTGCCCGGTGCTGGAAGGTTAAAAGGAGGAGTCAGCGCAAGCGAAGCTCCGAATTGAAGCCCCAGTAAACGGCGGCCGTAACTATAACGGTCCTAAGGTAGCGAAATTCCTTGTCGGGTAAGTTCCGACCTGCACGAATGGCGTAACGATCTCCACACTGTCTCGGCCAGAGACTCGGTGAAATTGAAGTCGCGGTGAAAATGCCGTGTACCCGCAGAAAGACGGAAAGACCCTGTGCACCTTTACTATAGCTTGACATTGGGATTTGAGCCTGCATGTGTAGCATAGGTGGGAGGCTGTGAACTCTGTACGCCAGTATGGAGGGAGCCACCGTTGAAATACCACCCTTGTTTGTTCAGGTCCCTAACTCCTCGCCGTGATCCGGTAGGAGGACAGTGTCTGGTGGGTAGTTTGACTGGGGCGGTCGCCTCCCAAAATGTAACGGAGGCATGCAAAGGTTCCCTCAGGCTGATTGGAAACCAGCCGTCGAGTGCAAACGCAAAAGGGAGCTTGACTGCAAGAGAGACATCTCGAGCAGGTACGAAAGTAGGTGTTAGTGATCCGGTGATCCCGAATGGAAGGGTCATCGCTCATTGGATAAAAGGTACGCCGGGGATAACAGGCTGATCGCATCCAAGAGTTCACATCGACGATGCGGTTTGGCACCTCGATGTCGGCTCATCACATCCTGGGGCTGAAGCAGGTCCCAAGGGTACGGCTGTTCGCCGTTTAAAGTGGTACGCGAGCTGGGTTTAAAACGTCGTGAGACAGTTTGGTCCCTATCTTCTGTGGGCGTAGGAGAATTGAAAGGGCCTGTCCCTAGTACGAGAGGACCGGGATGGACACACCACTGGTGGACCTGTTGTCGTGCCAACGGCACAGCAGGGTAGCTATGTGTGGAAGGGATAACCGCTGAAAGCATCTAAGCGGGAAGCCTGCCTTAAGATAAGTTCTCCCTGACGCAAGTCCTGAAGGGCCGAGGTAGACGACCTCGTTGATAGGCTGGAGGTGGAAGCCCTGTGAGGGGTGGAGCTGACCAGTACTAATAGCCCGTGCGTCTTGTTTCTCGAAAAGATCTTCCATCCCTGTTTCAATAAATTTGCCAGATTTCTTTGGTAGCCATAGAGGAGAGGGTACACCCGACCCCATTCCGAACTCGGAAGTTAAGCTCTCCATCGCCGATGATACTGCATAACGTCATGTGGGAAAGTAGGCCGCTGCCAAAGATTGTTCGACCCCCTTGCAGCTCTCAGCGCGAGGGGGTCTTTTTTTATGGGCTTTAGCCTGTTGAGCGCCTGACAGGCGCGAAACAAAAAACCACCCGCTATGCGGGTGGAGACAATACGTTATACACACAAAAACACCTTTCCGCTACGATGAAGTTGTTCAAGCCCATCGCAACATTAACGGAAAGGTGTTTTTGTTATGGGAACCAAGGCTCATAGCCTAGCGCATACGAAATGGTTGTGCAAGTATCATATCGTCTTTACTCCAAAATATAGAAGAAAAATAATCTTCGCACAGCTCCGTGAAAGTATAAAAGAAATTCTGCAATGCCTCTGCAAATATAAAGGGGTTGAGATTCTGGAAGGGCATCTGATGCCGGATCATGTCCACATGCTGGTGTCCATTCCTCCTAAAATCAGTGTGGCAAATTTCATGGGCTACCTGAAAGGGAAAAGTTCGTTGATGATATTCGATAAGCACGCAAACCTTAAATATAAGTTTGGCAACAGAAAATTTTGGGCCGAAGGATATTATGTCAGTACGGTGGGGCTTAATGAGGCAACGATCAAAAAATATATCCAGGATCAGGAACGTCACGACATTATGAGAGACAAGCTGACATCACGCGAATATCAAGACCCCTTTAAGGGGTAGCCAAGGCGGCAAGGGCACTGGGCTTGAACAGCGTGAAAGCCAGCGTCTTTAGGCGCAGCCGGTAACAGGCCCTTACAGGGCCAGAGCAAACCACCCGCTTTGCGGGTGGTTCTGATTTGTCCCCGCTCCGCCGGGGATTTTTTGGTTGGGGAAGGATGGGATCGTTGAACTGTCACCAGCGCTTGTCTGGCTCCTGATGCCTGCCGCTCCCCTGCAGGAGGACACTGCCTGGTGGCAGGCTGACTGGCGCTCGTCGCCCAGTCGTCCCCCAAAGGGAAGGTGATGCAGCAAGGACGGCAGCGGACGCCGGAAGATCTGAAGAAAGGGAAAAGTCTTGAGGAAACGCTTGCGGGGAGGGAAACCTTTTTGGAAAAAGGTTCTCCCTCCCCGCGCCCCTCCCTTCCCAAAACTTTTATCAGGAGCCGTTGCATGCCTAGAGAGCATAAGGGCCATTGCGCGACAGTGCGCAAAAGAAAAAGGCAAACATATGGCAAGGAAAAATGTGACAGGCAGTATACGTTTTTTCCCTCGCTGCGGCAGAACTTTCCGGCCATCCTACGTGCTGTTGTCGGTAAGGAAGATGTCCGGGCAGGATGGGCTTGCGCGGCTTCTGTGCTCCGGGATGTACCAGAAACATCTCTTGCCGTCAGGGGGAATACTTGCTGGCAAAGATCTTTTCTCCATACTAAGAGCGGGCATCCCCGTACAGGGATACCCGCTTTGGAAGATGTCAGCGCCTTTGCCACAGGACCGGAGAGATCGGGGAGTTAGTTCCCGATCTCTCCCATAAACTTTTCGGTAATGATGCAGTGCTGTCTCTAGAAGGAGTATTGGAAGCCCAGGCTGGCTTTCCAAGCATCCTGATAGTTGAGATTGTTATGCGGGGAGCCGCCGCTACGGCCCCAGACAGACTTGCTTTCATCCAGCCAGAGATGGATATAGCCCAGTTCCAGCAGTACAGTCAGATTGTCGTAGACCTTGTACTGGCTATTCAGGTTGACTTCGATACCGGTATCGGCTTCGGTCAGGTATACCCCGTAATTGGAGTTGAAATCGGTCCAGCGGCGATAGACCTGACGGCCGGAGCTGTCGGTATTGTGGCGCCCAAGGATGTAGGAGGCCATCTTGGTATCATTGGTACCACCAAAGAAGTTGACCAGCAGCGTGGACTTGAGATTATCCATGAAGCTGATGTCTTTGAGGCGCGCCCCTACGCCCCACAGACCTACGGCGTTACCGCCGAGGATGCCTTCATTATTGACCCAGGGAGAGGATCGGAAACCAAAGTTGGACAAGGAGTCCCCTCCGATGTTCACCTGGGAGATGAAGGGCATACGCTCGGAACCGTTGTGCGGATTACTGTCATCGCCGGTGGAATACCAGCCATAGATGCCAGGTGTGGCCCAGTCCATCTTGTATTCCAACAGGGCGTTGACCATCCAGCCCGAACGGTTGAGGTAGCCCTTGTCACCGGTGACGGAACCGTAATTCACGTCCCAGGCAAAGCGCCAGGGATCCAGCATCGTCAATTCGCCAGTTAGACCGGCCCAGACGCCTGTGGAGTAGCTGTCGTTACGCAAGCGCTGATCGTTGGTACTGATGGCCGCAGGCAACATGCCGGAAGTGAGCTGTCCCCAGGTCTGTCCGGCCTGCGAGTTGATGACGGCAGGATTGGTACCCAGGCGCGGTACGCCGGTAAGCGGATCATTGGCACTGGTTAGCGCCATGACATTGGGACCGATACCGGCCATCATGGCCCACGGCGTGATTCGGATACCGTCAAAGCGCATGGGAAGGCTCAGGGCAAAAAGATCCATGTTGTCCAGATAGTTATTGGACTCGTTATGGTTTAGGGCAGCATTCTGCGTATAATTGTCGTTATAGGGACGCATCCACATGCCGGTAAGGCTGATATTTTCATTGCAGGCATAGCTGGCAGTGATGCCGGCTACGTCGTCGATAAAAACGTTGTTTTCAAAGGTGAAACTGGGCAGGGCCACAAGCTGCAGACCCATGCGCAACTTAAGGTCGGTATTGGGTACTGTCCAGTCGATATAAGCGTTCTTGACTTCTACGACGGTGCCATCGGCGCCCAGGGCACCACCGGTCGCCTCTTGCCCCCAGAACTGGTCACCGATTTCAAACATCACCGTGCCGCTGAGGTTCTCATTGACCACGGCATCCAGTTTGAACATGAGACGATTCCAGGCCTCGAAGTCATCCATGGGGATATGCGGGCCCTGATGGCGGGAACCGGTCTTGTTGGCTCCTGCACGGGTCTTGCCCATAAAATCACCCCCGTGAGCATAATCAAAGGCCATCCACCACCAGCCCTTGACTTTGAAGTCAATAGCGGATGCCGAACCGGATGCTCCCAGGAGCATCCCCGCCGCCAAAAGTAGAACTGCCAATTTTTTCTTCATAGTTCCCTCCTCGCTGTTCACAGAGACACATGTATGCTGTACACGGTCTCGCCATATCCGTTTGTCAGGACTGCGTACGAACGTATTTTTCCGCAGACAGAGCTGCAATGGTTCCATCTGCCATGGCTGTCGTTATTTGCCGGAACGGCTTGTGGTTGATATCGCCTGCGCTGAACACACCGGGCAGGCTGGTGGACATATCGATGCCGGCATCGATATAGCCGTCCTCCGTCAGGTCCACCTGGCCGGCAAAGAGGGCATTGTTGGGGCGTTGCCCGAGAAAAACAAAAATGCCTTCCACATCCACAGTGAGCTGTTCGCCCTTGTGATCCAGCAGCGCTCCCGTCAGATGTCCGTCGCGGACGATAAGGTCATCCACGCGTGCCTCTGTAAGCGCTGTCACTTTGCCGCTGCCCAGCAGGGCTTCCTGAGTGGCTTGAGCGGCATAGAAGCGATCCGTGCATTCCACGAGGGTGATGTGCTTCACACCAAGGCCCAGGAGGTACAGGCCCTCATCAAAGGCGCTGTTGCCCCCGCCCACAACGAGGACGTGTTTGCCTGCATAGGGCGCGCCGTCACAGATCGCACAAAAATGTACATCACCGGCCTCTGTAGGTGTTTCCAGGGCGATGGGATGACGCCCCGTGGCCAGGATGACAGCCTTTGCCGTGTACACGGCATCCGCTGTTTCCGCACGTTTTTCCATCCCGTCCAGTACCAGATGCTCTATTTCGCAGACTTCTTCGACAGGTATATTCAGGCTGTCCACATGGGCGCGCATGGTCTCCATCAGTTCCATGCCGTGGATGCCGGGGCGCCCGGGAAAATTCTCTACCGTATATGTGGAGTTGACCAGGCCACCTGTAATGTTGCTTTCCAGCAGTATGGTCTTGAGATTGGCTCGTGCGGCATAAATGGCGGCTGTCATGCCTGCCGGACCACCGCCGATGATCAGCAGATCGAAAGAAAGTTTTTTTTTCACGATGGCTCTCCGTGTCATGTGCGGGACAGGAGGGGATGCCCTGTCCCGCGTACCCGTCAGTTAGCCTTATAGAAGGCGAGCATTTCCTTGGGATTCATGAGTCCGGCTTTTTTCCCGCTCACCTTGCCGTTTTTGATTACCAAGATGGTAGGGGCCCGCTGTGCATCAAAGACCTGCGCAGCGGCGGGGTTTTCCTCGATATCCATGCTGAAAAGGCTGACACCCGCTGCCAGGGACGCAAACTTTTCCAGCACCTTTTCCATGTTTTTGCAGTGGGGACAGAGCTTTTTATAAAAGAGTGCCACACCAGCCTCGCACCCCTGCAGGGTCGCTTCGTAGTTTGCGTCGTCAATGGGAGTAAACATGGGATACCTCCTGATCCATACTGCCTACATGGTCTTGAGTTCGCCGATATGCAGTTTGAGCATACGCAGCAGCTCAGTAGCCTTTTCGGGCTGTTCATTGATGATGTTGTTCAGCTGGAAGCGGTCGGTACGGCGATCGTAGAGTTCGTCACTGTCGGGCACTTCCTGTTTGGCGCCGGCCGTGCAAGACCACATGGCTTCGTTCTCCATGGTCTCCTTGCCGGGATTTTCCGTACTGGTGTAATCCAGATGGCTGGCATCCTTGAGGATCCAGTGGATATAACTGTAATCTTCCGTGATGATAGACCAAGACATGCCGTAGTATCCGGCAATGACAAAATCGCGGATTTTGTCCACTTCACCGCGAATGAGGGGCAGCAGGCTCTGGCCCTGCATGTCTTCGGTGCCGAAGACCGGAAAGCCGTAACCGCTGTCCATGCCTTCACCGAACAGGTCCAGGGCATCCAGCATGGTGGGAGCAAGGTCCACGTTCTGCACAAAGCTCTTGATGCGCTTGCCGCCTTCCATACCGGGGATGTGCATGAGCAGGGGGACATGCACCAGTTCTTCGTAGGGCCAGGGACGGCATTTGCGCATGATGCCGTGGCCATGTTCGCCCTTGCCCATGGGCTGACCATGGTCCGAAGTGATGATGATCATGGTCTCATCCCACAACCCCTGATCGCGGATGGAGTCCAGCAGCATACCGATGCGGCGGTCTACAAGTTCGATATTTTCAGCATACAGGGCGCGTACATGCTCGCATTCTTCATCAGTGATGCGCCCTTCTACTGGAGTCCAGGGCGCCAGCAGGATGGGGTTGCCCTTCCATTCGGGGTTGTAGGGGCAAGGTTTTTTTTCCCAGACTGACGGAGGATCCCAGGGTTCATGCGGATCGAAGGAGTCGACCCAGAGCAGGAAGGGGCGCGTCTTGATGCGGATATCCCGCAGCCAGCGATCAGCTTCGCGGGCCACCACACTCACGTAGTTGTCGTCCTCGGAGCGCCAGGACTGCCGGAAGCGCAGGAAACAGTCGATTTCATCGAGGAGGGCCGAACTGGCATCGTCGATGAGCTCACCTTTTTCATTGTACACCATGCTGTGCGAGGTGTAGTCGATGGGGCGCATACCAGGATCGGGGGGCACATCCTTATAGACGGTATGATCAAGCTCATGGCCGGGGCAGAACTTCACATAGTCGAAGCCGCGCGAGTAGCCGTACTTGGGCAGACGCATGGGCGGAGTATCATAGACCAGGGCTGTCTGGACATTGCGTCCCCACAGGATGTCACTGAT
Organism: Desulfovibrio piger; assembly: GCF_951793255.1. NCBI lineage: Bacteria > Pseudomonadati > Thermodesulfobacteriota > Desulfovibrionia > Desulfovibrionales > Desulfovibrionaceae > Desulfovibrio > Desulfovibrio piger. The sequence goes on from NZ_OX636706.1 coordinate 2,047,005, forward strand.
GGTGGTATCGTCCGGGGACAGGGGCTGCCAGCCGCCGAAAGGCAAGGTGTAGCGCCCGGTCATGATGGCCCGGCGCACAGGCACTGTGGGCAGACCTTCGCTGTAGGCATTCTCAAAAAGGATGCCGTTGCGGGCAAAGCGGTCGAGATTAGGAGTCTTGACCTTGGTATTGCCGTAGCACCCCAGATAGTTGTGCTGCAGTGTGTCCAGCATGATAAAGATGATATTCTTCACTTGTTTTTTGCTCATGGGAATTCCTCCGGTGTTGATCTGCTTACATCAGGCCGATCAGTTTCCAGTAAGGGACTTGCAGCAGCATGAGGATGACGGCCACAAAGAGTATACGCAGTCCAAGTCCCTTGAACATATGCTTAGGTGTAATATAGCCAGTACTGAAGATATACATGTACAGGGCGTATTCGTAGGGGAAGATGTATTGATCCAGTCCATAGAGGAAGGAGTAGAGCATGGGCAGGGGATTCATGTTCACATGCTGCGCTATCTCGGCCCAGGGCAGGGACAGGGCAGAGACGGCGGCCAGCGGGGTCAGCATGAAATTGACTGCCACAGCAGAGAGATAGGAGCTGAGTACCAGCCAGATCGGGGACAGGCCGTCGATGAGCGGTACCACCAGTGAGGCGAACCACTTGGCCGCGCCGAGATGGACAGCAACGGATCCCATGCCCAGGCAGGCCACGATGAAGACCAGGAAGCCCACATTTAGCTTTCGTACGTTTTCAAAGCTGGCAAGGCCGATCCAGGGCAGGTAGCAGCAGATGGCGATGAGCGCATAGAGGAAATAGCCGTTCAGACCATGCCATTTGCTGGTCAGCAGGCCGGTGATGGCGCAGATCATGAGGATCAGGAGCTTCCACTCCTGTGTCGTCATGGGGCCCATGTCCCGAAGACGTTCGGCAACCACTTCCTTGAGATGATCTTCATGGGGGATGTGTTCCTTGCCGGGAATAATTTTGACGCACATGAAGATGGAGAAACAACAGTACAGAATGATGAAGGGCAGGTTGGCCAGGGCGTATTCGCCCCAGGTCGGGATAGAGATGATGCTTTTGATCTGATCCATGGCGATGAGCGACATTTCCGTACCGGTGAGGAAACCATAGCCCGGTGAGGTGGCTGAACAGAATCCTGCCATAATAATGGCTGAAGATATGCGCGACTTGGGGTCAAGCTCCAGGGCCATGACCAGACCATGGGCGATGGCTACAAAAATGATCACACGGCACATGATGTCCGGCAGCAGGAAGGCCATGAACATGCCTACCGTCATGAGAGAGACCACGATGCGGGTAAACGTAGCGCCTACAAGATGCATGAGCTGCAATGCCAGGCGGCGTGTCAGGCCGGTTTGCTCCAGAGCCTCGCTAAGGATCAGCGCACCAAAGCAGATCCAGGGCAAAAATGCTCCCCATGCGCCAAAAATCACCGGCGCCGGTGCCACGTTGCACAGCAGATATAAAAAGGTCATGGCAGCTGCAGATGGCACGGCCGGCAGGATATCCGTAGCCCACACCGTGATGGCCCAGAGCGTGATGGCAAAAAACATGGGCAGATGCGGATTGAGCGAGGGGTCTGCCTGCACGGCAGTCTGCACGGCAAAATATGCGCCTGCAGGAATGAGCAGACTGAGCAACCACTTGAGATGCGTGATTCGAAGCATGGTCTCCTCCTTCTATCGGTGAGTGGGAAAAAGGCGTTGCCGGCGTTCTCTCCCCGGGAGGTATTTGCCATAGTAAGGAGATTGAGAAATTTTTCTTTAGCATCTGCTATAAATTGGAAATAAGTTGGAGCAACAGGCTTGAGCTATCCCTTTCCACATGGTATTCTGAAACAAATACTGTGTGTTATTCAAAAAAATATAAGGATTGGCTATGTCGAAGGGGACCGAATCGCATACTTCCAGAAGTACGGAGATCTGCCTGGAAGGCATCATGCGCCTTGGGGAGAGGTGCTGCATCTGGCTGTACGCAGCAGCTATCCCAAAGGACACAAGACCCTCGGCAGTTGTTTGCAGGGCTTCTACTACATCGCTTCCGGGCGCGTACGCCTGAGCTATCTCAATGAAGACGGGGAGGAATACGGCAAGCTTATCCTGGGGGAGGGCTGCCTGTTCAACGAGACTCCGGCATTAGCCGGAACCTCTTGGTATACAGTCTTTTTTTGCTGCCTCGATGCTGCGGAGATCTGGCGTTTCGACGCCTCATTACTGGAAGATGAGGCATTCCTTGCCAGCCATCCGCATCTGGCCATCAACCTCATGCGCTCCATCGCCAGAAAGGCCAGCATCTTCTTTTTTCATCTGGCGCGCACACACAGCACCACATCCATGTGCCGCCTTTGTGATCTGCTCCTGCAACTGAGCAATCCGCATCAGCCTGATTTGTGCATGAGCCAGAGCGATGTGGCTGCCATGATGGGCCTGCATCAGACCACAGTGGCCCGGTTGATCCGCCGTTTGCGAGAAGAAGGGATCATCGGCAGATTCACTAAGCGGGAACTACAGGTGCTGGACAGGGAGCGCTTGCGCAGACTAGCCCAGCACGGAGACCTCAAAGCATAGCACACGTTCCCGGCACGTCCGGGCCCGGCTTTGCACAGTCTTGCGGGCAATGGTCCCCCAGCGTTTGCCTGCCTAGGACCCTGTGTCTTCCGCAATCGCCTCTCTTTTTTCTGCTGATTGTCCGGCAGCCCCCAGGAGCAGAGACATTCTTTCTCTGTCACCATGGCCGGAGCATGTCGCTTTTCCGGTCAGTGCCTTTCTCCTTTCACATCGCCCCATTCAGGTCCGGCATTCCCGAAAAAAGAGGATGCATTTTGTTCAGAAGATGCTTGCCTAAAAATGCACTTGATGTTATCGGTAATGCCAATCATTATATTTGATATGGAGGCTCCATGAAAAAAAGTGCAATGGGAATCGTTCTGAGCGTCCTGTGTATCGCTCTCTATGCCGGTATTGCCGCAGCGGCAGAAACGAGCCCGCTTGCCAATGCCATCGCCAAACAACTTGAAACGGCGCCGCAGTCCATCGACATGCAGGCGGCCCCCGGCTATCTGGGGATTCCCGGCGGGCCGCAGACCAACATGCTGCTGGCCTTCGGCTGGGCCCTGTGGGTGGGCTGGATCTTCTCCACGGTAGGAGCTTTTGGCGGCGTCATGGCCGGTGTGGGCCACATGAGTGTGCATGGCCTGGGCGCCTATGCCAAATCCTTTGGGCAGACGCCCCTCAACAAATCCATCACCGACTCTGTGCGGGCGTCCAACCAGATGCTGGCCGGGCTTTCCGCGGCCCTGAGCACCTTCAGCTACTATCGTCTGAAGCGTATCGTGCTGCCGCTGGGGATCGCTCTGGGTCTGGGGTCCATCGTGGGCGCTTTCATGGCAGTCAAGCTGACGGCCGGTAAACTGAATTTTTCCTCGTATCAGGGCTATTTTGGTCTCTTTGTCCTGCTGCTGGGCTGCTATCTGATGTGGGAGACCTCTCCCGCCGGGCAGCGTTCCAAGGCCAAGGCCAAAGAAGCTGCCAAAGCTTTCGAAGCGTCGGTGAAAAACAAGAATCCCGGTGAGGTCGTGGAGACCGGTGTCCGTCTGCGCAGCTTCAGTCTGGGACGCTGCGTCTTCACCTTCTGCGGCGTGGAGTTCTCCTTCAATCCTGTGCTGCCGTTCGTGGGCGGTATCGTCATCTCTTCCATTGCCGCCTTCCTGGGTGTGGGTGGCGGTTTCCTGCTGGTACCTTTCCTGACCAGCATCACCCAGCTGCCCATGTATCTGGCCGCAGGAACGTCCGCTCTGGCCGTGCTGGTGAGCATGATCACCGGTATCACGACCCTGCTGCTGCATGGCGTGACTGTGGACTGGTCCCTGGTGGGGCTGGAACTGGTGGGCATCGCCGTGGGCTCGCTTATCGGGCCTTACACGTCCCGCTTTTTCTCGGACATCTGGCTGAAGCGCCTTTTCATCGTCCTTGCCCTGTATGTGGGTACGGATTACGTCTTGCGCGGCTTCTTCAATTACCGTATTTTCGGGTAACTACCGGAGGGCAGGGGCTTTCCCTGCCCTGTTTTTGCGCGGCATGAAAAGTTTTTTGTTGTGGATAGATCCCTGGTGCATCGCTCCGTACCGCTGGTTCCCGGAGCTGCCGGAATGGGGCTATATAGTGGGGACATGCGTACTGGCAGCCCAGGCCGTGGTGCTGGGCCTGCTGACCTTGCGGCTCGGGCAGCGCATGCATGCGGCCCGTCTCAAGGAACTGCGCACCGAGATGCGGCATTACCACAAGCTGAGTGAGCGAGCGTTGCGCGAGAGCGGCAAGGATGCTTACAAGGCAGTCAATCGCCAGGGGCATGAGGCCTTTGGCTATTATTTTTCCCTCAACGGAGCCCTGTGGGTAGCGTCGTTATGGCCTGTCCCTCTGGCTCTGGCCTGGATGCAGGCCCGTTTCGGTACGGTCAGCCCCTCCCTTCCATTTTCTTTGCCCCTGCTGGGGCCTGAGCCGGGCTTCGTCTTCTGGTTCGTGCTGGCCTACATCCCCTTGCGCCTGCTGCTGGGACGTCTGGTATGTCCCGTCGGGCAGGACGGACAAGGGGCGATCATCGACTAATACGCGCCCGCCATGCGGGCAGGAGTCCATATATGGCGTCATCCATCGTCTACTCCTTGTGCGGCATGTGCAATACACGCTGCCCTGTGGAGATCCATTGTGAGAACGGCGTGCCGCGCTGGATATGCGGCAACAGCCACAGTGCTTCCGGGGCGGCCCTGTGCCCCCGGGGCGCCGCGTCCCTGGCTCTGTATGCTGATGATGAACGTCCGCAGGGGCCGTTGATCCGTGCCGGAGAGCGCGGCGCAGGACTGTGGCGTTCCGTGAGTTGGGACGAGGCCCTGGATTATGTGGCGGAACGATTGAAAACGATCATGGCCACTTACGGGCCGCGCAGTGTGCTCTGGTCCGAGCGGCCCGGGCCATTCTCCGACATGAGCAAGGCCCTGATGCGCGGTCTGGGCTCGCCCAATTACTGCACTCATGATGACGCCTGTGCCCATAACGTCAACCAGGCCTCCTACTCCCTGACCGGTCACGGGCGCGGCAAATGGATCTATGATTTCAAGAACTGCCGCCATATCGTCGTGCAGGGCCGGAATTTTCTGGAATCTCTCAAGGTCGGGGAGCTCAATCAGGTGCTGGACGCGCTGGACAAGGGCTGTCGCCTGACCTGTGTGGACGTTCGTCCCACGGTGACGGGGCTCAAGGCACAGCAGAACCTCTGCATCCGTCCCGGCACGGATCTGGCTCTCAACCTGGCAGTGCTGCATGTCCTGATCGAAGAAAAACTCTACGATGCCGCGTATGTGGAGCGTTATGTCCAGGATTTCGAAGCGCTGGCGGACTTTGTGCGCCCCTATTCGCCGCAATGGGCCGAAAGCCGGTGCGACATCCCGGCAGATGTCATCGCAGAGCTGGCGCGTTCCCTGGCCGCTGCGGCGCCGCAGGTCATCTGGCATGGCGGCTGGATGAGCACACGCTATCCCCAGTCGTTCATGGTCTGCCGTACGGCCTACCTCATCGACGCGTTGCTGGGCGCTTTCGGCAGTAAGGGCGGCCTGCTGCTGGCGGCGGGTCCCAAGGATGCCGGCCGCAAGGGCCTGCGCTCCTTCACCTCGCTGTATGCCGCCCCCGGGGAAAAGCGGGCGGACGGCGTCGGCTGGGCCGAACCGGCCTTTGCTCCCGGCACCAGCCTGCTGCACAAGGCCTTCCGGGCCGTGGAAAGCGGGGATCCGTATCCCGTCAAGGCCTACTTCACCCTCAAGCACGACCCTCTGTCCGCCATGCCGGATCCTGAACGGCAGAAGGCCCAGCTGGCTGGTCTGGAGCTGATGGTCTCGCTGACCTTTTCCTGGTCGGATACGGCCTGGTTCAGCGATGTGGTGCTGCCCATGCCGTCCTTTGTGGAGCGGGGATCCCTGCTCCAGGTCAAGAGCGGCAGCAAGCCTGCCTTCATCATGCGCAGCCCGGCTGCGGATGTCCGTTTCGATACCCGGCCGGACTGGTGGATCCTGGGACAGCTGGCCCGCCGTCTGGGGCTGGAGGACCTGGCCTGCGAGACGCTGGAAGATGTCTGGCGCTTCCAGCTGGAAGGGACTGGTGTCTCCGTGGAGGATTTCCGGCACGGTTCCGTCTCTCTCGCAGATGCCCCCATCGATCTGGGCCCCCGTTTCGCGACGCCTTCCGGCAAGATAGAAGTCCTTTTCGGTCCCTGGCGGGAAGCCGGTCTGCCTTCGCTCATGCCCTGGCAGGATGTGCCCCGGCCGGGAAAGGGGCAGTTCCGCCTGATCGTGGGACGCAATGCACGCCACACCCATTCGCACACCCAGAACAATCCCTTGCTGTACGACAGCCTGCCGGAAAACCGTGCCTGGATCGCCCCTGAACGGGCCCGCGAGCTGGGCGTGGAGGATGGAGATGCTGTCCGTATGGAAAGAGCTGACGGCAAGGGTGGCGAGATCCGGGTGCGTGTCATCCCCGGCATGCATCCCGATGCCGTGTTCATGCTGCATGGTTTCGGGCATCGCCTGCCGGTGGAGAGCAGGGCCCGCGGCAAGGGACTGGCAGACCAGGAGTTCATGCATGGCGGACTGGACAAGGAAGATGCCATGGTCCACGGCCTTGCCCTGCAGGAGCACTTTGTGACCCTGCGCCCCGTCCGCAATGATCATGCCCGGGAGGAAAATTGATGAGCAGTTCCACCTGCATCGTTTTTGACGAAAAACGCTGTGTCAATTGCAAGGCCTGCGAGATCCACTGCCGTCAGTGGCACGGGATCTCCCTGCCCCTGTGCCGGCAGCTGGGCGGCACGCCCGCTCTGAAAGAGGGCAAGGTCAGCCTGCCCATGGGCTTCGTGACCTGTGTGCACTGTGCGCGGCCCGCCTGTCTTCGAGCCTGTACGCATGATGCCATGTGGCTGGATGAGGAAAACATCGTCCATATCGATGCCGACCGTTGTACGGGCTGCGGTGCCTGCGTGACGGCCTGTCCCTACCATGTGCCCCATCTGGATGCCGTTACCGGCAAGGCCTGCAAGTGTGATCTGTGCCATGACCGGCGCAAGGCCGGGCTGGAGCCCGTCTGTGTGGCCGGTTGCCTGGCCCGGGCCCTGCATGTGAGCAATGATGAGGACATGCATCGAAAGATGAGCCGTCAGACCATCCGCTGGATCAAGGATCTGGCAGAAAGCCTGCCGGAATAGACCATACGGTCGTCCAGACCGGTCCGCAGGGGACCAAGACAGCAGGGAGGCTTTGCCGTACGGGCAGGCCTCCCTGCTGGCGTTTCGGGCCCTTCCGGGAGGGGCTTTGCGTGCGGAGCGGTTGACAAGGAGAGGAGGGCGACATAAAGAAATAGTTTAGTAACTAAACTATTTTTTAAATAAATAATTAAGAGGGCTCACATGGAATGGACGCAGATACCGGATCTTTCGGAGATCCTGCTCTCTTTGGGAAAACATCCCACCCAGGGGCCGGATATGCCGGAAGGCACACTGCCCACGGCACCGGGGCGGATCATCGAGGCCCTGGTGGCCTGTGCCCCCAGAGGGCTCATGGTCAAGGAGCTGGCCCAGTTGCTCTACCTTTCGCCGGGCTGCATCTCGCAGACGGTGCAGGGGCTGGTCCTGGAGGGGCTGGTGGTGCGGGAACCATCGGAAAAGGACCGGCGGGCGGTCTCCATCCGTATGACGGACAAAGGCATGGAGCGCTACCAGTATCATCACGACAAGATCAACGGCATCCTGGACCATCTGCTGCGTGATGTGTCGGCGGAAGACAGGGCGACCTTCGAGCGTGTCCTTGCCATCGCCCTGGAGGAAGGCAAAAAACTGCGGGCAGCGCAGGCGCAGGGAGCGGGCAAATGAGAAGATCCCTCCTGTTGTCCCTGCTGCTGTTCCTGTGTGCCGTCCCGTTTGTCCGGGCGGCCATGCCGGGGCCGGGCATGCCGGTACCGGCGCCTGTGGTGGAAGTGGGGGAAGTCCTTGCCGTACAGGACACCCAGAGCCGCCGCTATACCGGTCGGGTGGTCTCGCCTGCCACGGTATCGCTGGTGCCGCGAGTGGCGGGCGAGATCCTGGAAGTGGGTTTTCGCGATGGCGATACGGTCCAGGCCGGCCAGATGCTCTACCGCATCGATCCGGTGCGCTACGAGGCCGCGGTGAAGAATGCCCGGGGCAAGGTCGTGCAGTACAAGGCGGAGCACGCCTATGCCCGGGCCGACCTGGCCCGCAATCGCAGCCTGTTCAAAAAGCAGGCCGTCAGCCGTGATGTGCTGGAAAGCGCCGAACGGACGGAGCAGGTGGCCTATGGTGAACTGCTGGCGGCGGAGGCCGACCTTGTGACGGCCCAGGATGACCTGTGCAACACCCGGATAGTGGCGCCCATGGCCGGGCGTATCGGGGTCACGGCCTTCACGGCCGGGAATTATGTGACCACCTCGTCCGGCACGCTGGTGACGCTGGTCAGGACGGATCCTGTGCGTGTGCGCTTTGGCCTGAGCGTACGCGACATGCAGGCTGTCTTCGGTTCCGAAGAGGAACTGCGCTCGCTGGGGCGTGTGCGGGTCCGGCTTGCCGACGGTACGGACTACGGGACCGACGGCCGGGTGACCATCGTGGACAACACGGCGGAGGGCAGGACGGACACGATCCAGGTCTACGCCGAGCTGGCCAATCCCCAGAGCCGTCTCGTGCCTGAGAGCACGGTGGTGGTGACCCTGTACCGGCAGACGGACAGCCTTGTGCCTGCCGTGCCCCCGTCGGCCGTGCAGCATGACGCGCAGGGAGCGTTCGTCTATGTGGTGCAGGAGGACGACCGGGTGAGCCTGCGCCGCGTGACGCTGGGGAATCTGGTGGGTGAATCCCAGACGGTCCGCTCGGGGCTGACCGCCCATGAGCGGGTCGTCACGGACGGCACGCACAAGGTGGCTGACGGGATGAAGGTGGACTATGCCCGCAAGGGCGCGGATGCCGGAGTGCGGGACTAGCATGTTTTCGCGCATCTTCATCGAACGTCCCCGCCTTGCCGCTGTGGTGAGCCTGATCCTGCTGCTGGCCGGCGGCATCTCCCTGGCCAACCTGCCGGTGGCGGAATATCCCGAGATCGCGCCCCCCACGCTCTTCGTTTCGGCGACCTATTCCGGGGCCAGTGCCGACGTGGTGGCCCAGACCGTGGCCATGCCTTTGGAGAACGAGATCAACGGCGTGGAGGACCTGCTGTACTTTTCTTCCACCAGCAGCAATTCCGGCTCCTATTCCTGCTCCGTGACCTTCCGCTCCGGCACGGATTCCGACATCGCCCTCGTCAACCTGCAAAATGCCGTCAAACGCGCGGAGGCCCAGCTGCCCAGCGAGGTGACCAAGGTCGGCATCACGGTGGAGAAGCGCGGCAACGATATCCTGGCCATGCTGGCCTTCCAGACCGACGGCACCTCCCTGAGCCTGAACGAGCTGGTCAACTATGTGAACAACAACGTCAAGGATGCCCTGGCCCGTCTGGAGGGGGTCTCCTCGTCGGACATGATGTCGCAGCAGGAATACGCCATGCGCATCTGGATGGACCCCTTGCGCATGTCCGGGCTCGGCATCTCGTCCAGCGAGATCAGGAGCGCCGTGGAGGCGCAGAACGTGCAGGCGGCCGCGGGCACGCTGGGGGCCGAAGGCAGCAACCGTTACGTTTCCTACAAGCTCAATGCGCAGGGGCGCCTCAAGACGGCGGAAGAATTCGGCGAGATCGTGGTCCGCTCCGATGCCGACAGCGGCCGGATAGTACGCCTGCGGGACGTGGCCACCGTGGAGCTGGGCTCCAGCAGCTATTCAGGACGTTCCACCTTCAACGGCAAGGAAAGCGTGGGCCTGTCCCTGTACCGGAGCCCTGATGCCAATGCGCTGGCGACCATGAACCGCATCAAGGCCGAGCTGGCCACCTGGGAGCAGCGCTTTCCGCCCGGTGTGAGCTATTCCATCGCCTATGACCCGACCAAGTTCATCGTCGCCTCCATGCGGGAGATGGTCTCCACCCTGGTGGTGGCCCTGATCCTGGTCGTTCTGGTGACGTGGCTGTTCATCCAGGACTGGCGGGCCACGCTCATCCCGGCGGTGGCCATCCCCGTGTCGCTGGTGGGGACCTTCAGCGTCATGTACGCCCTGGGATACAGCATCAACACCCTGACCATGTTCGGCCTGATCCTCGTCATCGGTTCCCTGGTGGACGATGCCATCGTGGTGGTGGAGAACACGCAGGGCATCATGGAACGCGAAGGCCTGCCCGCCCGTGAGGCAGCCATAAAAAGCATGCGGCAGATCACCGGGGCCGTCATCGCCACGACCCTGGTCACGGTGGCCTGCTATGCGCCTCTGGCCTTTTACGGCGGCATGGTGGGGGCCATCTACCGCCAGTTCGCGGTGAGCATGTGCGTGGCCCTTTGCCTTTCCACCGTGGTGGCGCTGACGCTCAGCCCGGCTCTGTGCGCCCTGGTCCTGCGCAGGTCGGGCGGGCAGTGTGCCCCCATCTTCCTGCCCGTCAACAGGTTCCTGGACGCCCTGCGCGGCCGCTACCTGGGCCTGACGGGGCGTCTTGTGCGGCGCGGCGGGCTGACGCTGGGCATACTGGGCGGGACCTTCCTCGGCGTATGGCTTCTGTACGGGCATATCTCGCCGTCGTTCCTGCCCATGGAAGACAAGGGCGTCATCTTCTGCAATGTGGAATTGCCCGGCGATGCTGTCCAGGAACGTACCGATGCGGTGCTGGCCACGGTGCGCGAGCGTCTGGCGGCCATCCCCGGCATCCGTTCCGTCATGCAGGTCTCGGGCATGAGCATGCTCAGCGGCAGCGGGGAGAACGCGGCCATGTGCATCGTGGAGCTGGATCCCTGGGAGGAGCGCAGCGCGCCGCAGACCCGCCTTTCGGCCATCATGGGACAGATCCAGGCACGGACGCATGACATCGCCGCCGCCAGCATCGTGGCCTTCACGCCGCCGGCCATCATGGGCCTGGGAGCCACGGGCGGTGCCTCGTTCGACATCTGCGGCATCGGGGACATCGATGCTTCCGCACTGGCCACCGTCACGGACGCCTTTGTCCGTGATCTGTCGGCACGCCCCGAGACCATGTTCGCCATGACTGCCTATGATGCGGCCACGCCGCAGCTCCGCCTGCGCCTGGACCGCGAAAAGGCCGAACTGTTGGGCGTACAGGCCGGGACCGTGTTTTCCACGCTCCAGGATGTGCTGGCGTCCTACTATATCAACGACTTCACCCTGAGCGGCAACAATTTCGAGGTCAAGCTCCAGGCCGGGGCCGACTCCCGCTCGTCGCTGCATCATGTGGAAGAATTGCTCATCCCCAACAGCAACGGCGACATGGTGCCCCTGAGCGCTCTGGGCACGCTCCAGTATGAAGTGGGGCCGCGCCAGATCACGCGCTTCAACAAGATGGTCGCGGCGGAGATCAACGCCCAGAGCGCCCCCGGTGTCAGCTCCGGCGACCTGTATGCGGCCATCGAGGGCATCAAGCTGCCCGCGGGCTACCATATCGAATGGACGGGCCTCAGCTATCAGGAAAAGCAGAACACCGGGCAGATCGTGTTCCTCATGGGGCTGGCCCTGCTGTTCGCCTATCTTTTCCTGGTGGCGCAGTACGAGAGCTGGACGATCCCCGTGCCGGTGATGCTGACCGTCAGCTTCGCCGTGTTGGGGGCCCTGCTGGGGCTGATCGTCTGCGGGGAATCCATGAGCATCTATGCCCAGCTGGGCCTGGTCATGCTCATCGGCCTTGCGGCCAAGAACGCCATCCTGATGGTGGAATTCTCCAAGCAGGAACGCGAGGGCGGCAAAGGCATCGAGGAGGCGGCCCTTTCGGGGGCTAACCTGCGTTTCCGCGCCGTGATGATGACGGCCTGGAGCTTCCTCTTCGGCGTTCTGCCCCTGGTGTTCGCGGACGGTGCGGGTGCCGCCAGCCGTCAGGCCATCGGCATCACGACCTTTGCCGGCATGCTGGCGGCCACATGTGTGGGCATCGTGTTCACACCGGCCCTGTATGCCGTTTTCCAGCGCCTGCGCGAAAAGGCTTCGAGAAAGTTCCGCGGCGGTCGCGCGGCCCTGTGCCTGCTGCTGGCCGTGGGCCTGTCCGGTCTGGGCGGCTGCACCCTGGGGCCTGACTTCAAGCGGGCGGACGCGGACGTACCGGAAAACTTCCTGCCCGGCACGCTTGCCGGTACGGGTGCTCCCCTGCGCCCGTCCTGGTGGGAGGATTTTCATGATCCGCTGCTGACGGCCCTGGTGCTCGAAGCCCAGGAGGGGAGCCTTTCCGTCCGGCAGGCCGTGCAGCGGGTGGCCCAGTCGCGGGCGGCACGCATGGAGGCCCGTGCGGAATTCCTGCCGGATGCCACCGGGACGGGCGAGCTTGCCCGCTCCCGGAACTATGCGCCCGACGGGACAGCCACCAAACTGGACGCCTCCGTGCAGCTGGCCTTGGCCGTGGACGTGTTCGGCGGGCTGCGGCGCAGCCTGGAAGCTGCCGGGGCCGATCTGGAGGCCGCGGGCATAAGCCTTGCCGACGCACGCGCCTCCCTGGCGGTGGAAGTGGCCAATGGCTATGTGGATCTGCGGCTGGCACAGGAAAAACTCCGCATCGCGCTGGAGAACGTGGCCGTGCAGCGGGATACGGTACGCGTCATCCAGGCCCGTGCCGATGCCGGTACCGTGGCCATGCTCGACCTGCATGCCGCCCGGGCCCAGATGGAGACCACGCAGGCGTCCGTGCCGTCGGCGGAAGCGGAGGTCGTGGCGGCCATCCGCGGTCTGGAGGCCCTTGCCGGCCGCAATCCCGGCATGTTCGATGCCCGGCTGTCCCCCGCCGGGCCCATACCGGAATTGCGCAGTCTGCCTTCGGCCGTGCCTTCCGATCTGCTGCGCCGCAGGCCGGACGTCCGCAAGGCCGAAGCCGAGCACCATGCGGCCACGGCACGCATCGGGGTGGCCCAGGCCGCGCTCTTTCCCAGCTTTTCCCTTGTGGGCAGCGGGGCCGTCACTTCCTCGGACTTCGTCTCCTGGAGCGACGCCATGAAGAGCCTGGGCGTGGGGCCCATGGCAAGCTGGAACATCTTCTCGTTCGGCCGGAACAAGGCCATGGTGGATCAAGCCCGGGCAGCCGCGGCAGAGGCCGCTCTTGTGTACCGGGAAACGGTCCTGGAGGCCCTGCATGACGTGGAGACGTCCTGGTCGGCCTATGAAAAGGAATCACGCCGGGAAGACGGCCTGCGTGCGGCCCGGGACCATCAGAGACAGGCCCTGCGGCTTTCCCGCGATCTGTACGCGGGGGGCAAGGGCGACTATCTGGATGTCCTGACGGCCCAGGCATCCAGCCTGAGCGCCGAGACGGAATACGCCTCGCATCGGGCGGCCATGGCCAAGGATGCTGTTTCTCTCGTCAGGGCCCTTGGCGGCGGCTGGACAGGAGAAAACATGACGCAGCCTTGATGAAAAAGAGCCCTGCCGGATACCGGCAGGGCTCTTTCATATCGGTAGACCGGCCGCATCTCAGTTGGCCGTGACTTCCTTTTCTTCCACCACAGGCGCTTCATCCTCATCCAGCGTCACGACGAAATAGCGTCGCCCGCCGGTATCCTTGCCCAGGTGCTGCTGCAAAACGGGCAGCATGGCCTGCAGCAGGGTGCGGAAGTCATCATCCCGTCCCGTACAGCGGATTTCTGTCCGCCAGAGGTTCTTGCCGCGGCCGCCGTCCGGTGCCCGGGTGCAGCCTTCCAGCAGCAGCCCGGCATGGAAAAAGACCTTGGTCCGCGTCTCTTCCTCGCGCACCCAGCGGGTATGGCGAAAATGCCCCCGGCCCCAGGTGTAGGGCACATAGCTGACCGTGGTGTAGATGCGCACGTCGGGCTCGCTGATGCCGAAGCTGATGAAGACCAGGTTGTCGCTTTTGTCCTGCGGCTGTCCGTCCAGTTTCAGGGTGTAGCCCCGGGCCGTGAAGCAGGGCTCCAGCTGTGCGGCCACATCCCGGAACAGCAGGTCGTCCTCGGCCATGCCTTCCACGCCGGGGCGGGGCACATAGACGGTGCCGGCGCTGTCGGCCTGGGGGCCGCGCAGGGAATCCACGCTCACGCCGTACTGGGGGGCGCAGGCGCCCAGCCAGGGCAGGAGCAGCAAACAGAGCAGAATCAGGCAGCAAGGCCTGCCGGTATGACGGAAGCGGGGACGGATCATGCGACACCCCCCTTGGTGGTATGCCGAGGCTCAGGAACTGTCCGCCTGTGCCACGGGGCACCGGCAGGCAGGGCACTTTTTGCACCCGGATGTTTTTTGACGGGGCCTGTTTACAGGGTCGCGCCGAGGGCGGCGAGGCACGAGACCCCGGCCAGCAGGACGGCCAGCAGCAGGGTCAGCAGCTTGCCGCCGGTGGAGATACGGCGCGGGGCCACCTGCATCTTCAGGGCCACCATGCCCTGGAGGATGCGCTGCAGGGGCCAGAGCACGCTCAGCAGGAGACCGCCGGCACAAATCAGGATCATGCCTTTGACGCCCTGGACTTCCAGCAGCTGGACGAAGGCGTCCTTCCAGGGCATCTGCTGCCGGCTCATGGCGGTGCTGATCTCGTTGATGCGCTGCTGGGACTCCGCTCCGATCAGGGTCGAGCTGGCGGTGGCCATGCCGCCGATGAGCAGGAAGACCAGCAGGAGGAAGAGCCCGGCCGAGCCCATGATCCAGGAGGCGTGCTGGGCATCGTCCTCCAAGCCTTCCTTGCGGGCGCTGTTGCGGATCGTCAGGGCCAGCAGGGGGGCGATGATCCAGAGCAGGAAACTCAGGTTGGACAGGGGCGTGGCGAACATGGCCACAAGCAGCAGGAAGTACAATCCCCACAGCGGCAGGGGATTGCGGATGGCAGCAGACATGACGGATCCTTGCAAGGGGTTAGACGATCTGCCCGTCACGGACAGGGGTTCCTTCTTTCTGGATAGCATGATGCCTGCCGCCCTGCCAGCGGAAAAACACCGGCCCGCCGGACGTGGTGTTGACTGCGAGCCCCTCGTCTCAGGCCTGTCCCGCCGCATCCTCATGGGGGAAGATGCGGGCCAGCTCTTCCGGCGGGAAGGGGCCGCGGGCATGGCCGTCCTCAAAAAGCAGGAGTCGGGTCGCCAGACGGCGTGCCTGGGCGATCCCGTGCGAGACGAGGATGATGGCGTAACGTTCCGAAAGCTGCAGGAGCAGATCCTCGATGCGGCGGGTACTGGCCGGGTCGAGGGAGGCCGTGGGCTCGTCCAGCAGGAGGATCTGCGGCTCCAGGGCCAGCGTGCGGGCCAGACAGAGGCGTTGCTGCTGGCCGCCGGAAAGGGAGCCGGCAGGGTCGCCCAGCCTGTCATGGACTTCCGGCCACAGGCCCACGTCTTCCAGACTGCGCCGGGCCCGTGAGCGGGCCTCGTCCATATCCAGCCCGGCAGCCAGTTGCAGGGGCAGCAGCAGGTTTTGTCCGATACTGGCCGGCAGCACGTTGGGAGTCTGGAAGACCATGCCCACCTGACGGCGCAGACGGGAGAGGGCCTCCTCGCCCCGCAGGCGGCTGATGTCCCGCATCTCCCCGTCCAGTAAAAGTTCCACCTGCCCCTGCATGCGGCTGTCCTTGGTGCAGTCGTGCAGGCGGTTCAGGCAGCGCAGGAAACTGGTCTTTCCGGAACCGGAACGCCCCAGCAGGACGCTGATGCCGTGGCGCGGCAGTTCAAGATCCACATGGTGCAGGATGGCGCGGCCGTTGAGGTGCAGGCACAGATCATGGATGCGGACAAAAGGGGTCATTGCGGTCCTCCCGAAAACGTCAGGGGCGTCATGCCCGGCTGCCGTTCCCGGCGGAAACGTTCATGCAGCCACCAGGCCAGCAGGAGCAGGCCGCCGGAAAGGGCCAGCAGGGTCAGGGCGGCGCCGAAGCCCCGCTGCAGCTCTTCCGGTGTCTGGTATTGGGCAGCCGTGTAATAGATGAAAAAGGGCAGGGCTTCGAAACGCAGGCCCAGACCGGCGGGGAGCCCCGCGTTGGCCACTACGCCGGTAAGCAGGATGACGGCCGTATCTTCGGCGGAGCGGCCCAGGGCCAGCATGACGCCGCTCAGGATGCCGCGGCTGGCCTGCGGCAGCAACAGGTGCCGCACGACCTGGCCGTGGCGCAGGCCCAGGGCGGCCCCGCTCAGGCGCAGGGAGGCGGGCAGGCTCTCCAAGGCGGTGCGCGTGGTCACCACCAGCGCGGGCAGGACCAGCAGGGCCAGGCAGCCTCCGGCCAGCAACAGGCCGGAGCTGGCCCCGGCAAAGCCCAGACGATGCAGGAACAGGATGAGGGTGAAGCCGAAGATGCCCATGACGATGGACGGGACGCCGGACAGGATGTCCATCAGGCTGTTGAGCAGGCGCTGCATACGGGGCGGGGCGTATTCCGCCAGGTAGATGCCGCAGCCGATGCCGGGCACGAGGACCAGGACCATGGTGATGCCCAGCAGGCAGAGGGTCCCCAGACAGGCGGGCCAGATGCCGTCCCAGATGGGAAAGCGTCCCAGCAGGGCGGGCCAGAACGGCGCGTCACCCACCAGAAGCGCGGCATCAAGCACCGGCAGCCCCCGCCAGAGCAAAAAGCCCAGCAGCGCGAGGACACAGGCGCTGCACAAAAGACCGGCACCGCGCGCCAGCAGGTGCAGGCCCGCGGGAGCATGGCGGCGCCAGAGGGCGGGGACGGGCGGCAGGAGCACGTCCTGCTTTTTTTCCAGACGCCGCAACACCAGGCTGACGCCGGTACTGATGCAGAGCAGAAGCCCCCCGGCCACGAACAGGGAATTGTAGGCCGGGCCGCCCACGTCCGTGGCCGTGACCAGCCCCATGTGGGCGGTCAGGGTCCGCAGCCCGGCGAACAGGTTTTGCGGGACGTTGGGCGCATTGCCGCTGAGCATGAGCGGGATGAGGGTGTCCCCGATGGCCCGGCCGAAGCCCAGCAGGCCGGCGGTCAGCAGCCAGCGGCGGACGGCGGGCAGGGCAAGGCAGGCAAGGACGGTATCCCTGCTCATGCCCAGGGAAAGAGCGGGCAGGAGCAGGCGGCGCATCTGTTCGCGCAGGGCCACGTCCATGACCAGCACCATGGTGGGGCTGATGAGCAGGGCCAGGACACAGGCGGCGGAGAGCCAGCACAGGCCGGACCCCTGTCCGGCGGCTTCCCTGACCAGAGGCGTGAGCAGGAATACGGCGGCAAAGCCGTAGACCACCGTGGGGATGGCGGTCATGAAGCGGATGAGGCCCGTGAGCCATTTTTGCCAGAACGCCGGGCGGGGATCCTGTAGGGCGCAGGCCAGCCCCAGGGATAGGGGCCAGGCCAGCAGCAGGGCGGAAAAGGACAGGATGAGGGAGCCCGCCAGCATGGGCAGGATGCCGAAGTCCGCGGGGGGACGCCACGCCCAGGAGAAGATCAGGCTGCCCTGGGCGCTCCAGAGCACCGGCAGGGCAAAGCAGCCTACCAGGGCGAACAGGGCGCCCGTGGCAAGGATGACGAGCAGGCCGCACAGGCGGGGCAGGGTCCCGCTATGCCGCAGAAAAGGAAATGCCATGTTCAGTATCCCGGCGGGGCGGCATGGCCGCCCCGCATAGTACGATGACGGATTACTTGCGGCCGGTGGGGATGTAGCCGCTCTTTTCGATGATGGCGCTGCCTTCAGGCGAGTAGATATAGTCGATGAAGGCCTTGGTCAGGCCGGAGGGCGCACCCTTGGTGTTCATGTACAGCAGGCGGGTCAGGGTGTAGGCGCCGGAGGCGGCGTTTTCCTGCGAGGGGACCATCTTGTCGAAGGTCAGGGCAGCCACGCTCTTGTCCACATGGCCGATGCCCACATAACCGATGCCCAGCTTGTCCTGGCCGATGGCCGTCTTCATGGCGCCGTTGGAGTTCACCACATTGGCGGAAGCCACGATGGGGCCTTTTTTCAGGGCCTTTTCCACAAAGACTTCACGGGTGCCGCTGCCGTCTTCGCGGGTGTAGACCGTGATGGGGGCGTCAGCGCCGCCCAGGGCCTTCCAGTTGGTGATCTTGCCGGCAAAGATGTCCTGGGCCTGCTGGGCCGTGATGGCCCGCACCTTGTTGGCGGGGTTGACCACCAGGGCCACACCGTCGATGGCAAAGGGGAAGCTCTGCAGACCGTACTTGGCGATCTCCTTTTCCTTGAGGGCGCGGCCGGTATTGCCGATCTGCACCAGGCCTTCGCCCACCTGCTGCACCCCCACGCCGGAGCCGCCGCCGGCCACGGTGATGCGGATGTCGGGATTGGCGGTCATGATGTTTTTGGCGGCGCCTTTCATGACCGGGATGTGGGCCGTGCCGCCGGCGATATCAAGCGTGCCGGAAAGGCCCTTGAAGCTGTCCAGCGGAGCGGCGTGGGACGTCATGGCAAAGATCAGGCCCGCCATCAGGGCGGGCAGCAGGAAACGGCAGGTTTTCATGATGACCTCTCGTACGGAAAATGTGGGCTGTTGCGGGAACAGCGGGAAACGCGCCGGGCGCGTCGCCTCGAACCGGGAACACCGGCAGAGGACGGGCGCGTGCGTGCGGTCCGGGACCGCGACAGCACACCCCGAAAGCATATCGGGACACATTATCCAGGAAAGGTGCAGGAAAGCGGCGGGCGGGCGATGCTGGGCAGCATCCTACCTCGGAGGCATCGCCCGGAAAGGTCTTGCGCTGTCTGGGAGCCGCCAGGACCATCCGTTTCCGGCACACATGCCTGAACGCACAGATCTCCCCACGGGAGTCCGGCGCATGCGTCAACAGAAACGGATATGCATGGTGACCTCCAGCCATTGCCGCCCAAAGGCGGCGTGTTCACAATAATGTCCCAGTGTAAGAAGAAAGGAAGGCGGGGTCAATACGATGCCCCTGCATACGATAATGCCTTCTTGCCTTGGAGCGGGGAGCATGACTATAGTCTGTCCCCGTTGCCGCAAGACGGTAGCGCGGCAGGATCACTGCGGAACATATCGGGGAGGTACACCATGGCGGTAGGCTGGGCGGGCGACAATGCCGTGCAGGATCAGATCCAGGATTCCATTGCTGACGAGGTGCGGCGGGCCAGAGCCTGTCTGCCCCGGGGCGAGAGCCGTGCTTTTTGTGAGGAATGCGGCGAACCCATCCCCGAAGCCCGGCGGCGGGCCCTGCCCGGTGTGCGGCTGTGCCTGGAATGCCAGCAGGAAGCCGACAAAGAGCAGCACGCCGTGCATCTGTACAACCGCAAAGGCAGCAAGGACAGCCAGCTGCGCTGATCCTGAGCAAGGACAAGGAAGATCGTATGTCGGGCTTGTTGGCGCGTCTGCGGGCGCGCATCCCCCTGGAGGAAGGTTCCCTGGTCCTGATCACCATGATCTGGGGCGCCACCTTCATCATCATCCGCAGTGCCCTGGAAGCCACGGGGCCCTTCTTTTTCGTGGGCGTGCGTTTCGCTTTTGCCGCCCTGGCCCTGATCCTGTTCTCCCTGCCGCTGCTCAAGGACTTCACCTGGCGGGAAGTCTGGGCTGGCATGAGCATAGGCCTGTGCATCTTTGGCGGTTATGCCCTGCAGACCTGTGGCCTTCAGACCATCACGGCCAGCAAGTCGGCCTTCATCACGGCCTTCTATGTGCCGCTGGTGCCCCTGCTGCAATGGCTGGTCATGAAGCGCCCGCCGCATTTGATGGCCTGGGTGGGCATCGCGCTGGCCTTTCCCGGCGTCCTGCTGCTGTCCGGGCCCGATGACAGCAGCGCGGGCTTTGGCTGGGGCGAGATGCTGACGGCCATCAGCGCGCTGGCCATCGCCATGGAGATCATACTCATCGGTCTGGTGGCCCGCAGCGTCAATGCCCGGCGCGTCACCATCGTGCAGGTGCTCATGGCCTCTTTGCTCAGTTTTGCCACCATGCCCCTGGTGGGCGAAAGCGTGCCGCCGCCTTCCTGGCTGGTGCTGGGCAGCGCCTTTGCCCTGGGCGTTTCCACGGCGGGCATCCAGTACGCCATCAACTGGGCGCAGAAAAAGGTCTCGCCCACCCGTGCCACGCTCATCTATTCCTGTGAACCGGTCTGGGCGGGCATCTTCGGCCGCATGGCCGGGGAACGCCTGCCGGGGCTGGCGCTGCTGGGCGGGGCCATGATCCTGGCAGGGGTGCTGGTCAGCGAGCTGAAGCCGGGCGGCCGGAAAAAGGGGAAGGACGCGGCCCGGTCCTAGCCGGATACCTGTTTTTTAGCGGGGATGCCGCTCCTGAAGGCCCGAAGGAGGCAGCAGGCTATAGCCATGCGGGACAAAAGGGGATACCATCCAGAAAGCTCGAAGTATCATACCTTCAGCCATGATGTGTTTGGACGTCCGGACCGGTCTGCTTCGCGCGCATGGGAGCAGCTGCGTGTGGTGCGGCTGCCGTACCGGTCATCGCCTTTCGGAAAGAAGACCCGGCATGGCGGGACCGGAGCCTGAGGCCCGCGCGCATGGGGGATCGCTACCGGCAATGAAGACAAGGGGGTGCACGGATGCCGCATGCCTCTTTGACAGACGATGCGAAGCAACGGAAGATCGCGGAACTGACGCGGCTTTTTTTGCATAAGCACTACTGCGAGAACGATACGGAGCTCCTGCTCTCCCATCTTGACGATGCCTTCAGCTGGTTCGGTGCCGGGGAGCATGAGTACGCCGTCGATCCGGCGACCGTCATCAGGACGTTCCGGGCCTTCGCAGGCAGGGTGCCCCGCTGCGAGATAGGCGAAGAGCACTATGACGTCATCCGGCCCATGCCGGACCTGTTCATCTGTACGGGCATGCTCTGGGTCGCCACTGTTCTGGATTCCGGCATCTGCCTGCGCGTTCACCAGCGCATCACCACGGTTTTCCGCTGGACGGCGCAGGGGCCCCGCTGCTGTCATCTCCACCTTTCCAACCCTTACAGCGAGATGGACGCGAGCGACAGCGGATTTCCTGAAAAAATGGCTGAGGAGTCCCGCCGCTATCTCCGGGAGCAGATCGAGCTCCAGAAAAGGCAGATCGCCGAGCAGCACGACGTCATCGCCCAGATGTATGTGGAGGATCTTTCCACCGGGCTGTACAACAGAAACAGATACAACCAGGTCTGTGACTCCCTGTCCGGAAAGGATTGCGGCAGCTTGGGCATCGCCTATTTCGACCTGAACGGCCTGAAGAAGATCAATGACCTCCAGGGACATCAGGCCGGTGATGCCCTCATCCGTCGCACCGCGGAGTGCCTCCTCCAGGCCTTTGGCAAAAAGGCCTACCGCATAGGTGGCGACGAGTTCATCGTCATCGACCGCGAATCCGGCCGCGAAGCCTTCCATGCTTGTGTCGAGAATGCGCTCCGGGCCATGGAGGAAAGTCATATCTCCATCTCCTGCGGTATTTCCTGGCGTGCCGAGCGGGGCAATATCGACGAGCAGATCAACGAAGCGGACAAAAAGATGTACCTTGCCAAGCGGGATTTTTACGCCTGCAAGGAGCATGACCGCAGGCACTATTGGCCGGAACAGGAATGACCGGCGCTCCCTGTGTTTTGCCCGTAGGGCAGGGCCGGCGGGGGAGGAGGACTGCTCGCCTTTTCCAGGGCGGTGAAAGCATCTTTTCCGGCATCCTTTCACTTTTTTGAAAAATTCTTTTGCTAAACGCTTGACTCCGTGAGCTGTTTTCTATACATAGCTTCTCACGACGCGCTCGTAGCTCAGCTGGATAGAGCAACAGGCTACGAACCTGTAGGCCAGGAGTTCGAATCTCTTCGGGCGCACCATGCAAATTCAGGCGATCAGTTTTACTGGTCGCCTTTTTTGCTATGTACAGTGGCATTTCGAAAGGCCTGCATCAGTGTATCTGTCCTCCCTCTTGCGGCGTACTGCAAAGCAGCGCCGGGATCTCCTGCCGGGTCTCTTTTCAGGCCGCAGGCTCTATGCTACAAGGCGGACATCGGCCCGGGCCTGCGTTCCCAGACAGGTCCGGCCGTTCGGCCCAGCCCCCCGTAACGTGCATACGCACATCCCAAGGAGGAAAACAGCCCATGGAAAACAAAGTTCTGGAAGTCCTGGTCAATGCCGGAAAGCCCCTGCGTCCTGGCGACATCGCCAAGGAACTGGGAGTGGATTCCAAGGAAGTCAGCAAGGCCATTGCCGAACTGAAGAAGGAAGGCAAGGTCATGTCGCCCAAGCGTTGTTATTACGCTCCGGCGGAATAATCCTCGCAGCAACGAGTATGGAAAAGGGCGGGCCCGCAAGGGTCCGCCCTTCGTTATTATGGGCTTTAGCCTGTTGAGCGCCTGACAGGCGCGAAACAAAAAACCACCCGCTATGCGGGTGGAGACAATACGTTATACACACAAAAACACCTTTCCGCTACGATGAAGTTGTTCAAGCCCATCGCAACATTAACGGAAAGGTGTTTTTGTTATGGGAACCAAGGCTCATAGCCTAGCGCATACGAAATGGTTGTGCAAGTATCATATCGTCTTTACTCCAAAATATAGAAGAAAAATAGAAGTCATTTCATAATTCTGGAGAAAATTTAAGGTTTCGGTTAGTCTCAAAAAATGAGCAAAGCCGAAATGCTAACTGATGATCAATGGTCTGTCCTGGAACCTCTTTTTCAGAAAGAGCGCACAGGCGCAGGACGTCCACAAATTCATTCTGACAGAGAAGTTTTAAATGGCGTCCTCTGGGTCTTGCGTACAGGCGCGGCATGGGCGGACTTACCGGACAGGTTTCCATCTTCCGCAACTTGCTATCGGAGATTCAGCAAATGGGTAAAAGATGGAAGGCTTCGAAAAATTCTGGAGTCTCTGGCCCGGCATCTTGAAGATAATGGCCTGATAAATCTGGAAGAATGCTTCATTGACGGCACATTCGTTGTCGCAAAAAAAGGGGCCCAAAAGTGGGAAAGACCAAGCGGGGCAAAGGTACGAAGCTCATGGTTATTGCTGACGCTTCTGGTTTACCTATCGCCGTGTACACGGATTCTGCTAACCCTCATGAAGTCAGACTTGTCCAGGCTACAATCAATGAAATTGTCACGTTGGGACGACCCCGAAGAATTATTGGGGATCGTGCCTATGACAGCGATCCGCTTGATGAAGCCCTTGCTTCTCAGGGAATTGAACTCATCGCGCCGCACCGCAAGAATCGTAAAAAGCCGGCGACGCAAGACGGACGGCTCTTGCGCCGTTACAAAAGAAGATGGAAAATTGAACGCCTTTTTGCGTGGCTTAACAAATTTAAAAAGGCAATAACTCGTTGGGAAAGGTGCGTTGAACGTTTTACGGCTCTTGTCCACCTTGCTTTTTCTATGATTTTATTGTCCCACTCAGGGAGGGGTAAAACCCCCACCTTTAGGTGGCGGCTTTAGCGTTTCTTTTGTAGTCTGTGGGCATGAGCAATTATCGTAAAGGCTCCCACAGTGTTTTTTCAATTCACCTGCACCTGGTCTGGATAACCAAGTACAGGAAAAAGATTTTGTCAGGCGACATCGCCCAGAGAGCCAGGTCGCTGATACGCGGCATCTGTGAAAAGCATCAGGTGGAAATTCTCAAAGGACATATAGCACCCGACCATATCCATCTTTTCGTTTCGATTTCACCAAGCCTTGCTGTGAGCAAGTTGATGCAACAACTGAAAGGCCGAACCGCGCATGCCATGATAAATGAATTTCCATTGTTGCGCCGCCAGTACTGGGGACGTCATATGTGGGCGCGTGGCTATTTCTGTTGCAGCAGTGGCAATGTGACCGATGAGGTCATTAAGCAATACATCACGCAACAGGAAGATGCAGATGAAACCTTCCGAATTGAGGGGGAATGACTTCAGCCTGCTTCAGCAGGGGCCATACCGGCTTTAGCCGGAACGCGACTTTAGTCGCCACGGTGAATCCACCGGCTTTAGCCGGTGGAGTGTTCAATGAGAAGAGTTATAAAAATTGCCCATTAATTATGAAATGAGTTCTAATCTTCGCACAGCTCCGTGAAAGTATAAAAGAAATTCTGCAATGCCTCTGCAAATATAAAGGGGTTGAGATTCTGGAAGGGCATCTGATGCCGGATCATGTCCACATGCTGGTGTCCATTCCTCCTAAAATCAGTGTGGCAAATTTCATGGGCTACCTGAAAGGGAAAAGTTCGTTGATGATATTCGATAAGCACGCAAACCTTAAATATAAGTTTGGCAACAGAAAATTTTGGGCCGAAGGATATTATGTCAGTACGGTGGGGCTTAATGAGGCAACGATCAAAAAATATATCCAGGATCAGGAACGTCACGACATTATGAGAGACAAGCTGACATCACGCGAATATCAAGACCCCTTTAAGGGGTAGCCAAGGCGGCAAGGGCACTGGGCTTGAACAGCGTGAAAGCCAGCGTCTTTAGGCGCAGCCGGTAACAGGCCCTTACAGGGCCAGAGCAAACCACCCGCTTTGCGGGTGGTTCTGATTCACTTCCCCGGCCGCAAGGGGCTGCAAGACTAGGCGTTGATGCCGTCCTCCTTGCGCCAGCTGGCCAGCTGGGAGCCGATGAAATCGCAGATGAAGGCCTGCTCCTCGCGGCCGTTGCCGTGGATATCCATGGGCGCGGCGAACTTGTAGCGCACCGGCAGGCCGCTTTTGATGGGGCCCAGCTCCTTGAGCTTTTTCCCCGTGCCCCAGGCATCGGTCTTGAGAGCCAGCGGCACCACGGGCACACCGGCCTTGCGGGCCAGCTTGACCCCGATGGTGTTGAAGTGCTGGGGATCGAAATCCGGGGTGCGGGTGCTCTGGGGAAAGACGATGATGGAGATGCCTTTCTTCAGGCGTTCCACCCCGCCTTCCAGGACGGCCGTCAGGTCTTCGCGGGGATTGGTGCGGCCCACAACGATGGGATCGCGGGAGCGCATGACGGCCCCGAAGAAGGGCAGGGTGACCAGGCTTTTTTTCATCACGAACGTCACGGCACGGTGGGGCCGGATGATGCCGGGCAGCATGAAGGTCTCCAGCGTGCTCATGTGGTTGGCCACGAAGACGCAGGGGCCGCGCGTGGCCGAGATGTTCTCCATGCCTTCGATGCTCACCGGGCAGCCCACGCGCTCGATGAGTTCCGTCACACGCAGGCTGGCGTGGACCCAGGCGCTGTCGTCACACAGGCCTTTGGCGGCCCTGCGGCACAGCCAGAACACGGGGCCCGCCAGCAGGCTGCTGTAGAATCTCAGGGCCGGGAAACGGGCAGGGGCGCCCAGCTGCGGGGCCGTGCTGACATAGGTGGAAAGATCGCCGAACGGGGCCTCGACGACCCCTTCTTGATACTGTTGCATCAGGATTCTTCCGTTTTTCTGATTTTATGGATCTTGCGCCACCACTGGCTCAGGCGGGCTTCGTCGCCCATGTCGCGGGGCTGGTAAAAGCGGCGTCCCACGAGCTCGGCGGGCAGGTAATCCTGTTCCACCCAGCCGTCAGGGTAGTTGTGGGGATATTTGTATTCCTTGCCGTAGCCCCATTCCTTTTGCAACTGCGTACTGGCGTTGCGCAGATGCAGGGGCACGGGCCGCGCTCCGTTGTATTTGACTTCGCGGGCGGCGGTCAGGTAGGCGGCGTAGCTGCTGTTGCTCTTGCGGGCCAGGGCCAGGTAGACCACCGTCTCGGCCAGCGGGATGAAGCCTTCGGGCATGCCCACGAATTCCACGGCCTGCTGGCAGGAGACGGCCAGGGGCAGGGCATTGGGATCGGCCAGGCCCACATCCTCCGAAGCGGAAAGGATGAGGCGGCGGCAGATGAAGCGCGGGTCCTCGCCGCCTTCCAGCAGGCAGGCCAGATAGTAGAGGGCCGCGTCGGGATCGCTGCCGCGGATGGATTTGATGAGGGCCGAGGCCAGCTCGTAATGGCTGTCACCGTCCTTGTCATGGCGCATCATGACTTCGGGCAGGGCGGACTTGAGCTGCTCGGGCTCGCGCATCTCCTCGGGCAGGGAAGCGGCGTACTCCACCAGATTGAGCAGGGTACGGGCATCCCCGTGGGCCGCGGCGGTGATGATGTCCAGCACCTCGTCGCTAAGCGTCACGCCCGTCTGTTCGGCGCCGCGCCGGGCCAGCTCCATCAGTTCCGAGCGCCCCAGGGGGCGCAGGCGCAGCACGTGCAGGCGCGAGAGCAGCTGCCGGGTGACGCTGAACGACGGGTTCTCCGTCGTGGTGGCCAGCAGGGTCAGCTCGCCCGATTCCACCAACGGCAGGAAAAAGTCCTGCTGCGCCTTGGAAAAGCGGTGCAGCTCGTCGAGTACCAGGATCTCGATGCCGTTGAGGGAGCGGCGCAGGTGCTGCAAGCCTGCCTCCGGCGCGCTGAGACGCAGATAGGGACGCTTGCGGGAACGCGCCAGCAGCAGGGCCAGCGTGGACTTGCCGCAGCCCGGCGGGCCGAAAAACAGCAGGCTGGGCAGGCGCTCCGCCGCCATGAGCGACTTGAGGCGGCTTGCCAGATGGCTCTGCCCGAGAAAAAGATCGGGATCGTCGGGGCGCATGCGCTCCGGCAGGGGCTTTTGTGCGGTCATGGCTGTCCTTTATTCCGCCGGATCCGCCAGATGGGAGGCCCACCAGTGCAGGCCCAGGCACAGGGTCGCGGCGGTCTCGCAGCGCAGCACACGGGCCCCCAGGCTGACGAAGGTGAACTGCGCCGCCCGCAGGCTGTCCAGCTCCCGCTGGGAAAAGCCGCCCTCGGGGCCGATGACGTACACGGTGGTGCCGGGACGTCCGGCCAGCTGGGGCGTGAGCATGCTCACGGTGTCCTGCATCTCCCAGGGCAGGATGCGGCGGTCGGCCGTGGCGGCGCGGCGGACCAGCTCGTCCACACCGCCGGTCAGGGCCTCCACCTGCGGCAACCAGGGATTGCCGCACTGCTTGGCTCCGGCGATGAGCTGTCCGCGGCAAGCCTCGGCGGCATCGGCAGGCAGTTTGCCCTGGCTGTGGTCACCCTGCCAGAGCCAGACGGCATGGGCACCCAGCTCCACGGCCTTTTCCATAAAGAAACCGCGGCGCACGGCCTTGCTGAAGGCCAGCGCCATGACGGCGCGGGATTCCGGCGCGGGCGCCATCTGTTCTTCCTGCAGGACAAGGCGGGCCTTCTTTTTGGCTGTTTCGGCGATGGCGAAACGGCCGCTGCGGCCCTGGCCGTCGAGCAGCAGGACCTCCTCGCCCGGGGCCAGGCGCAGCACCTGGACCAGATGCTTGGCTTCCTGGCCTTCCAGCCAGAGATCGTGGGCCCATTGTTCGGGAGGAAGATAAAAGCGGTGCAGACTCATGATGCGTTGGATCCTTTTGCCGTCCGCGCGCGGCGCACGGCCTTGAAGCCGTCCTGCAGCGAGACGAGACGGCCGTAATTCTTGCGTATCTCCAGACCGGCTTTGGTCAGCCGGGATTCGGGAGGTTCCATGTAGGTGCGGCGCAGGTAGGCATCGGAAAGGATGCGTTCCACGCTGTCCACGATGCCGTCCACCAGTGCCGGGAAAAAGTTGACGATCTCGAATTTCAGGTCCGTCAGCAGGTCGAGGGCCTCGCGCATCATCTGGCGGTAGCCCATGCGGCCCACCTTGGCCTTGCGCTGGGCCAGGTCCTCGAGGATGCGGACGCGCCGAGCCTGCTGGATGTAGCTGAAGCGGGTACAGACCTCGCGGTGCAGCTCGCGCATGTTGCTGAAGGCATCGTCATTGTCCGGCGAGTAGAGATAGCCGTTGAGTACGCGGCTGACCTTGGCAAAAAAGTCGTCGCTGTAGCCTATCATGCGCCGCTGGTGCTTGGTGAGCCAGGCATAGAGGAATTTGAGGCGCTTCTCGTCGGTATCGGTGTTCTCCACGATCTCCGTGCGCTTGAAGACGATGCGGCCGGTGTATTCACCGCGCACGATGTCGTTGAGGCGCAGGAACATGTTGGAGGTGTCCTTGATGATGTTCAGCCCGGCCAGGGGCGCGCCCGTGAGCGGATGCAGGATCTCCTGCCAAGCCACGGAAAGGGCGCGGTCCTGCTGCACGTTGCTGGCATCGAAGCGGTGCTGCCGGTAGGTGACGCGGATGATGACGACCCGGCGGTCACGGTCCAGGAAGTAGCCGCCTTTTTCCAGCGTCTCGAGGGCTTCCTCCTGATCCTCGTCCACGGAGATGAGGGCGATCTTTTCCAGCAGGGGGTAGCGGGTGCTCTGGCCCATGGACGTATAGGTGGTGATGGTACGGTCCGTCTGGCCCAGGACGCGCAGCATGAAGTGCTCGCCCAGCTTGTGCAGCTTGCGGGCAAAGAGCGCGCTGGAGGTGCGGCGTTCCGAGACGATGGGGAAGCCGTAGAGCTCCATCAGGTACTGGTAGACGAACATGCGGTTGCGTTCGTAGATCTCGCTGTCGCCATAGACGAATTTGCCGATGCGCATGCCGAAGCGTTTGAGCTCGCTGTCGATGTCCGAAGGGAAGGAGGCGAAGACCCCCGCCAGGTGGAACTGCCGGTCCGCATCGAGGGCGAGCACCTGGGCCCTGTCCATGGCCAGCAGATAGGGCATGAGCGAGGGATAATTGTCCAGGATCACGGTATCGGCATTGGCGAACTGCTGGCGGAAGATGTCCTGGTGCATGCGCGGCAGGCGGGAGGCCAGGGTCTGCACGTTGCGGGCAAGGACCTGGTTCTCCAGCGGGCAGCAGGCGCCGTCGGCTTCCATGACGATGGGGTGCAGTTTGTCGAACTGGAAGGTCTCGGAAAAATAGTCCAGCTGACGGGCAAAAGCCACCATGGAGAAGCCCGGCAGGTCCTTGTATTCGAACATGTCGTTGTCGAACGAGGGCAAAAGTTCGCGGCCTTCCACCAGCGGGTAGTTCTTGTGCTCCTGATAGGGCTTGACCAGACAGAAGCGGATATGCACGGCATCGAGAAAGCGCTTGAGCTCGTCAAGACGCGCGATGACGACCGGCTCGGATGTCGTATAGGCATCCTGCCAGTGAAAGCCGTCCTTGCTGAAGATCTCTTGCCACTTGATCATGTGCAACCTTACCCGATTCTCTGTAAAGAGTAACTGCTTTTGGGGGGAATTTCCAGAGGCGCTCCCGGGATTTGTCGTTTTTGCCCGCCGGGCCGCCGGTGCGGGCGAAAAGCTGTTGCGGGCGCTATGCTGCTTTGGTACACTTTCGTGCGTCAGTCCCGGGCTTGTGCCCGGGCCCACCATCAAACGCGTACCGACATGACTGCCAATACTCTTGAACAACACATCCTCAGCATCGTTTGCAGTGTTTTCGATGCCTACTCCGCCGTCCTTTTCCTGCCCTCCGAAAATGGTGAGGAGCATTATCTCGCGGCCTCCTTCAGCCTTGGCGAAGGGGTGGAGCAGGGGGCCATGCTTTCGTCGGGGAGCCTGGTAGACTGGATCATCCGCAACCGCCAGCAGATGCTGGTCCCCAATTTCGACCAGCACAAGCACAAGCTCGGCTATTACCGGGAAGGCGAGGAAGCCGGCATCAAGGCATTCATGGGGTGTCCCGTGCCCACGGGCGGTGCCCTGTGCGTGGACAGCAAGCGGCAGTATTCCTTCACTGACAGGGACTACAAGCTGCTGCAGCTTTTTGCCGAGCTGGTCTCCCGCCAGCAGGCCAGCAAGGGCCGTCAGGAAATGGCCGGGGACATCCCCCGCTATTTCGCCGAGCTGGCCGTGATCCAGGAGCTGCGCTTCCGTTACCGCCGCTGGTCGCAGTTCATCCAGAATTATGTGCGTACCATGGTCGATGCCACGGGCTTCGACTACTGCGCATTCGCTTCGGTGGATGTTCCCGGTGAGAGCTACTGTGTGGAATGCGAGTCCGCCCGCCTGGTGCTGGAAAACGGCGAGCCCATGGTCCTGCCCGTAGGCAGCGGCATTGCCGGCTGGGTCTTCAGCAACGACCAGCCCGTCATCAACGAAGGGCTGGAAGGCGCTCCCTCCACCATGCTGTTCGGCAAGCTGCCGGGCATGCCCGATTTCCAGGCCATCATCTGCCTGCCGGTACAGATCAACAAGAGCACGCGCGGTGTGCTCTGTCTGGCGCATACGTCCACGCGCAGCATCGACGAGTCCCTGCGCTCCTTCGTGCGTCAGGCCGTGGACCATCTGGCCCTGTTCCTCGAAAATCTGTACCTGCGGGTACGTCTGCGCTCCCTGCTGCCGCAGGGCACGGTCCACAGCCAGGGCCCCCGCCGCTACGATCCCGATACCGCTCCGGTGCCGCCCGTCAAGAATCCTTAAGCCATGCTGTCCCGATTTTTCAGCAGGTTCCTGACCCAGGACATTGCCATGGATCTTGGTACGGCCAACACGCTGCTGTACACCAGGAAGCATGGCATTTTCATCAATGAGCCCTCGGTGGTGGCTGTGGACGCGGTCAGCCGCAAGGTGCTGGCCGTGGGCGCTGCCGCCAAGGAATATCTGGGCCGCACGCCCCAGAACATCTGCGCCATTCGGCCCATGAAGGACGGCGTCATCGCCGACTTCGACATCACCCGCGAGATGATCGCCCATTTCGTGGGCAAGTGCATCTCCGGTCTGCGTCTGGTCAAGCCGTCCATGGTGATCTGTATCCCCACGGGCATCACCCAGGTGGAGAAAAAAGCCGTCATCGACGCGGCCCTGCTGTCGGGCGCACGTTCGGTCTCCCTGGTGGAAGAACCCATGGCCGCGGCCATCGGGGCGGGCATGCCCGTGCAGGAGCCCCTGGGCAACCTGGTGCTGGACATCGGCGGCGGCACCAGCGAAGTGGCGCTCATCAGCATGGCAGGCATAGCGGTCTCGCAGTCGGTGCGCGTGGCCGGTGATGCCATGAACCTGGCCGTGCAGCATTACCTGCGTGAGGCCTTTCGCCTCGAAGTGGGCGAGAATACGGCGGAAAACGTCAAAAAAATCCTTGGTGCGGCCCTGCCCCAGAACAACAGCCTGCGGCTGGAAGTGTCCGGCAAGGATCTTGTCTATGGCGGCCCCCGGGTGGTGACCGTGACCGAGGGCGACATCTGCGAGGCCCTGCACGATCCTGTCCAGGCCGTGGTGGAGACCGTGCTGCGCGCGCTGGAGCAGGCGCCGCCGGCACTGGCCGCCGACGTGTACGACAACGGGCTGCTCATGGCCGGAGGCGGGGCCCTGCTGCGCGGTCTGGACCAGTGCATCGCCCGGGCGACGCACCTGAAGGTCGCGGTGGACAAGGATCCCCTGACCACGGTGTTGCGCGGGACGGCGCAGGCCATGCTGTACCGCGAGGATTACGAAGGGATTTTCATTAATTAGGACAGACGGGCGCTTCTCCTGCCTCTTTTGGACATGGCGTCCGCCATGCCGGAAGGGCGGGCAGGTTTTCGGCCGGGATGGCCGCCGTGCGTCCTGTCCTTGCAACTGCCGCGCGCCCCTGCCGGGCAGGGGGGCCGGCCTTGGGACATCGTTTCATGCTGACAGCCCGATTTTTGCAGGATGTGGTGGACGTCGTGCGCGAGAGCGGCGACATCATCCGCCGCCAGTGGGAAAAAACGCATGCCGTCAGGCACAAGGGCGGTATCGACCTGGTGACGGAAACGGACGTGGCCGTGGAGGCCTTCCTCAAGGAACGTCTGGGAGAACTGCTGCCGCAGGCCGAATTCCTGGCCGAGGAAAGCTGCGTGGCCGGTCAGGAGCCGTCGCCCCTGTGCTGGATCATCGATCCCGTGGACGGCACCACCAATTTCGTGCACCGAATCCCCCAGGTGGGGACGTCCGTGGCCCTGTGGGCGGACGGCCATGTGGTGCTGGGCGTGGTGAACGTGCCCATGATGGATGAATGTTTCTGGGCCGGTCTGGGCATGGGGGCCTTCCGCAACGGCGAGCCCATCCATGTGAGCTCGGCCGAGGTCCTGTCCGATGCCGTGGTGGCTACGGGGTTCCCCTACGCGATCGCCGAACGCCTGGACGATGTGCTGGCCCGTCTGGCCCTGGTGCTGCCCAAGGCCCAGGGCGTGCGCCGTATCGGGGCCGCCTCGGTGGATCTGGCCTATGTGGCCGCCGGGCGGCAGGACGCCTTCTACGAGATGCTGCTCAAGCCCTGGGACGTGGCTGCCGGCTGGCTGCTGGTGGAAGAAGCCGGCGGGCGGGTCACGACGCTGGATGGACGTCCGTATACCTTCGGGGACGAGATCATGGCCAGCAACGGCCTGGTGCACAAGGAACTGCGGCATCTGCTGGCGGCCGTGACGCCCGTGCGGGCGGAAAGGCGCCCCGCATGAGCCTGCCTGCCGGGGATACGGCCCCCCGCCGCCTGACGGCCGGGGACGCTGCCGCCATGCAGGCACTGGAGGCCGCCTGTTTTTCCCTGCCGTGGAGCGAGGAGCAGTGCCGGGCCGCCTTCAGCCAGCAGGCTTTCGTGGCTTACGGGCTGGAAGAAGCGGGCGTGTTGCAGGGCTATATCTCGCTCTATCAGGCAGCGGACGAGCTGGAAGTGCTCAACCTGGCCGTCCTGCCCGTTGCACGGCGGCAGGGACTGGGCGAACGGCTTTTGCGCACAGCCTTGCAAGAAGCTGAAAAAACAGGTATCAACAGGGCTTTGCTTGAAGTCCGTACCGGGAATGCCCCGGCCATCGCCTTATACGAGAAATGCGGCTTCGTCCGGGTGGGCAAACGGCCCCGCTATTATGCGGACACCGGCGAAGATGCCCTGATCTATCAGTGTGATCTGGCACCGCAGGACTGACAGAGAGGATATTTCCATGCAGAAGATCATCGCTGCCAACTGGAAAATGTACAAGACCCGGCAGGAAGCCCGCGAAACGGCCGCTGCCGTGGCTGCTGCCCTGAACGAACAGCCGACCCCGCACGAAGTGGTGGTGTTCGCGCCCTTCACGGCCATCGCCGAGGTGGCGGACGCTTTTGCCGCTTCGCAGGCGCAGGCCGGTGCGCAGGATGTGTGGCCTGCCGTGGAAGGGGCGTTCACCGGCGAGATCTCGCCGCGCATGCTGCAGGACGCCGGTGCGGTCTGGGTGCTGACCGGACATTCCGAGCGCCGTCACGTGCTGGGCGAATCCGATGAGCTGGTGGGCCGCAAGACGGCCTTTGCCCTGGAGCAGGGCCTCAAGGTCATGCTCTGCATCGGGGAAAAGCTGGAAGAGCGCGAATCCGGCCAGCTGGAAGACGTGCTGCGCCGTCAGCTGGACAGCGGCCTGCCCGCCGGAGGGGACGCGCTGGAAGGCCGCTTTGCTGTGGCCTATGAGCCCGTGTGGGCCATCGGTACCGGCAAGGTCGCCGGTCCCGACGAAGTGCTGGCCACCCACGCCGTGGTGCGTCGCCTGCTGTGCGAGCGCCTGGGCGAGACCGGCAACAGGATCCCGATCCTGTATGGTGGGAGCGTCAAACCGGCCAATGCCGGTAACCTTATCGGACTTGACAATGTGGATGGTCTTCTGATAGGTGGCGCTTCTTTGGACGCGCAAAGTTTTGTGCAGATTATCCGGGCCTAGGCCTGAAGTTCTTCATTTACGTCGTGCCCCTGGGAGGCTCTTGTGCAGACCCTTATTCTGACGCTTCATATCATTGTTTGTGTGGTGCTCGTCATTCTCATTCTCTTGCAGGCCGGCAAGGAAGGTATGGGCGTCATTTTCGGTGGCGGCAATACCTCTGTGTTCGGCAGCAGCGGTGCCGGCGGCATGCTGGCCAAGATGACCGCCTTCATGGCCGTGGTCTTCGTGGTGACCTCGCTGAGCTACACCTATGTGACCAGCTCGCGTCCCAGCGATGAATCCGCCGTGCTCAAGGTCGAACCCCTGACCATCGAAGACGTGCCTGCCAAGCCCGCTGCCGCGCCTGAAGCTGCTGCTCCGGCCCAGCCTGCCGCGACCAGCGAAGCTCCCGCGGCTGCTCCGGCTGCTGCCGCCCCTGCCGATGCTCCTGAGGCCCCTGCGGCTTCCGAAGCTCCCGCCGCTGAGGCTCCTGCTGCGGACGCTCCCGCAGCCCAGCCTGCCCAGCAGTAGACGTTTTTTTGATCCAATGGAAAAAGCCGCGGTCCTGCCGCGGCTTTTTTTTCAGCAACAGGGGGCTCCCATGACAGACGACAACAGCTTCAAGAACAATCCCTTCAAGGCTCTGGAAAAAGGACGGTTCCCGCAGCAGAAAAAGACGGGTGCCCCTGCGGCGCCGGAAAAACGCGGCAAGCGCATCGCGCGCCAGGCTGCCGTGCCTGCGGATGACGCGGACGCCTCCCTGTTCCTGTCCGCCATGAGCAATGTGGAGCGCCAGTCGGCTCACGGCGGTGCGGCCCGCGGTCAGGGAGCGGGGCAGGGCGGCTTTGCCATGGAAGAGCAGTGCGCCATGCCGCAGGTGAAGAAGCTCAAGGAAAAGAAGAAAAAGGGCAGCGCCCCCCACAAGGAGAGCGGAGCCGCGGTCCCCGCAGCTGCCGGAGCTGTTGCCGCACCTACCGGTAAGGCGGATGCGGCCGCCGGGCTGGAAGCTGTGGTGGCGGCCAGTGAGGAAGATGACTTTTTGCTGGCCATGAAGCAGGTGACGCCTCTGCAGGGCAAGGGGCGGGACGTGCCGCCCGCAGTGGCCCAGAGCACGCCGCCGCCGTCCGCGGATACCAGCCTGCAGGATTTCCTGGACGGCAAGCTGGAATTTGCCCTGTCCATGACCGATGAATACATGGAAGGCCATGTGGTGGGGCTGGACCAGATGATCATGAACAAGCTGCGCGCCGGAGGCCTGAGCCCCGAGGCGCACCTCGACCTGCACGGCCTCAATGCCCAGCAGGCTTTCGAGACCCTGCGCGGTTTCATGCGCGGCAGCTGGTACAAGGGCCTGCGGACCATTTTGGTGGTGCCCGGCCGCGGCAAGAACTCCCCGGACGGCGTGGGCGTGCTGCGCGGCAAATTGCAGTCCTGGCTCACCCAGGACCCCTTCAAGCGCGTTGTCCTGGCCTTCTGCACGGCCCAGCCGCATGACGGCGGTCCCGGCAGCGTCTATGTGCTGTTGCGCAAATACAAGAAAAAGGGCCGTGTCTACTGGGAGCGGATGCCCGCTGACGCGGATCTTTACGAATAGACAGCGCTGTACGAACTGCGCTGCCCTTGATGACAGGCATAAAAAAAGGACGTCTTCGGACGTCCTTTTTTTATGCCTGTTTTTTGTTCCCTCAAACGCAGGTATGCAGGCTGCAAAGATACTGGCTTGTCCGGCAAGGCGGAAAGCATATGCCTGTCGGCACAGTTGCAGGAGAGGGGGAGCCCCTTGTCCCTTTGTATCCTGGAGGTGGGCACAGGGGCGCCTGCCGTTTCCGCAAGAGACAGGCAGAGGGGCTGCGCTTTAGTCCTGCTCCCGGGGCGTGTCGTCCTCCAGCAGGACAGCCGCATCTCCGAAACTGCGGACCCAGGCGCGCAATTCCGGTTCGCTGCGGGTGGTCAGGGTCAGGATGAGGCCACCATCTTCGCAGTCCTCGATCTGCTGGTTGGTGGCCCAGATGCGCTCCCGTACATAGTCGGCGGCATTGGGGGATACGCGGATATGGAAAGTTCGCGGTTCGTGCCAGGGCAGGCCAAAGC
Source organism: Desulfovibrio piger (assembly GCF_951793255.1). Classification (NCBI taxonomy): domain Bacteria; kingdom Pseudomonadati; phylum Thermodesulfobacteriota; class Desulfovibrionia; order Desulfovibrionales; family Desulfovibrionaceae; genus Desulfovibrio; species Desulfovibrio piger. The sequence goes on from NZ_OX636706.1 coordinate 2,082,586, forward strand.
CGCCATGCTCGTCATCGTCGCGGCTGTAACGGACATGGTCCCCGGTCAGCTCCACGTTCTGGATACGATGGACGGCCAGGGTACAGGGATGTTCGACTTCGAGCCCCTCCTCACCCAGCTGGCCGCCCAGCACATACAGGGCATTGTTCATGGCGGCCATGCGTACGGGGATGAAGCGGTGGATTCGCGGCTCCGCCTTGCCCACGGCTTTGTAGCGGATCCGGCAGACGGTCTGGCAGCGGGCGGCCTGGACGAGGCGCTCGATGGTGTCCGCAAAGGGTGTGTAATTGATGCGCCCCTTGATGTAGAAGGCAAAATCGTCCTGATCCTGGAAGTGCGGATCCGCCATGTGCATGGCCAGGCGCTGGATGGTCCTGTCCACACGCTGCAGGGTCTGTTCCGGCAGGATGCCTCCCGCCATGCGGCGGCACAGGGTCAGAAAGCGCAGCTCCTCGAAATCGAGGCCCAGATGCCCCTTTTCTCCGGGATTCAGGCGATACCAGCGGCGGCGCTGTTCCGTGCCCATTTCCAGGGCGATGCCTACGGCGCTTTCGATCTGTTCCATCAGACGGATGACCGTCTGGGGCGAGCAGTTGAGTTCGCGCGCCAGGTCCTGCTGGAAATGGCGCCTGTTATCGAAGAGCAGCTTGCGGAAAAGACGCAGCAGCTTGTCACCGGTACGGGCATCGGGATCCAGTTTACTGGGCATGACGAACCTCCTGTCCGGCTTATGCTAGATGCTGACATGCCGTGAAGCAAGGCCAATATTGCACAGGCAGGTGTTTTTTTGTAGGTTCTGGCTGTTTTTTGTGACCTGTGCACGGATGCAGGATGATGTGACAAATAAAAGACAATCATTCCTCTTTGTTACAGAATTGTCACAATAGCGTGGTAGGTGTGCTGCCACAGAGCAATTGGTGATCCTGGAAGAGCCGTAAGAGCCTTATGGAGAAAGCTTTCGCCCTCTTGCAGGAATTGGGAAACAATGGTGGAGAGTTTATGAAAAAAACAGGTAATACGCACATTTATCTTTCAGAATTTCTGGGCACCTTCATTTTCCTGCTGTGCGGCATCGGCTGCGTGGGGGCGCTCAAGCTGGCGGGGGCCAGCTTTGGCCAGTGGGAGATCAGCATCGTCTGGGGTCTTGCCGTGGCCATGGGCGTCTATGTTTGCGGCGGTGTGTGCGGCGCGCACCTCAATCCGTCCGTGACCATCGCCCTGGCGTTGTTCGGGGATTTCGATAAGCGCAAGGTCGTGCCCTACATCCTGGTGCAGATGGTGGCCGGTTTCTGTGCTGCGGCGCTGGCCTATGCCATGTATTACAATCTGTTTGCCGATGCCGTGGCCGCCACGGCGGGCGATCCCGCCAAGATGACGGCGCTGGCCGGGATCTTCTGTACCTTCCCCCATCCCAAGATCACCTTTTTCCAGGCCTTTTTCGTGGAGCTGGTCATCACGGCCGTGCTCATGTGCCTGATCTATGCTCTGGTGGATGGCCGCAATACGGCTCCCAAGGGCAATCTGGGCGGCCTGCTCATCGGTCTGCTGGTGGCGCTCATCGGCGCCAGCTTCGGCCCGCTGACCGGCTTTGCCATGAATGCCGCGCGTGACTTCGGCCCGCGTCTGTTCGCCGCTCTGGCGGGCTGGGGCACGGATGTGATGACCGGCTATCCGCTCAACGACAACCTGAGCCTGCCGTACTTCCTGGTGCCGCTCATTGCGCCCATCATCGGGGCCTGTATCGGCGGCTGGATCTACAAGCGCATCATCGTGGTGGCCCTGGATCGCAACGCGGCCGCCGAGGACAAGGCCTAAAGGCCCTGAACGGAGGGGCCGATGGACAGGTGACACGTTCTGCGGTTATCCTGTCACGCAGGCCGGTGCCTGCCGGTCCCCTTTGAACATCACTGGAGAAAAAAGCTATGCAAGGCAAATATATCGTTGCCCTGGACCAGGGTACCACCAGTTCCCGCACCGTCGTGCTGGATCAGGACGTCAACATCGTGGCTGTGGTGCAGCGCGAGTTCCCCCAGATCTACCCCCGTCCGGGCTGGGTGGAGCATGATCCCCGCCAGATCTGGGCCACCCAGAGCTCCACGCTGACCGAAGCCCTGGCCAGCGTGGGCATCTCTTCGGACGAAGTGGCGGCCATCGGCATCACCAACCAGCGCGAGACCACGGTGGTCTGGGAAAAGGATACGGGCAAGCCCGTGTACAATGCCATCGTCTGGCAGTGCCGCCGTACCGCGCAGATCTGCGACGAGCTGCGCAAGAACGAAGGCTTTGAGGAATACGTGCGGGAAAATACCGGCCTGCTGCTGGACCCCTATTTCTCCGGCACCAAGATCAAGTGGATCCTGGACAATGTGCCCGGCGCCCGTGAAAAGGCGGAGAAGGGGCAGCTGCTGTTCGGCACCATCGACACCTGGCTGATCTGGAACATGACCCAGGGCCGCGTGCACGTGACCGACTATACCAATGCCTCGCGCACCATGCTGTTCAATATCCACAAGCTGGAGTGGGACGAGCACATCCTCTCCATGCTGGGCATCCCGCGCTCCATGCTACCCGAAGTCAAGCCTTCGTCCACGGTCTACGGCCAGACCAACATCGGCGGCAAGGGCGGTACGCGCATCCCCATCGCGGGCATCGCCGGTGACCAGCAGGCGGCCCTGTTCGGGCATCTGTGCGTGGAAAACGGCATGGCCAAGAATACCTACGGCACCGGCTGCTTCATGCTCATGAACACCGGCAAGACCGCTGTCAGCTCCAAGAACGGCCTCATCACCACTCTTGCCTGCGGTCCCCGTGGCGAAGCCTGCTACGCCCTGGAAGGTTCCATCTTCGTGGGCGGTTCCGCCATCCAGTGGCTGCGGGACGAGCTGAAGATCGTCAACGATGCCCGTGATACGGAATACTTCGCCAACAAGGCGGAGACCTCCAACGATGTCTATGTGATCCCGGCCTTCACCGGTCTGGGCGCTCCCTACTGGGATCCCTATGCCCGCGGCGCCATCGTGGGCCTGACCCGCGGCACCAACGCCAGCCACATCATCCGCGCCACGCTGGAATCCATCGCCTACCAGAGCAAGGACGTCATCGAAGCCATGCAGGCGGATTCCGGCATCCCGCTGCAGGCCCTGCGTGTGGACGGCGGTGCCAGCGCCAACAACTTCCTGATGCAGTTCCAGTCCGACATCCTGGGCGTCAATGTGGAACGTCCCGCCACGCTGGAAGTGACGGCCCTGGGTGCTGCTTTCCTGGCCGGTCTGGCCGTGGGGTACTGGAACGGCCTGGACGACGTGCGCAACCGCCTGCACATCGAACGTGTTTTTGAGCCTTCCGCGGACAAGGAAAAGCAGGTGCAGCGTTACAAGGGCTGGAAAAAGGCCGTGTCCCGCGCCCTGCAGTGGATCGACGTGGAAGACTAGGTACAGCCTAGGACAAGATTTGTGATGCGCGGTGACCGCCGCGTTGACAGGAGGAAGGGAAGCCCCGGCTTTCCTTCCTCTTCGTTTTATGGGGGGCAGCCTGTCGGGGCTCGACGCGAAGTGGCAGGGCACAGCTATGTGCGTGTGTTCGACCGGCAGTGGCAGGTCAGGTAAACAGGGCAGAGGAGGAGGGCCACTTCCGGTTGGCATATGATGCCCCAGGGCAACCTGATGTCCGTTTGTCGCGCCGGATCGCCACAGGGGGGTGCAGGGTATGGTAGAGGAGTCCCGTGGCGGGAAAGCGGATCGAAGCGGGACAGGGGTACAGAAGGCTCACAGCGGGGAAAAAGAACGATGGCCGTCCGCATCGGGAGGACTGGAGAGGCGAAAGGAAAGACCGTGCGGCCGGTCCAGATGCATGCAAGATGACGCAGGCAGGCTGCAAAGGCTGACCGGGGATAACGTCAGGCCTCTGATGCGGCCCGCCCAAAGGAGGGAGGAAGCGCAGGGTGGCAGTACGCAAAGAGGAGCATGAAAGCGCATCCGGCAGGGGCGTCCGCAGTCAGGCAGAAGCTATGCGCATAAAAAAAGCCCTTGCAGTTTCCTGCAAGGGCGAAATATGGTGGGCCATCAGGGACTCGAACCCCGAACCAACTGATTAAGAGTCAGCTGCTCTACCAATTGAGCTAATGACCCATGATGTCCGCAAAAGGCGGTTGATATCTTGTGGTGGGCCATCAGGGACTCGAACCCCGAACCAACTGATTAAGAGTCAGCTGCTCTACCAATTGAGCTAATGACCCACGATATCCGCAAAAAGCGGTTGGTATCATGGTGGTGGGCCATCAGGGACTCGAACCCCGAACCAACTGATTAAGAGTCAGCTGCTCTACCAATTGAGCTAATGACCCACAAGCGTGGAAACATATGCGATTGTTAGGATGGTGGGCCATCAGGGACTCGAACCCCGAACCAACTGATTAAGAGTCAGCTGCTCTACCAATTGAGCTAATGACCCATCCGCGAAAAAGAGACCTACTCTTTTGCGGCCTCTCTGTCAACACTTTTAAAAGAAAAAAAAAGATTTTATAGTGCCTTCCCAGAGGTATTTGATGAAAAAAACACGGAACTTTGCTGCCCTGATTGGGGTGCTTGTTTTATTTTTGTTTATATTCCAAATAGATACGAGAGAGTCCGCTGCGGCGGACATCGTATCCGTGCAGCCGCATTTTGCTGAAGGCCCTGACGGCATCGTTATGGCTGTGGAGATGGCATTCCCGCAAGGTTACCATGCCTATGCCCATGAATCCGGAGATGCCGGACGCCCGACCACGCTTTCCATCCGTCTGGATGACGGCAGCGGTCTGCCCGTCTGGTATCCGCAGGGCTTCATGCAGCGGGATCTGTTCGATCCTGATGCGACCGTCTACGTTTACGAAAGCCCCACGACCCTGTTCGTCCTTTTGCCGCACGAGGCCCGGCATCGCGGCTTTGAGGCTGTCCTGAGCATGCTGCTCTGTTCCTCGCGCAATTGTCTTCCGGTCTCGCAGACCATCAGCGGCCAGGTACCGGATACCTTGCCCGGATTGGAAGAGGCCCCCTGGAAGGCCCGCTGGGAAGAATTGCGGCGTTTGCCGCCCGTGCTCTCCAAAGGCAGCGCCCCTGTTTCCGGTCTGCCTTTTGCCATGGACGAGGGCGGAGCGGGCGGCCTGAGTGCCGTTACGGATCCGGCGCAGGACCCGCTGGCCGCCCTGCAGGAGGAAGACGGCGAAAAGCCCCTGCCGCCCCCGGACGGTTTTGCCCTGGAGCTGACGCCGCAGTATGCTGACGGCTCTGTGGAGATATCGGGATTCGGCATGGCGCTTGCCGTGGGCATTCTGGCGGGCCTGCTGCTCAATGCCATGCCCTGCGTCCTGCCGGTGCTGACCTTCAAGATCAGCGGTCTGCTGCTCATGGGCGGCAGGGGAGACAAGGAGAGCCTGCGGCGTTTCCGCGAGCACAACCTCTTTTTCTCCGCAGGCATCATGACCCTGTTCACCCTGCTGGCTCTGGTGCTGGGCGCCGCCGACATGATCTGGGGGCAGCTCTATCAGCAGCAGAGCCTGCTGCTGGGCCTGGTGATGCTGGTCTTCCTCATGGGCCTTTCCATGCTGGGGGTCTTCACCCTGCCGGTCATCGACCTCAAGGCCGGTGCCAACAGCAAGAATCCCCGTCTGCAACCCTACCTGACCGGTCTGGTCTCCACCTTCCTGGCCACGCCGTGCAGCGGTCCGCTGCTGGGCGGTGTGCTGGGCTGGGCCTTCACCCAGCCGCTGCTGGTCCTGATGGTGGTCTTTTGGGCCGTGGGCCTGGGCATGGCCCTGCCGTACATCCTGTTCAGCATCTGGCCCCAGCTGGCCCGCATCCTGCCGCGTCCGGGCAACTGGATGAAAGTCTTTGAACGCGTCCTGGGCTTCTGCCTGCTGGGCACGGCCCTGTATCTGCTCTCCATCCTGCCGGTGGAAAAGCATATGCAGGTCCTGTGCGTGCTGCTGGTGCTTTCGCTGGTGGCCTGGCTCTGGGGCCAGTTCTGCGGCCCCGCCTCTCCCCGCCTGCGTTGCCGCATCATCGGGGCCCTGACGGTCCTGATACTGGTGGGCTCCTTCATCTGGGTCCTGCGACCTGCCGCACCGCTGGTGCAGTGGCGGGAATTCAGCCCCGAACAGTTCCAGGCCGATCTGGGCCAGAAAGCCATGCTGCTGGAATTCACGGCGGATTCCTGCCCCAACTGCAAGGTGCTGGAAGCTACGGTGCTGACCGATGAGCGGATGCGCAAGCTGCGTGCGCGCTACGGTATGGAACTGATCCGCGTGGATCTGACGGGCGTCAATGCGTACGGCATCCGCCTGCTGGAGGCCCTGGGCAGCAAGAGCATACCGCTGACGGCCCTGTTCCCGGCAGGCGAGCAGGCTTCGTCCCCGCTGGTGCTGCGTGACGTCTATACGGCCGGGACGCTGGAAGATGCCCTGGAAAAAGCGTTCGGGCAATAGCCTGAGCCGTATGACCTGAAAATGATGAAAGGCCTGTGGTGACGCCACAGGCCTTTTTTTATGGGCTTTCTTTGCAGGTATCCCTGTCTGGCATGGGGGACTTGAGGCCTGGCGAATGATGGATCGCCCCGGAAAGGAAGAGGGCGTTTGCGGCTGCGGCCATTCCTGGGTCGCGAAAGCTGGGGCTTTCCTATGCTCGTGGCGCCAAAAAGGAAGGTTCCGGGCCGCATGATGCGAAAAAACTGGGAAAAATGAAGGCCGGCCCCGCGAGGGGACCGGCCTGAGGAAACGTGTTTGAGGAAGGGCAGGGAGGGGAATGGCTTCCCTCTGTGCGCCGGACGGCGCGCTGGCGGTCACAGATTGTGTCTGTGAGCAAGAAAAGCCCACGGGACCGCCCGCCCAACGATCCGGCAACACTAGCGGACGTGCAGCAAAGCCCTGTTGCTGCGCAGCTGCAGCTCACTGACGATGAGGCGCTCGTATTCGGGGGCCATGGCAAGGTCGGTCTGCATCTGGGTGCGCAGCAGATCTTCCAGCTGCTGGGTCTCTTCCCAGATCTCCAGCAATTCATTGTCGGCAAGCGTCTTCACGCGCTTGTCAAAGGGTTCGTCATCGACGAAAGGCTGGCAGGAGCCCATATCAATCTTCCTGTTTGGCGGTCAGAAAAAAGCGGCGTACGGCCGGGTCTTCGGCCAGCAGACGGGCCATCAGGGCAGCGCCCTGCGGGCCGGGATGCAGGCCATCCTCAAGATCATCCATGTACTCGGGCGAGGCCGCCAGAGCGGCGTGCACATCGGCACAGGGATGTCCCTTGCGGGCACATGCCGTCACATAGACCTCGCAGAGCGAGGCGATGCGCTGGCTCATGGCGGGCTCTTTAACAGGAGGCGGGCAGATAAGCAAGACCGGACCCAGGGCCGAGGCCTGATCCAGCATCTGCATGACCGTGGCGCAGACCTCGTCCACCGGCCGCATCTGGGCAGGAGACATGTCCACCACGCCCGGGCAGAAGGCCAGATGGTTGATGGTGCCGGGGATCTGGCGGGACGCCACTTCGGCCTGCCAGCGGGCGGCGATGTCCGTGGAGGTATGGCGGCGCACGCCCAGATTGTAGAAGGTGGCGGGCGGCATATCGTACCAGCCGGCCTGGGAACCCAGCAGCACAAGGCGGCTGACCCAGCCGCCGGGCATGGCATTGTCATTGACGCCCAGGGTCAGGGAATCACCGAAAAAGAAGAACGTTTCCGTGGTGGAACGGGGAGCCATGATGCCTCCTGATATGAGCAGAACATATTGGGCGGGATGCTTTCCGGCACGATGGCGCGGCCGGAGCAGAGCCGCAAAAAGGGCCTTCCGCAACCGGATGGAGCATCCATCCACGGAAGGCCCTGAAAAGATTCTTTACGGGCAGACCTGGCCGTCCGCGAAATGCTGGGCCGTCTTGCTCAGGCGCAGCAGCGCCCGCAGGCGGGACTCGTCACCCAGTGTGGCGCAGATGCTGGTGCAGAGCAGCAGGGGCGAAAGGTAGCCGTCGCTCCAGTCCAGGCTGAATTCCAGGCTGCCGTCCTCCAGTTCCTTCCAGCGCAGCAGGTGGCGGCGGATGTCGCTGGTACGCGGGCCCTTCTTGGTCTCGCGGGTCAGCATGACGCTTTCCTGGGCGGCGAAGGCCGCAAAGCAGTCGCGTACGGCCGCCAGCGAAAGGCCTTCACCGTCGATGCTGCCGGTGCGCAGGCGGAAGGTCTCGGCCACGGACTGTTCCGTGCGGCGGCTCTTGTCCATCTTTTCCACGCGGATGACGGCCATGCCCGTGGGCAGGGCCGCGGCCAGGCGGGTATGCACTTCGGCAGCGGACATGGGGGTGCGCAGGGTGATGGCGAACCATTCGGCCCGGCTTTCCATGCCCACCGGCAGGGCCCGGCCAAAGGACATCAGCGGCATGGGATGGAAGCCCTGCGAGAAGGCCATGGGCAGGTCGGCACGGCGCAGCGCGCGGTCGAGGATGGCCTGGAGCTCCAGCTGGCTGAGGTAGGAGCTGCCGCCGGTCTTGGTATGCCAGATGCGGTACTGGACGGCCTTGACGGCCAGCTCCGGCGCGATCTGCGGCGGTTTGTTCTCGTGGGTGCGGCAGATGATGCGTCCTTCCTCGTCACGGGCGGGCTGGTGGGCCTGCTGGTCACGCTGGGGGAAGACCAGACGGTTGTGGTGCTCCAGCGGCTGGCCGTCCTCGCCCAGGCTGGCATGGGGCATGCGCGAAGGCCCGGCCTTGGTGTCGCAGGCGCCGCACTGGCGGCAGGCATGGTAGCGGCAGTCTTCCGTGACCTTGCCCGCCAGCGCACGCTCGTATTCGCGGCGCAGGAATTCGGGCGAGATGCCGGCCTCCAGATGTTCCCAGGGCAGGTATTCGTCCATGCTGCGGGCCCGGGTGAATTCGTCGGCGGTCAGGCCGCATTCTTCCAGGGCTTCCAGCCAGGGGGCCAGATCGAAACCTTCGATCCAGCTGGTGAAGATGCCGCCCTTGCGGTAGACCTTTTCCACCACATCGGCCAGACGGCGGTCAGCGCGGGAAAGGATGCCTTCCAGATGGCTCATGGCCGGTTCGTGCCAGCGCAGCTTGAGGAACTTCTGGCCCTTGAATTCGTTGCGCACCACCTGCACACGGCGCTGGATCTCTTCCTGGCTGATCTGTTCCACCCACTGGAAGGGCGTGAAGGGCTTGGGCACGAAGGGCGAGAGCGCCGCCGTGACCTGCAGGCGCGGATTGCCCTTGCCCGCGGCGTCGCGCACCTTGCGGCAAAGGTCGGCGATGGCCTTGAGGTCCTCGTCGGTCTCGGTGGGCAGGCCGATCATGAAATAGAGTTTGACCTGACGCCAGCCGTATTCCAGCAGCTTCTGCACATGCAGCAGCACCTGTTCCTCGGTGACGCCCTTGTTGATGACGTCACGCAGGCGCTGGCTGCCCGCTTCGGGGGCCAGGGTACAGCCCGTGCGGCGCAGGTCGGACATGCGCTGCATGATCTCGTCGTCGATGGAGCCCACGCGCAACGACGGCAGCGAAAGGCTGATCTGTTCCTGGGCGCAGCGGCCCAGCACGCCGTGGCTCAGGGTCTTGAGCGCGGAGAAGTCGCCCGTGCTCAGCGAAAGGAAGGAGATCTCGTCAAAGCCCGTCTTTTTCAGGCAGTCGTCCAGCAGGCCGGTGATGGTGTCCAGCGACCGTTCGCGCACGGGGCGGTAGACCATGCCCGCGTGGCAGAAACGGCAGCCGCGCGTACAGCCGCGGGCGATCTCCAGCGACAGGCGGTTGTGCACCGCGCCGATGGGCACCACCTGGCTGGTGGGGTAGGCCACCTTGTCGAAGTCGGCCACGATGCGGCGCGAGGGCCGGGCGTGGTCGGCAAAACGGGGCTGCAAACGGCCTTCCGCATCCGGCGTGAAGAAAGAGGGGATGTAGACGCCGTGGATGTGGCGGGCCTCTTCCAGACAGCGGTCACGCGTCCAGCCTTCGTCCAGGGCCTGTTCCAGCAGGCGCAGCACGTCGGGTAGGGATTCTTCGCCGTCGCCCAGCACCATCAGGTCGATGAAGGGGGCCAGCGGCTCGGCGCTCAGCAGGGCGCCGCCACCGGCGATGACCAGCGGGCACTGGCGCAGATCCTGCGGCCTGTCGGCCGTGCGCAGGGGGATGTTGCCCAGCTCCAGCATGTAGAGCACGTTGGTGTAGCACAGCTCATGGGTGATGGAGAAGGAAAGGCAGTGCAGGTCACGCAGCGGCGTGCCGGATTCCAGCGTGCCCAGCGGGCAGCCGTGTTGCCGCAGGATGTCGCCTGCTTCGCGTTCCGGGGCCATGACCCGTTCGGCCCACCAGTGTTCGTGGCTGTTGACGATACCGTAAAGGATCTTCTGCCCCAGATAGGACATGCCGACTTCATAGGTATCGGGAAAGGCCAGGCCCACACGCAGGCGAACCTGGGCAGGGTCTTTGTGGCAGGCGCCCTCTTCGATACCGGCGTAGCGGCTGGGGCGGGGCAGAATGGGGAGCAGTGCGCGCATAAACATCCCTGTTGTCTGGATACAAAAAAGGGCGGCAGATGCCGCCCCGGAAACCTGATGGAAAACGGGCTACTTGATGAGGCCGCTGCCGGTCTGCACGGAGGGACCGAAGCTCAGCTTGCCCAGGCCGCCGGCCACGGTGAGGTTGGTGCAGGCTTCGATGTACTTGTCCTGCAGTTCCTTGGGGGTGTCGGCGTAGCGGTACAGGAAGTGACGGCCTTCCAGGGTGCCGGTGAAGTTGGGCTCGAAAGGATAGCCGTAAGGCAGGAGCATCATCTGCATGCCCTGCTGGGTGGGGATGCTCTGCAGGCTGGCCACTTCGTTGAGGCAGTCTTTTTCGGCGTCGTACTTGCCGATGACCATTTCGCCGGTCACCAGCTTCATGAGGCGGATATCGTAAGCCATAATGTCTCCTCGCCAGCATGGGGCCGTATGACGGCCGGACATGCGGAAGTCTCTGAATTTTGCTCCAAATAGGTAGGCGCTGAAAGGCCGGGTGTCAAGAAAATTTCTGTTGCCTTGCGTCCTGAAGTGACTAGACTGCTGCGCATGGAACACAGCAAAAAACTCGACCTCAGCATCTCGGCGGCGGACCTGGAACGCATCGAACAGATCCTGGACTATCATTTTTCACGCCCGGAACGGGTGGCCCTGGCTTTGACCCACAGCTCGTGGGCCAATGAGCACGGGCTGGGGCAGGCGCACAACGAGCGCCTGGAGTTCCTGGGCGATGCCGTCCTTGAACTGTGCATCTCGTGGGAGCTGTTCACGCGCTTCCCGCAGGCCCGCGAAGGCGACATGACCCGTGTGCGCTCCCAGCTGGTGGGCACCACCAGTCTGGCCCAGCGGGCCCGGGAAACGGGTATCGACCAGCTGCTGCGCCTGGGGCGCGGCGAGGAGCGGCAGGGCGGTCGCAGCCGTGACGCCGTGCTCAGCGACGTGTTCGAAGCCGTGCTGGCCTCCGTGTACGAAGACGGCGGCTATGCCGCGGCCCAAAAGGTCGTGGCCCGCATCTTCGGCACGCTTCTGGACGAGGTCTGTGTGGGCAAACCCAAGACCAAGGATTTCAAGACCAGTTTGCAGGAACGCTCGGTGGCCCTTTTCCACGATCGCCCCGTCTATACGACCCTGGCCTGTGAAGGCCCGGAACATGCCCGGCACTTCACCGTGCAGGTCTCCCTGCCCTCGGGGCAGCAGTTCACGGCCACCGGCACCAGCTGCAAAAAGGCCGAGCAGGAGGCCGCCCGCCTGGCATTGTGCGCGCTGGAGGCACGGGGATAGGCTGCAGCGCGGATGTTTTTTGAGGGGGGAAGGGAACCTTTTGGCTGGCGCACAAAAGGTTCCCTTCCCCCCTCAAGCTCCCCCCATCCCTCCCAAACGCGCTTTACTATGGAGGATGATGGGTAACTGCCTGTGGCAAGGTTGCCGCTACTGATGGTCCCCCGAAAAAATGCTGAGCCTGGCCTGTGCTGGTCAGGCTTTTCGTTTTTTCTCTCTCTTTTTTCTTCTTCTTCTTCTTCTTTCTCTTTTGCTGGCAGTATCCGGTGGACGGGAGGCCATAAAAAAGGACAGCCGTACGGCTGTCCTTTTTTATGGCCTTGGGGAAAGCATATTGGAAAGAGGAGCGACCGGATGCCGGTCGGCCTGTACCCGTTCATCGTGGACGTTACAGCCTGCAAGAACGGTATTAGCCCTGGGAGAGGCCTTTCACGCGAGGAAGAGGGATCCCCTTGCCGCCTTAAAGGTACAGATGCGGCAGCACCTCGCGGGAATCCAGCCATATGGTCACGGGGCCCCAGTTGATGAGGTGGACGCGCATGTCCGCGCCGAACACGCCCGTAGGCACGGGGCGGCCGCTTTCTTCACTGACTTTTCGGGTGAAGCGGTCGAACATCTCGCGGGACCAGGCAGGATCGCCGGCATGGGAGAAGGAGGGGCGGCGGCCCTTGCGGCAGTCGGCATACAGCGTGAACTGCGGCACCAGCAGGACATCGGCCCCGCAATCCCGGGCGGAGCGGTCGAACTTGTCGCAGCGGTCTCCTTCGCCGGGGAAGATGCGCAGATCCAGCAGCTTGCGCGCCATGCCTTCAAAAACAGGGCTGTGGTGGAAGTCCGGGCCGTCTTCGTCACCAAAGCCGGTCATGACCAGCAGGCCCTTGCCGATGGCGCCGGTGGTCTGGCCGTCCACAGTGACGGCCGCTTCGAGGACACGTTGAACCAGGAGTCGCATCAGTCCTCCTTGGCGGTCGCGGCACCGTCCTGCCGGGCGGCGTGACGGGCAGCTTTCTTGGCCTGTTTGGCCATCTCTTCTTCACGCAGGGCGCGGCGCAGGACCTTGCCCACGATGGTCTTGGGCAGTTCCTCGCGGAATTCCACCAGGCGGGGCACCTTGTAGGAGGCCAGGCGCTGGCGACACCAGCCCACGATATCGGCCTTGGTCAGTTCCACGCCGGGACGGGGCACGATATAGGCCTTGAGGGCCTCGCCGCGCACGCCGTCGGGGATGCCGACGCTCACGCCTTCCAGCACGTCGGGGTGTTCCAGCAGGACTTCGTCCACTTCACGCGGATAGACGTTGTAGCCGCCCACGATGACCATGTCCTTCTTGCGGTCCATGATGAAGAAATAGCCTTCCTCGTCCATGACGGCCAGGTCGCCGGTATAGAGCCAGCCGTTGCGCAGGGCGCTGGCGGTCTCGTCGGGCAGGTGCCAGTAGCCCTGCATGACCTGCGGGCCACGGATGACCAGTTCCCCCAGCTTGCCCACAGGCAGGGGGGCGGTGCCGCTTTCGCTGTCCACGATGCGGGCATCGGTGCCGGGCAGGGGCATGCCGATGGAGCCTTCTTTCTGCTTGCTGTCTTCGCGGGGATTGATATGGGTGATGGGCGAGGCTTCCGTCAGACCGTAGCCTTCGAGGATGATGGCGCCGGTCAGCTCCTGGAAGCGGCGGAAGGTATCGCGGGGCAGGGGAGCGGAGCCCGAGATGCAGAGCTTGATACAGGTCAGGTCGTACTGGCCCAGGGTCTTTTGCTGCAGCAGCGAGCTGTAGACCGCGGGCGCACCGGGGAAGACCGTGGGGCGGTGCTTGCCGATGAGGTGCAGCACGTCCTGGGGCACATAGCGGGGCAGGGGCAGCACCGTGGCGGCCAGGGCGGCCGGGATGGTCAGGCCCGTGGTCAGACCGTAGACATGGAAAAAGGGCAGCAGGCCCACGAAGCGGTGTTCCGTCTCGGCGGTCTCCTGGATGATGCTCAGGATTTGGCGGCAGTTGGTGCCCAGATTGCTGTGGGTCAGGGCCACGCCCTTGGGGATGCCGGTGGTGCCGCCGGTATATTGCAGCAGCGCGGGCGTGTTCTGCGGGTCGGCGATGGGTTCGCTCAGGGGCTGGGCGCCCCTGCTGAAGTCCTTCCAGGCGATGACCTTGTCATCATAGGGGATGGGGACGGCCTTCTGGCGGCCCTTGGTGAAACGGTAGATGAGGTTCAGCGGGAAGGAAAGGGCATCGGCGATGCCGGTGACCACATAGGTCTTGACGGGCAGACGGTCACGCAACGGAGCCACGCGGGGCCAGAGCATGTCCAGCAGGACAAGGCATTCGGCACCGGCGTCATTGAGGTTCTGGAGCAGCTCCCGTTCCATGTAGAGGGGGTTGACCATCACGGCCACGGCCCCGCATTTGACCACGCCCCAGAAGGCGATCATGGTCTGGGGCAGGTTGGGCAGCATGACGGCCACGCGCTGGCCCGGCCGGATGCCCGCGCGGCGCAGGGCCCCGGCGAAGCGTTCCGCGGCCTCATGCAGGGCCTTGTAGCTCAGGCGGGTGTTCTGGAAGATCAGGGCCGGGCGCTTGGGATAGCGTGCGGCGGCCTCATCCAGCAGGCTGTACAGGGGCTGGTCGAAAACAGTGACGGTACGGGGAACGGACGGTTCGTAATGGGAGAACCAGGGACGGTGCAGCTCGGGGGTCATGCCATTTCCTTGGTGTTGCGCGGGTGAGGGGGAAGCTGGAACGCCGTGGCCACGGCATAGGCCTTGATGCCTTCACAGGCACCGGTAAAGCCCAGCTTTTCTTCCGTGGTGGCCTTGATGTTGACCGAGTCCGTACCCAGGCCCAGCAGGCGGGCCACGTTCTTGCGGATCTCTTCACGATGGGGAGCCAGTTTGGGGGTCTGGGCCACGACGGTCAGATCCACGTGGCAGAGGGTCAGACCGGCATCCCGGAAGCGTTCCAGCACGTCGTCCAGAAGGACAGCAGAGGAAATATTGTCGAAACGGGCGTCGGCATCAGGGAAAAGACGGCCGATGTCGCCCAGGGCCGCGCAGCCCAGCAGGGCATCCATCAGGGCATGGAGCAGGACGTCGCCGTCGGAATGGGCGATGACCTCGGGAGCATTGGGGATGATGATGCCGCCCAGCTTCATGGGGCGGCCGCTGCCGTAGCGGTGGACGTCATAGCCCATGCCCACGCGCGGCACCGGCATGACGGGGGAGCGTTCTTCCAGCAAGGCAAGATCCTCGGGATGGGTGATCTTGATATTGGCGGCTTCGCCCGGCACCACCAGTACGGGGTGCCCGTGGGCTTCCATCAGGGCTGCATCGTCCGTGGCCGCGCGTCCGGCGGCGCTTTCCTGCCGGGCGGCATCGTGGGCGGCCAGGAGGGGAGGCAGGGCAAAGCCCTGGGGGGTCTGCACGGCACGCAGCCGGGCACGGGGCGGCGTGTCCGTCACAAGATCGTCGCAGACGGCCTTTATGGTATCCGTGACGGCAAGGCCCGGGATGACGGCCACGGCACCTGCGGCGAGCGCATCGCACATACGGTGGACGAGGGCCGCGCTCATGAAGGGGCGCGCACTGTCGTGCACCAGCACATGCGTGGCTTCCTTGGGCAGGGCGGCCAGCCCGTGGCGCACGGAGTCCTGCCGTTCCGCCCCGCCGGCCACGGCCAGCCAGGGGATGCCGGGATCCTCGTCGCGGACCAGCTGGGCCAGGCGCTGTTTTTCTTCTTCCAGGCAATCCTGGGGGAAGACAAAAACAAGGCCCGCCACGGCCCCGGAACGGGCCAGAGTGCGGGCTGAATGCCAGTAAAGGGGAACCCCTTTCCAGAGCAGGAACTGTTTGGAGTGGCCGCCTGTAGCGGCGGACAGGCGCTTGCCCTGTCCTGCGGCCAGAACGAGGGCCCAGGGACGGACGGGAATTCGTGTCATGCTGTACTCGCAAAAAAAACAGGCAGGAGTCGAACGATAAGCCGGGTTCTGTTCGCGCCGGGGCGCGCGATCGCCATTCCTCTAGAAGAGCAGTTGCCTGCCCTCTCAAGCAGCCTACCCGGAAGGTATGGCCGGGCCAGCCTCCTTCCCTATTTGGCCTTGCTCCAGACGGGGTATGCCGAGCATGCCGTGTCACCACGGCATCTGGTGGTCTCTTACTCCACCGTTTCACCCTTACCCGGCCGGTACGGGACCGGCCGGGCGGTTTGCTTTCTGTGGCGCTGTCCGAAGGTCGCCCTTCCTGGACGTTATCCAGCGTCCTGCCCTGTGGAGCCCGGACTTTCCTCTCCGGGCCAATGCCCGCAGCGGCGATCTGTCCGGCTCCTGCCTGTTGATTTTTAGTCCACCAGAGTCTTGGGTTTGGCCGGAGCGGCCTGCAGTTCCATATCCGGGAAGTGCTCGTTCCAGAAGATCAGGCGCTGGCAGTTGGGGCAGCTCAGGATCTGCTGGCCGCGCTGCAGTTCGATGAAGGACTGCGGCGGGATGGCGATGTGGCAGCCGGAGCAGATGCCTTCGCGCACACCGACGATGACGGGATGCTCAAGACGCTTGCGGATGAATTCGTACCGCACGAAGACGGGCTGGGGGATGACGCCGGCGGCATGCTGGCGCTTTTCTTCCAGTTCGGCCAGCTTGGCCTGGGCCAGCTGGATCTTTTCTTCCAGGCCGTCGCGGCGCACTTCCAGTTCGGCCTGGAGGGCGCCATGGGTCAGGTCCAGCTCGGCCAGGGCTTCGTTCTGGCGCTGCACCTCTTCCATGAGGGTCATCTTTTCTTCCTCACGGGAGCGGTTGATCTTTTCCATGCTGTCCATTTCGCGCATCATGGCATGGTATTCGCGCGTGTTTTCCACCTGCATGAGCTTGTTCTTGCTCTTCTTGATGCGGGCGGAGTCGTCGTCGATCTCCATGGCGAGGCGCTTCTGCTGTTCCTGCAGGTGGGTCAGCTTTTCCACGATGCGTTCGCGCTGGGCGTTGCTGGCATCGAATTTGGCCTGCAGCTCGTCCAGCTGGCGGGGAGCGGATTCCAGTTCCTGACGCACGGCAAAGATGGCGTCGTCCACTTTCTGCAGCTCGACAAGCTGGCGGATCTGGTCAAGGTAGACAGCGGTGCTCATGAGGTTCCTCCTAAAGAACGCGGGGATGGACAGGCTGGAAAGGGGAGGCCGAAGGCACGAAGATGACTTCGAGCATCGGGCAGGCGTGCTGCAGGTGGATGGCGGCACGCCGCATCATTTCTTCTTCCAGGCTGTGATGGCCCACGTCGAAAAGACAAAGTTGCGTATCCAGCGCCGTATGGTATTTGACGTCGCCGGTGATGAAAATGTCGGCACCCGCGGCGCGGGCCTCCTCCAGCAGGGAGGATCCCGAACCGGTGCAGTAGGCCACCCGCCGGATGCTTTCCGGGCAGGGGCCGCTGACGGTGGCGGTGCTCAGGTCGATGTGCGCGGCCAGCATGCCGGCCAGCTGCTGCAGGTCCACGGGCTCGGCCAGATCGCCGGCCAGGCCGAAGCCGTGCGGCAGATCCCCCGTGCCGGGGCCGGTGGGTTCCAGCACGGCCAGATTGTCCAGATGCAGCTCGCGGGCCAGCCAGGACACCGGGCCGTCGCTGTTGACGTCCAGCGAGGTATGCGCGGCGTAAAGCGGCACATCGTTGGTCAGCAGCAGGCGCAGGACTTCGTGGTAATGGTCGATGCGGTTGGGCAGCGAAGGCTTGAGCGCCAGCGGATGATGGCTGAGGATGCACTGCGCACCGAGCTCGAGCGCGGCCGAGACGGAAGCCGGGCTCGGATCGAGGCAGACAGCCAGACGCGTGGCGTCGGTCCTGTGCGCGGCCACCTGCAGGCCCGAAGCGTCCCAGGACGCGGCACCCTGCAGGGGGGCCATCTGTTCTATGATGCTAATGATCTCTGCTATATGCATATCGATCCCTTACAGTAAAAAAGCACTTCCCTGAAACCAGAAAAGTGCTTTCAAAAGCAAAGGGCGGCAGGCTCGCTGCAAATGATCGACACCTGTGTCTGCGACCACTGGGGCCGTAACCAGCAAAATGGTTCAAAGAATTTAGCTGGCCCTGAGCCCGCTGTCAAGCGGGAAGTCCCCTCCCTTCCTTATATTAAAGGGCGCGCAGGTAGCGCACGGCGTTGGAGAACAGCTGGGTGGCCGGGGGCACGTCGATGGAGCCGCGGGTCCAGGTGGGATAGTTGGTCACATGGTGGAACGCTTCGGGGTGGGGCATGAGGCCCAGCACGCGCCCGCTGGGATCCGTCAGGCCGGCGATGGCCAGGCTGGAACCGTTGGGGTTGAGCGGATATTCCATGGTCGCCTTGCCGGTCTCGGGATCGGCATACTGCAGGGCGATGAGGTTTTCATCGGCCAGGCGCTGCAGAGTGGCGTCGTCACGGGCGATGAGCTTGCCCTCGCCGTGGCGCACGGGCATGGCCATCATGGGCAGATCCTTGGTGAAGACGCAGGGGCTCTTGGGGTTGGGCAGCAGGTGCACCCAGCGGTCTTCGTAACGGGCGGAGTCGTTGTGGCTCAGAGAGACCTGGCGCTCGAAACGGTTGTTGTCCAGGGCGGGCAGCACGCCCAGCTTGACCAGAAGCTGGAAGCCGTTACAGATGCCCAGGATCAGTTTGCCGTCGTTGATGAATTCGGTCAGGGACTGGAGCAGGGGAGTGCCCGTGCTGTCCTTCAGATAGCGCCAGCGCATGCTAGCAGCCTGGGCGGCACCCAGGTCGTCACCATCCAGGAACCCGCCGGGGAACACGAGAAAATGGTAATCGCTCAGGCGGACTTTGGCGGCCACGATGTCGGAAAAGTGCACGACGTCAGCGCGGTCGGCACCCGCGAGACGGGCGGCGTGGGCGGTTTCGAGATGGGAATTGGTGCCATAGCCGGTGATGACGAGAGTATTGACTGTGCCCATGCGGCAGAAGCCTCCTTGCAAGCGGTAGCCACAAAGGGCCACTATAGAAATGGAAAAAGAGACTACCTGCAAAGTTTATAATAGTCAATGCTGGTAAAATGATTCGGATTGGTGTAAAACCTCCCGATTGCGCGAGGGCGGTTCGCCCGGGCGCAGCACATGCGGTCCGGACCACGGTCCGCTGTATGTCATCAAAAGGTAGGAGTTCATGAAAACCAAGTTCATTTTTGTTACGGGCGGTGTGTTGTCTTCCCTGGGCAAGGGCCTTGCCGCGGCTTCGCTGGGCGCCCTGTTGCAGACCCGGGGACTTTCCGTCACCATCCAAAAGCTGGATCCGTATATCAATGTTGACCCCGGCACCATGAATCCCTTCCAGCACGGCGAAGTGTTCGTGACCGATGACGGGGCCGAGACCGACCTGGACCTGGGCCACTACGAGCGTTACCTCAACGTGCCCATGTCGCGCAAGAACAACACCACTTCCGGTGCCATCTACAACCACGTGATCGCCAAGGAACGCCGGGGCGATTACCTGGGCGGCACCGTGCAGGTGATCCCCCACATCACCGACGAGATCAAGCGCACCGTGCTTTCCCTGGCCGAAGGCGACAACGCCCCTGACGTGGCCATCATCGAGATCGGCGGCACCGTGGGCGACATCGAAGGCCTGCCCTTCCTGGAAGCCATCCGCCAGCTCAAGTCCGAGCTGGGCCGCGACAACTGCCTGAACATCCATCTGACGCTGGTGCCCTACCTCAAGGCCGCCGGTGAGCACAAGACCAAGCCCACCCAGCACAGCGTCAAGGAACTGCTTTCCATCGGCATCCAGCCCGACATCATCCTCTGCCGCTGCGAGCACAGCATCCCCGAAGAGATGCGCCGCAAGATCGCCCTGTTCTGCAACGTGGATCAGGATGCCGTGTTCTCCTCCGTGGACGTGGGCAACATCTATGAAGTGCCCCTGCGTTTCTACGAGGAAGGCTTCGATCAGAAAGTGGCCATCATGCTGCGCCTGCCCGCGCGCAACGCCCACCTGGAAGACTGGAAAAAGCTGGTCTACGACTGTGCCAATCCCCAGGGCAGCGTGACCATCGCCATCGTGGGCAAGTATGTGGACCTGAAGGAAGCCTACAAGAGCCTGCATGAAGCCCTGATCCACGGCGGCGTGGCCAACCGCGTTTCCGTGAACCTGCGCTACGTGAATTCCGAGAACGTGGACGACAGCAACGTGGCCGCCACCTTTGCCGGCTGCGACGGCATTCTGGTGCCCGGCGGCTTCGGTTACCGCGGCGTGGAAGGCAAGATCGCCGCCATCCGTTATGCCCGTGAGAACCGCATCCCCTTCTTCGGCATCTGTCTGGGCATGCAGTGCGCGGTCATCGAGTTCGCCCGTCACGTGGCCGGTCTGGAAGACGCCAACTCCGAAGAATTCGATCCCCTGAGCGCCCACAAGGTCATCTACCTGATGACCGAATGGTTCGACTTCCGCACCAAGAACCTGGAAAAGCGCGACGCCGAGAGCGACAAGGGCGGCACCATGCGCCTGGGCGCCTACCCCTGCAAGATCATCCCCGATACCCGTGCCTTTGAAGCGTACGGCAAGGAACTGGTGGAAGAACGCCACCGTCACCGCTACGAGTTCAACAACGCCTTCAAGGATCTGCTGGAAGAAAAGGGCATGGTCTTCAGCGGCACCGCCCCCGACGGCTCCCTGATGGAAATCGTGGAACTGCCCGACCATCCCTGGTTCCTGGGCTGCCAGTTCCATCCCGAGTTCAAGTCCCGTCCCATGGCGGCGCATCCCCTGTTCCGCGAATTCATCAAGGCCGCCAAGAACAATCACAAGAAATAGGGCTTTTGTGCAAGAAAAGCCGTTCAGGACGCTCCGCTGGCGCGGGGCGTCCTTTTTTTATGCAATGACTTGAAATATTCCCTTTTTTGTGCTCCCGGGCCAGCCTCCCTTGCCTATTGGTGCAGCATGTGGCATGGTATTTGAAACGTAGAAAATTTTTACTGACAGGATAGCACCCCATGGCATTGGAACTTCGTCAACAACTCAAATTGTCGCAGCAGCTGGTCATGACCCCCCAGCTGCAGCAGGCCATCAAGCTGTTGCAGCTTTCTCGTGTCGAACTTCTGGAGACCGTCCAGCAGGAATTGCTGGAGAACCCCTTTCTGGAAGAGGCCCCGGCCAATGAGCCCGTGGCTCCGCAGGATCAGGAGGAGCCGCGGCACGAGAAGCCCCAGGACGAAGTCTATGACGAAGACCTTTCCCGCAATGCCGACTGGGAGGAATATCTCGGCGAATTCGCCAGCACGCCGCGCACCTCGCAGGGGCGGGAACTGGAGATCGCGGAAGAGATCTCTCCCCTGGAGGCCCGTTACTCGGCCAAGCCCACGCTGGAAGGCCATCTGCTCTGGCAGCTGCATCTTTCTACCCTGACGGACGAGCAGAAGGAGATCGGCGAGATCATCATCGGCAATCTGGGCTCGTCGGGCTATCTGCGGGCCAGCGTGGAAGAGATCGCCGAGATGGCGTCCACCACGCCGGAGGCCGTGCAGACCGTGCTGGAGCGCGTACAGCTTTTCGACCCGGTGGGCGTGGCGGCCCGGGATGCCCGCGAATGTCTGCTGGTGCAGCTGAAGAGCCTGCGCTACGACCGTGACCCCATCCTGCTGGAACTGGTGCAGTCGCATCTGGAAGATCTGGAAGCCCACCGCTACAAGCCCCTGCTGCGCAAGTTCAAGCTGGATATGGAAGGCCTGCGCGAGTACCTGGACATCATCCAGTCCCTGGAGCCCCTGCCCGGTGCCAGCTTCGACGGCAGCGAGCCCACCTATGTAAGCCCTGACGTCTTCGTGTACAGCGTCGGTGACGAGTTCGTCATCCTGCTCAATGAAGATGGTTTGCCGCATCTGCAGCTCTCCAGCATGTTGCGTGATGGCGTTCCCTCCTGTAATGAAAAAGAGAAGGACTACGTTTCGGAAAAGGTGCGTTCCGCATCCTGGCTCATCCGCAGTCTGTACCAGCGGCAGCGCACGCTGTATAAAGTGGTGGAGAGCATCGTCAAACATCAGCAGCCCTTTTTCCGTGACGGCGTCACCAAGCTCGCGCCGCTCATCCTCAAGGATATCGCCGACGATATCGGGATGCATGAATCCACGGTCAGCCGCATCACCACCAACAAGTATGTGGCGACGCCGCACGGCATCTTCGAACTGAAATTTTTCTTCAACAGCGGGCTTGAACTGGACGATGGAAGTCAGGTAGGCTCAGAGAGCGTCAAGGCTCTGATCAAAAAGTTCATCGCTGGCGAAGATCCCAAATCGCCCCTGAGCGACGAGCGGCTCGGCGAGCTGCTCAAGGAACAGTTGAAGGTCAATATCGCACGGCGCACGGTGGCCAAGTACCGCACGGCGCTGAACATCCCCTCATCCTCAAAGCGCAAGGAACATTTCTGATTCCTGCACCACGGGAGGTTCTATGAACATTGCTTTCACTTTCAAGAACTTCGAGGCCTCCGATCATCTGAAGAAGTATGCCCGTCGCCGCATGGAGAAGATGGGACGCTTTTTTGGCAAGGCTTCCGGACTGGAAGTCGGTGTTGTGCTTACTGTGGACAAGTTCCGGCATCGCTGTGAAGTGACCATCGCCGGCGAGGGGCTGCACCTGAGTGCTTCCGAGCAGTCTTCCGACATGTACGCCGCCATCGACCTTGTGGTGGACAAGGTCGAGGCCCAGATCAAGAAGCACGTCTCGCGCGTCAAGGAACAGCGCCGTCAGGCCCGCAACGCCAGCGTGGATGTCTTCACCTACAACCTGGAAGCCGATCCCGATGAAGAACCCGCCGTGGTGGGCACCGAGCGCTTTGCGCCCAAGCCCCTGCATCTGGACGAAGCCCTGATGCAGCTGGAATCCATCGGCAGTGAGTTCCTGGTCTTCATCAATGCCGAGACCGACCGCGTCAATGTGGTGTACCGCCGTCGCATCGGCGGCTATGCCGTCATCGACCCCGTCCTGTAAAGACTTCGGGGCCCCCGCAAGGGGGCCCCTTCGAGATTGCCATGAGCCAGACACCATCCGAGGGCGCGGCAGCGCCTGTCCAGGTCTGTATAGTCACCGGCCTTTCGGGGGCCGGTAAAAGTACGGCGCTGCGGGTCTTTGAAGACCTGCGCTATTTCACTGTGGACGGGTTGCCTGCCGGGCTGGCCGTCGAGATGGTGGAGATGATGCGGCGCGGATCCATGGAACGCTTCCGGGGCATGGCCCTGGGCATGGACATGCGCCAGCAGGACTTTCTGGAAGAGCTCAATGTGGCCCTTGCCCAGCTTTCCGAGCACGGGGTCCGGCCCATACTGCTTTTTCTGGAAGCCGGAGCGCAGGAGCTCATGCGCCGTTATGCCACCACCCGCCGGCCCCATCCGCTGGAGCGTGAGGGCATGGGCCTTGAGGATGCCCTGCACGAGGAACGCACACGCCTGGCCCCCGTGCGCGAGATGGCGGATCTGGTCATAGATACCAGCCGTTTTTCCATCCATGACCTGCGCCGCGCCATCCAGAAGCGCTGGAGCAGGATGTCGGGCAAGCTGCGGGCCATCCAGGTCAACGTCATCTCGTTCGGCTTCAAGTACGGCGTCCCGCGCGAGGCGGATTTCGTCTTTGACCTGCGCTTTTTGCCCAATCCCTATTTTGTAGAAAAATTGCGTCCCCTCAGCGGCAAGGACAAGGCTGTCCGTGACTATGTCTTTGCCTCCGAGGCCGCGCAGGAATTCGAGAAGAAGCTTTTTGACCTGGTGCGCTTCATGCTGCCGCAGATGGAAGCGGAAGGCCGCTACCGGGTCGCCATCGCCGTGGGCTGTACCGGTGGCCGCCACCGTTCCGTCGCCACGGCCGAGGCCCTGTTCCAGATGCTGCGCCAGGCGGATTATCCGGCCAGTATCGAGCACAGGCACCTTGAACTTGGCTAGGAAAGCTGGCACTCTTGGCCTTACGTGCTGCATTTTGCAGAAATTTCAGTTCCAGCGCGAGGTATGTCATGTCGGAACAGCAATCTTCCACCCAGGTCGGCATCATCGTTGTCGCCCATGCCGACTATGGCTCTGCCATGCTGCGCACGGCGGAGTTCATCCTTGGTACCCTGAGCGACTGCACCTCCATCAGCGTGGACATCGCCCAGGAAGTGCCTGAGACCGTGCGCCGTCTGGATGATGCCGCCCAGCGGCTGGACAAGGGCGCCGGGGTCATCATCCTCACCGACATGTTCGGCGGCACCCCCACCAATCTGGCCCTCTCCCTGCTGGGGAGCCATAATGTGGAAGTCGTCACCGGCGTCAACCTGCCCATGCTGCTCAAGGTCTTCACCTGTCGCGAAAAGCCCCTGGCCGAGCTGGCCAAGCTGGCCGGAGAGGCCGGAACCAAGGGCATCGTCGTGGCCGGCAGCATGCTGCGTTCCCGGAACAAAGAAAAAACAGGCGATTGATCCGTATGCTCTGGTTCAGAGTGGACAACCGTCTGGTGCACGGGCAGGTCATCGAAGGCTGGCTGCCCTATGTGGCCGCCCGGCACCTGATAGTTGCCAATGACGCCATGTCGGCGGACCTTCTGCAGCAGCAGATCGTCTCCTTGGCCGTGCCGGAGCAGGTGGCCATCCACTTCGTACCGGTGGACGCCCTGCTTGAGACCCTGGCCTGCTGTGGCGAGAGCAGCCTCGTCCTCTTTGCCGACTGTCAGGATGCCCGCAGGGCCCTGGAGAGCGGCGTCGACATCCGGGCCCTCAATATCGGCAATCTGCACTACGCACCGGGCAAGATCCAGGTCTTTCCGCATGTGGCCCTTTCCGAACAGGACAGGGAGGACTTGCGGGCCATGCTGCAACAGCAGGTAGAGCTGGATTTCCGCTGTGTGCCTTCCGACAAAATCCGGGATGCTTATGAGCAGCTTCTCTGATGCCCTCTGGCTGGGCGTGCAATACGCTTTTTTTTTGTCCTCGCGGGGGTAGCCCGTTCCTCTTTTGTCTTCAGGCTGGCTGACAGGCCCCTGTTCTGGGCCCTGTTGCTGGGCGGCCTTTCCGGCCAGTGGCAGCCCGCGCTCTCGCTGGGGATCGTGGTGGAGCTGCTCTGGCTCGATGTCATCGCCCTGGGTAGTGTGGTCCCGCCTTTCGGGACCCTGGCCTTCCTGCTGCTTTTCCCCCTGTCCATCATCCCGGGCTGGTCTGAGGCCCATCAGTTCCTGGCTCCCCTGATGTTCGCGGTATTCGCGGCTTACGGCGCCAGCTATGCGGAGCGCTACCAGCGGGTGGCCCTCAATCCGTTGGTGGACCTGGTCACGGCGTGGTTCTCTTCCGGTCGCGGCTGTACGCCGGGGCAGGCCGTGGCGCTGGGGGCCGTGGTGCGCGCTGCCTGGCAGTTCTCGCTCTACATGCTGTGCTATGTGGCCTTGTGGCTGGCCTGTGATCTGCTGGGAGAGGCGATATTCCTTTTTGAAGGGCAGATGGGCTGGCCCGTACTGTTTGCTGCCAGCATGGTGGGCGGCATCCTTTCTTTGCGCACCCGCCGGGCGTATGCCTGCCTTACGGGGATGTTCGTGGCTGTCTGCGGCTTTTTGGCCGTGACCAGACTGGACATGTTCTAGGAGCTGCCGGGCGCTTCCGGGGAACAGATCCTTCATCACCTTGCCATAAAAAAGCTGCGTCCTGCACGGCATTGCCATGCGGACGCAGCTTTTTTCGGTCGCCATCCGTGGTGGCGGACAGTGCAGGAGGGAGACGGTTTTGCCGTCATCCCTGTTGAAAAGCCTGTATCCAGGCCAGCACGGGCAAGAGCAGGGCCAGCAGGGCGGACAGCCATTGAGGCAGGCCCGGCCAGCGCCGTCTGGTACGCAGGGCCTCCCAGAAACCGAGGGTCATGCCGGCCACCAGGCCGCAGATGTGGGCCAGATAGTCCACGTTCCCTTCGCCCATGCCCCACATGGCCAGAATGCCTACGCCGGCCGCCAGCGGCAGGTAGCGCTTGCTTTCATGATGCAGGACCATATACCCGGCCAGGGCCCCGATGGCCGCGAAGACAGCCGTGGAAAAGCCCAGGCTGAGGACGAATTCCCGTCGCAGCGCCACGGTGAGCAGATTGCCGAGCCCGCCGCCCAGCACGGTCAGCAGCAGGGCCCGTCCCGGACCTGTCAGCCGGGCCAGCAGGGGCAGCATGATGCCGCCCAGCAGGACATTGCCGCCCAGGTGGGCGGCGTCGGCATGCAGGGTCAGGGCCGTGAACAGGCGTTGCCATTCTCCGTAGATGCGCAGGCGGACGTTGTCCAGCGCTCCGGCCTGTTCCCAGCCCATTGGGAGGGGCAGCCCGTCGGGCAGCGGCCACCAGCCGCTGCGCAGGCCGTGCCAGAGGACGAGCAGGAGCAGGGGCAGGGCAGCCAGCCAGCAGCGGGCATGGAGCGCGGGCGGCAGGCCGCGGGGCGCCGGAGGGCGCTGCTTTTCCGCATGGAAGTGCTGCAACTCCTGCCGGGCCAGACCTTCCAGCAGGGCAGGTACATAGATGTATTCTTTTTGGCGGAAGCGCCAGAGCTGATGGGGCAGACCGCAGGCGCTGAGCACGAGGATCATTTCCTGGCGCTGGCTGTAGGAGGTGATGCCCTCGGGGCCGGTGAGGGAACGCCAGTGGAACGGCAGGGGGCGCGGGCGGCGCTGGGCGTGCCAGTATCCCGCAAAAGGGGCAGGCAGACGCAGAAGGCGGGGCTTCATAGCAAAAAAGCCCCGATTGCAGTGGCAACCGGGGCTTTGCGGACAAAAAACAAGTTAGTCCTGCTTGGCGCGGGCGGCGGGCTTGGTCACCACACCGGAGCGCAGGCAACGGGTGCACACGGTCAGGGTGCGCACGGTGCCGTCAGCGAACTGATGACGCACGCGCTGCAGGTTGGGGTTGAAGCGGCGCTTGGTCTTGATGTTGGAATGGCTGACAAGATTGCCGACCTGGGGCTTTTTGCCGCAGAAATCGCATTCTTTGCTCATGATGTCCTCCGTATATGCAGAAAACTGTGTGTATCGTTTATGCGGCAAAGCCGGGTAACAGCGGCCGCGCATTGCGCAGGCAATGAGCCATGCATCCAGCATGGCCGCGCAAGCAGTTCCTTTACCCAAGCTTTGCCAAAAAGGCAAGCCTTTTTCCGGGAAAAGCCCAAATTTCTTTGCTGCGGGCTATTTTTCGGGCGTCAGGCATGGGCAGAGCATCTGGCGCCGGGGCAGGGCGGCCCCTTCCGGAGGGCGACATCCTGCCTGTCCGGCTTCCTTATGCGACAGCAGGCGGGCATGGACGCGGCAGCCGATGGCGTAGGGGGGCAGCCACTGCCGCCACTGTGGTGTCGCGGCGTCGATGGCAAGCCGTGCCAGATCCAGGCAGGCGGTGCAGGAAGCACAGGGGGCATCCGGCAGTTCCAGAACGCAGCAGGCATCCGGGGATTGCTCCAGCGTGGCCATGAGGCTGACGGTGCGGTGGCGCAGATCCAGCTCGGCATCCATGACCGTGGCGCAGGCCTCGGCATCATAGCCCAGTTCTTCATAAGCCATCCAGATCACTTCGCCGTTCATGCGCCCGTACAGGGGATGGCTGTTCCGCAGGCGTTTTTTTTCAGCATCGGGCAGCGTGGCGCTGTCCACCAGGGGAAGGGTGTCGTCCATGGTCCTCCAGAGGCAAAAAAAGGGGCCGGCAGGGCCGGCCCCAGGATGATGGCTGAGGCGGGTGTTACTTCAGCAGGCCCTGCAGGGTCTGCTTGCCCTTGCTGATGGTCTGGTCGAATTCCTGCTGCAGGGATTCCATCAGTTCCTTGACGGAAACGATGCTGTTGACACGGGCCACGTTGGCGCCGCAGAAGGCGAAGCCGCGTTCCAGGTTGCCCTTCATGGCGCTGATGAGGGCCTGGGCGATGCAGTAGGGCGTCTTTTCCTGGTCGCAGGTATGCACGCAGTGGAAGACGCACTTGAAGGGTTTTTTGTTGCCCTGGCGGGCGGCCTCGATGAAGTCGTTCTGCAGGGCGCGGCCGGGCATGCCCACCGGGCTCTTGATGATGGTGATGTCTTCCTCGCGGGCAGCAATGTAGCTCTGCTTGAAGCGGTCATCGGCATCACATTCCTTGGTGGCCACGAAGCGGGTCCCCATCTGGACGCCGGAAGCGCCGAGGTCGAGGAATTTTTTGATGTCTTCGCCGGTGTAGATGCCGCCGGCGGCGATGACGGGCACGGCGCGGCCTTTCTGGTCTTCAAGGCGCTTGGCGGCTTCGACCACCTGGGGGACCAGGACTTCCAGGGCGAAGTTCGGGTCGTTGATCTCTTCACGCTTGAAGCCGAGGTGGCCGCCGGCCTTGGGGCCTTCCACCACGAAGGCGTCGGGCAGGTAGTCGAAGCGGGAGAGCCACTTGCGGGCGATCAGGGTCGCCGCGCGGGCGGAAGAGACGATGGGGACCAGCTTGGTCTTGAACTCTTCCTTTTTTTCTTCGCAGGCCTGCAGGAGATGCTTGGGCATCTCCAGGGGCAGACCGGCACCGGAAAAGATGATGTCGGCACGGTTTTCGATGGCCGTGCGCACCATCTGGCTGAACGTGGTCAGCGCCACCATGATGTTGACGCCGATGATGCCCTGGGTCTTTTCCCGGGCCTTGGTCAGCTCCTGGCGCAGGGCGCGCAGGTTGGCTTCGATGGGGTTCTTGGCCACGTCGGGCTCTTTCATCCCGATCATGGCTCCGGCGATGACGCCGATGCCGCCCTGATTGGCAACAGCAGAGGCGAGGCCGGAAAGGGAAATGCCAACACCCATGCCGCCTTGGACGATGGGCATTTTAGCGGTCAGGTCTCCAATGGACAAAGAAGGAAAAGCCATGATGCAACCTCCAACATGGCGCTATAAGGTAAAGCCCTCGAGGGGCGGTATTGAAATCAATTTTCGGAAAGCATTACCAGAAAAACCTTATTTTCACAAGGCCGCTGTCTCTGTCAGGCATGGCAAAGTGCCTGATAGTCGCACCAGCGGCAACCTTCGCCCGGACGGCCGGTGAAATCAGGGCCGTGCTCCATATGCCAGAGCAGCAGGGAGAGGACGTCAAAGCATTGACGGATGCGTTCGCCATTGTCCAGATCCAGCCTGGGCCCGAACAGCCAGTATTCCCGCCCCTTGTCGCGCAGTTCCACCAGGGCGGCGTCGTGCAGATCCTTGAAACCGGCGGCGTGCAGCATGCACAGGTAGGCGGGCAGCTGGATCATGCGCAGCTTCTCGGCCAGCTGGTCGAAAGCCCCGGCGGCCAGCCGGCGGCGTTCCTCAAGAGGGATCCCTGCGTCCCGGACCTGCGCCATGTGGACGAACAGGGCTTCGTCATCCCATAAGGCACCGGCAGGACTGTTGATGGTACCGGTCTTGTAATCCACGATGCAGAGGCCGTCCTCACGCCTGTCCAGTCTGTCCAGGCGTCCCTTGAAGGTATATTCCCGGCCGTTGCAGCTGATGACCTGGGTCAGGGGATATTCCAGTTCCAGGATGGTGGCTTCCGGCTGATTGCAAAGATATTCCTCCAGACGGCGCGGGGCCGCCATGGAGAACATCATCAGGCTGTCGGGCGGCAGCTGGGTCCGCAGGTCGTGTCTTTCCATCTGGCGCTGCAGTTCGGCACGCATGACGGCCATGTCGAAGGTCCCGGCATCCACCAGCTTGCCGCGATACGGACGGTAGAGCTGCTGCAGCACGTCGTGCAGCACGGAGCCCACTTCTGCCGGATCGTCTCTTTCGTTGACCTCCTGGACGGGCCGGAAGCGGCACAGATGTTTCCAGACGAAGGACAGCGGGCAATGCAGATAGGTATCCAGGGCCGTGGGAGAGATGGGCGCGGCCAGAAAGGCTCGCATGGCATCCTGCAAGGCCTGGTTGCGCTTCAGGGACAGCTCGCGGGGCGGCATGGGGGCCACGGCACAGGTGGCCACAGCCAGCGGCGGCGTGCCCGGCTTGAGGATGGCCCCGGTGCGCTGCTCGTGCGCCCAGATGAGCTGCTCCACAAAACGGCTGCGGGCCTTCTTGCTGTCCATGAGTCCGGAACGGCCCTGGCTCTCCTGCCAGTAAAAATGCACCTCGCGGGCGCAGGCACACAGGCGGTAGAGGGTGTGGGAGGCCGCCCGTTCCCGGCGGCGGGCATCAGGCAGGCCGAGGATGCGGCGCAGGCTGTCCGGCAGCAGGGGATCCTGGCCTGGGGTACCGGGCAGGACGTCGTCGGTGGCATCGATGATGAAGATGCGGTCGAACTGGAGCAGACGGCTTTCCAGCATGCCCAGCACCTGCACACCACCCAGCGGATCGGCCTCGAAGGGGATGCGCTGCTGTTGCAGCAGCTGGCGAGCCAGACCGTGCAGAAGGCGGGAGTCCATCTCCTCGCCGGACAGGGCATTGTGCTGCAGTTCCGGCACGCAGTGGCGTACGAGCCGGTACAGGGCCTCGGCATCCAGGGGGAAGCGTTCCCAGACGGCCTGTCCGTGGCGGGTCAGGAAGTCGCTCAGGCGCAGCAGGGCGCCGGCCAGGCCGGACAGCGTGGAAACGGCGCCGAAATCCTCCAGCAGCAGGTGCAGCAGTTCTTCCAGCAGCGCGCGCTCGGGACCGGGGGCAGGGAGGGCACCGTCCGTGGCGTCCTCTCCGGCGGGAGCACCCATGCTTTCTTCGCCTTCGGCCAGGGTGGCCAGCAGATCCTCATGGGCCACCAGGCGCCTGCCGCTGCGGATGCGGCGCTCCAGACGGCGGAGCAGGGGGCGCAGGGACTGCCCCGTGCCGGGCTCTTCCCCGGGCGCGGCGGCCTGGAGCATGCCCAGATAGGGGTGGCGCAGGCAGGCCAGCAGATAGCGCCAGTAGAAAAGCCCGTCCTTGTCCCGTCCTTCATGCAGGCGGAACAGGCTGTCCAGCAGATGGAAGAGGGGCGAACGATCCAGCGGATAGCCCATGGAGATGTTGACTTCCTTGTCCGGCAGATGGTGCAGCACGGGCAGCAGAAGGTCGCCGTGGGTCAGGAGGATGGCCGTGGATGCCTCCGAAGGGGCATCCAGATCCTGTTGCAGGGCCTTGAGTTGGGAGTGGAGGTCATAACCCGCGAAATAGTGCCATTTTTGCGCGTCTTCCACCGGAGAGGGCGCGTCCGCCTCCCAGGGCCGGGCCGTGGCCTGCCAGCGCTGCAGCCACTGGACGTGTTCCTGACAGGCCCAGTGCACAGGCGGCCGCTCTTCCTCATCATGCCGGGCCAGGGCCGGATCCGTGTGCAGGCAGACACGGGCACCGGCCTGCCAGAGACTGCGGAGCAGGATGTCCTCGGTCTCGGTGAGCAGGGAAAAACCGGCCAGCAGCACGGGATGCCCGTCAGCCGGGCGCAGCAGATCGGGGATGTCCTCCGCATGGCGGGCGGCCAGCCAGAAGTCATGGCCCGGCGTGGTCCAGCCCTTTTGGGCCAGCGCCGCCACATAGGCATCGCGGATGCGCCCCAGAGCCCCCAGCAGGGCCGCGGCCGGGGGGCTCACCTCGTCGATGAAGGGCAGGTCGTCCGTGACCATGTTCTGGCCCAGCAGTTCTTCCAGCAGATTGGCCAGACGTATGCCCCAGGGCAGGAAGGCGTCCGGGGACAGTTTGCCGAAGCGTTTTTCCAGCTCGTGGTCTTCGTCGGCCAGATCGAGGACGCAGTCCCGCAACAGGGCCACCCTGTCCAGCAGGCAGGCCGTACGCAGCGGCACGGGGCTGGCATGCATGCGCCACAGGCGCACCATGTCCGGCAGGGAAAGGACCTTGGGCAGCAGGCCGGTGGTCCCGGCAGCGGCATAGATGTCCACAAGATAGCGCCACGGACGATTGTGGGGGACGATGGTGACGGCATCACCCGGCCGTCCGTCGCTCCAGAGGTCGGTGGCCTGTTTCAGGGCAGGTAGGAAGGGCTGCTGCCAGGAAAAGATATGGAAGGGGCTGCTCATGCCTCGTCCTCACAGAAGTAGCGGGGATAGGCCCCAAGATCCGTAAACAGTTCCGAAGCGCTGTCGGGTTCCACCAGGCGGAAAGACTGCCTGTCCAGATAGATGAGCAGGCCGCGGGCCACGGTGGTGCCGCTCTGTTCCAGACAGCGCAGATAGCGCTGCACTTGCCGGACATGCTCGTCCATGACCCTGCCGCTCTTGTAGTCCACCACCAGGGTCCCCCAGGACAGGGGGACGATGAGGTCGGCACGCAAAAGGTCCCGGCGGGAACCGTCGGCGGCCAGCATGGATTGCTCCGGCACACCGCGCCGCTGCCAGAGGCCGAACTGGGGCAGACGCAACAACCAGAGCAGGCAGGATTCCATGTCGGCGGCAACGCTTTCCCTGTCGGGGGCGTCCTGTCCGTCGGCAAGGGGGATGGTGGCGAGCACTTCCCGCACGGCAGCTCTGATGTTGTCCTCGCTGAGGCCGCCCAGAGGCAGCTGCTCCAGACAGGCATGGAGCAGGGTGCCGCGATCCCGTGCGGAAAAGTGCATCCGTTCCAGCTGGTTGCGGTAGATCTTGAGCCGGGGCAACCATTGCATGGGACGCCAGTCTTCTTCCGGGTCATGCGGCACTGCCGTCTGTCCGCCGGAGAGCTGGTCGGGAGTGCTATCGGCTCCTGCGGTTTCTGCTGCCGGGGCCGTATCGTCTTCTCCTTCCTCCGCCACAGCAGGCTGGACCGGATGCAGCACGTCGTCTCCGCCTTCCAGCAGGTAGGGGACATCGAGTCCGGCCTGCTGCCAGAGGACATCCAGGGCGTGGCTGCCGCAGCCCTTGCGCACGGTGGCGGCGCTGGTACGGAAGACGAGGAGCTCTTCCCGTGCCCGGGTAAAGGCCACATAGAACTGGTTGAGCAGTTCCATGGCCTGCCGCAACAGGGCTTCGTAGTAGACCCTGCCGCAATGCGGGCCGTTCTTGCAGACCATGCGCAGGCCGTCTTCCTCCATGAGCACCGGGTCGCTCGCCTTCAGGGTGGCATCGGTCCAGGGCAGGAGGACCACAGGAGCCTCGAGGCCCTTGGATTTGTGGACGGTCATGATGCGAACGGCGTCGATGCCCTCAGGCATGGGGACTTTTTCCTCCTCGCCCTTTTCCTGCCAGTGGGCCAGAAAGTCGGGCAGGGTGGCCAGGCCCTGATCCTCGGCATTCTTGAGCACTTCAAGGAAGCAGCGCAGGAAAACATCGGCATCGGGATAGCGTTCGAAGACCTGCAGGCGGTCATACCATTCCATGACCGTGTCGTAGGGCGTCATGAGCCCGGCCTGATTGTGGAAAGGCGCCAGGACGGAGGCCCAGAAGCCGGGGAAGTTCCGTTGCAGATGCTGCACCAGGGGGATGCTGCCCCTGTCCACGCAACTGTCGTGCAAAGCCTGAAGGTCGGGGACAGGCAGGGGGCCCTGCTGCACCAGACTGCCCGTGACCACGGTCCAGAGGGCCAGCTCGTCTTCCGCGTTGCACAGGAACTGCAGCAGGGCCACGCTCTGGATCACCAGAGGATGGGTGGACAGCAGCAGGCTGTTCTCCGTGACGATGGGGATGTCGGCCGCTGCCAGATCCTCGGCCACCAGTGCGGCCTGGGCATTGCTGCGCACCAGCACCATGATCTCCTGCCAGCGACGGCGCGGGGCCAGTTCCTGCCGGAGCACATGGCGCAGGCGCGCCAATACGGCGGTGTTGAGTTCTTCGCTGCTGTCACCGTCGATGGCTTCCACGCGCACAAGGCCGCCGGGAGGCGAGCTGGGCGAAAAATCCTGGGCCGTCCCGGCATAGCCCGCGGCCACACGTTCGGCATAGCTGTCCAGCAGATCGTCCGGCGTGTCCTGCGGCATCAGGGCGGCAAGGGCCTGCCGGGCTACGGCGGCATCCTCCAGAGGCGAGAACAGGGCATTGTTGTGCGCGATGACCTGACGGCAGCTGCGCCAGTTGGCCGTGAGCGTCTCGTGGCGCACATCCGGGGCCAGAAGGCGCAAGGGAGCTTCGATGCCGTCAAAAAGGGCGGCATCCCCGCCACGCCAGCCGTAGATGGCCTGCTTGACGTCGCCCACCCAGGTCAGGGAACCGCCCCGGGAAAGGGCCTCTTCCACCAGCGGGCTCAGGGCCTGCCACTGTTCGCGGCTGGTGTCCTGGAATTCGTCCAGCAGGAAATACTGCAGGCGGCTGCCCAGACGGCACAGGGCCTCGGAGACGCCAAAGCTGCCGCTGAGCACCAAGGCGGCCATCTCCGGCACCAGGACGGCGGGCAGGGTGCCTTCCTGCTGCTGGTTGGCCCGCATGGCGTGGACCAGCAACGTGGCCAGCTGGACGGCCGGGGCAAAATTGCGGGCCGAACGCAGCAGGGCATGACGGCGGCTGAAATCCGGCAGCCAGGACGTCAGTGCCTCCAGTACCGACAGCAGTTCTTCCGTACGCTTCGTTTTGGCCGTGAGGAATTTGTCGACCTCGGGCTCGGCGATGGACTTGAGCTTGAAGGCCCCTTCGTCCCGCTCCTGAAGGCGCACCAGGGCCTTGCGGCTCGTGGCATGGAGCTTGGTCTTGGCCTGCTCCTCCGCGTCGAGGACAGCCCGGATCAGGCCGCGCGTCCTGTTCCAGAGCTGCTGGTGGCGGCTTTCCAGCTCTTCCGGGCTGGCGATATCCGTGAATTCGTCGCGCAGGATGCCATCCAGCAGGGGGCGGATGATGTCGCCCAGCTTTTCCCCCGCATTGAAGCCCTTGCTCTGCTGCACATGGACGATGGCCCAGTAAAGGTCGCGCAGCAGTTTTTCCATCTTCTCGTTGCCCTGGGAGGCCTGGTTGAGCAGGGTATCGAGATAGGGCGTCACGGCATCCATGCTCACGAAGGCGGGCTGGAAATCCGGGGGCAGATCCAGCTGCAGGGCGGCCGAACGCACGATGGCGTGGAGCAGGCTGTCGATGGTGCGGATGTTGAGGCTGGCCAGATCTCGCAGGATGACGTCCAGCCAGCGGGCGGCCATGTCGGGCGTCAGGGGGATGCCTTTTTCCGGCGTGCCCAGGGCGATGGCCTTGAGGCGGCCGATGACGCGGTCGCGCATCTCGCCGGCGGCGGCATTGGTGAAGGTGATGGCCAGGATCTCGTCCCAGCCCGAGGGGCCGGTGCCCAGCCCGCAGGAGGCGGCAGCGGCCGGTGCCGGGGCCCCGCAGGCCGCCAGCAGACACAAAAAACGCCGGGTCAGGTCATAGGTCTTGCCTGACCCGGCGGATGCCTTGACTTGATACAGACTAGCCATGCGTCTCCTGCTGCGGCAGCATACCGGCCAGCATGCCCTGCCCCGTGGATTCCAGGGCGGCGCGCCAGAGATCGGAATAGATGTTGAGCTTGCGGCGGCGGCGCGTCACCAGCTCCAGCGGCAGATGCACGTAGCGGTCCTGGATCTTGCCCACCACCATGTCGGTGCGCCCGGCCATGGCCGCATGGACGGCGTACTGGCCCAGGAAGCCGCAGTAGACCTTGTCGTTGGCCGTGGCCGGCACGGAGCGGATGATGTAGCTGGGGTCGATGTACTTGAGCGCGTGGGGGATGCCGCGGGCGTCCATATAACGCTTGATCTCGGAGCGCAGCAGGTCGGCCACGTCGCCCAGCAGCAGGTTGCCCGAGGCGTCGGTGACGCCGGAACGGTCCAGCAGATGCTGGCCGGCGCCCTCGGCCGCCACGATGACGGCGTGATGGCGGCTTTTCAGGCGTTCTTCCAGCGCGGGCAGCAGGCCGCCTTCCCCTTCGAGGGTGAAGGGCGCTTCCGGCACCAGGACAAAGTTCACTTCCTTCATGGCCAGCGTGGCCTGGGCGGCGATGAAGCCCGATTCCCGGCCCATGAGCTTGACCAGGCCGATGCCGTTGGGCATGCCCCGGGCCTCGGTGTGGGCGCATTCGATGGCCTCGGTGGCCTTGTAGACGGCGGTCTCGAAGCCGAAGGACTGGGGGATGAAGTTGATGTCGTTGTCGATGGTCTTGGGGATGCCGATGACGGCGATCTTGAGGTTGCGCGCCTGCACTTCGCGGCTGATGCTCAGGGCGGCCTTCATGCTGCCGTCACCACCGATGACGAACAGGATGCTGACGTTGGAGCGTTCCAGGCTGTCCACGATCTCTTCCGCGGACTGGGGACCGCGCGACGAGCCCAGGATGGTGCCGCCGAAGCGGTGGATGTCGGCCACGCGTTCGGGCGTCAGTTCCATGGGCTGATGCCCGCAGGCCGGGATGAAGCCTTCCAGCCCGTAGCGGATGCCCATGATGGAGGGCACATGGTAGGCGTGGTGCGCCTCCATGACGATGGCGCGGATGACGTCATTGAGCCCCGGGCAAAGGCCACCGCAGGTCACGATGGCGCATTTTGCCCGGCTGGGATCGAAGTAAAGTTTTTTCCGGGGGCCGGCAGCCTCGAAATCCAGACATACGGGTTCGGTGAACTCGTCGCAGAGTTCCCTGTCCACCTGTATGGGCAGGCGCACGTCATCCACCCAGGTACGGTAGGGCAGCCTGGACGTGAGTTTGGGGGTGCCGAGAGTACGGATGCTGGTATCGATGGCGCCGGTTTTGGTCATGCTTCACCTCGTGGTGGGATGCTCGGTTCAGGCAGGCTGCGAAAAGCAGTCGCGCATGGCGGCGATGGAAAGGGCCAGGAAGGCATCCAGCGGCAGGCCCGCCTGTTCGCACTGGCGGATGTTGTCGCGGCAGACGCTGGCGGCAAAGGCCTTGTCCTTCATCTTTTTCTTGATGCTCTTGACTTCCATGCCTTCATAGCCCGTGGGCCGCATCAGGGCGGCGGCGCTGATAAGGCCGGTGATGGTCTCGCCGCAGCGCAGGGCGAAGTCGAAACGGGTCTGGGGCGCACAGCCGGTCATCTCGCCGTTGTGGGCGCGGATGGCGGTCAGGGCCTCTTCGGGCAGTTTGCCTTCCAGCAGGCGGGCGCCTTCCAGACCGTGCTTTTCCGGTGTGGCTTCCGTGGCGGGATAGTCCACATCGTGCAGCAGGCCGGTCAGGCCCCACAGTTCTTCATCTTCACCAAATTCACGGGCCAGGGCCCGCATGACGGCCTCGGAAGCAATGGAGTGTTGCAGCAGGCCCGCCTGGACATGGTTCTCCGCCAGCAGGGCCAGCGCTTCGTCTCGTGAGATCATGATGGTATTCTCCTTGCCGTGATTCTAAAACAGGCAGAACTGCATAGCAAGGGAAAGCCCCGCTATCCAGGGAAGGAAGCATGACGGGGAAAAGAGGGCGAGTGATGCCGTTCCGTTGAGGCTCTTCCTTATATTATGGATACTGCCGGACAGCGGCAGGGCAGGGGCTTGATGGACGGAGCAGGAAGGGAAAGGCTTTTGCCGGCCTGTGGCGGGCGCGGGGGCTGCCTGTTGACAGCGGCCCGGATATGCCCGATGTAAAGGGATTCAGATAATCCCCGCAACAAAGATTGGGAACTATGCCAATATACGGTTTGCGCTTTCGCGCTTTGGGACAGACCCTGTACCATACGGGCCCTGCCGATCTGGCCGTGGGCGATCATGTGCTGATCGCGGCCGATCAGGGGCAGGCCCTGGCGCAGGTGGTCTCCGGTCCCTATGATTATGTGGCCGGTGTGGAGCCGGAGAGCCTGACGCCCATCGAGCGCCGGGCCACGGAAGAAGACCTGGCCGAGGGCCGCACCAACGAGAAACTGGCCCGCGAGGCCACGGAGTTCTGCCGCCAGTGCATCCGTGACCGCCGCCTGGACATGAAGCTCGTGGACGTTGAGGTCTTTTTTGACCGCAGCAAGCTCATTTTCTATTTCACGGCGCCGGCCCGCATCGACTTTCGCGAGCTGGTCAAGGATCTGGTGCGCGAATACCGCGCCCGTATCGAACTGCGCCAGATAGGGGTGCGCCACGAGACCCAGATGGTGGGGGCCGTGGGCAACTGCGGCATGGTCTGCTGCTGCCGCCGGTACCTGCGCAAGTTCGCTCCCGTGACCATCCGCATGGCCAAGGAGCAGAACCTGTTCCTCAACCCCGCCAAGATCTCGGGCATCTGCGGCCGTCTGCTCTGCTGCCTTTCCTACGAGCAGGAGAACTACGACCGCTTCCACCACAATTGCCCGCGTCTGGGCAAGAAATACCAGACCACGCAGGGCACTATGAAGGTGCTGCGGGCCAACATGTTCCGCAATTCGCTGTCCGTGCTCAACGAGAACAACGAAGAACAGGAACTGACGCTGGAAGAATGGCAGGCCCTGGATCCGCATCGTCCCGAGCCCCATCCCAACAATGCCCAGCCTAAACAGGCGCAGCAGCCCCAGAAGGCGGCACAGGGGGATGGCCTGCTGGTGGTCTCCGTCACGCCGGAGAACGTGGACGATCCCAACCTGTTCGCCGATGTGCTGCCGCCCGATGCGCCCCTGACCGCCGGGCCGGAAGTCCAGCCGCAGCAGGCCCAGCCGCAGGCCGAGGCCGCCCCCGCAGAGAACAGCAAAAGTCGCCGCCGCCGTCGCCGCAAGTCGCAGCAACGGCAGGACGGTGCCGCCGAATAAACGGAGTCAGACGTGAAGAACTTTTATATCACCACCCCCATTTACTATGTGAATGCCAAGCCCCATCTGGGACATGCCTATACCACCATCGTGGCCGACTCCCTGTCGCGCTTCCACAAGACCCTGGGCGACAACACCATGTTCCTGACCGGTACGGACGAGCACGGTGACAAGATCGTCAAGGCCGCCGAAAAGCAGGGCGTCTCCCCCAAGGAATTCGTGGACGGCATCAGCGGCCTGTTCCAGCAGCTGTGGCCGCATCTGGGCATCGAGAACGACGCCTTCGTGCGTACCACCGACGAAGATCACAAGGCCCGCGTGCAGCGCTTCCTGCAGCAGGTCTATGATGCCGGCGACATCTATTTCGGCGAGTTCGGCGGCCACTACTGCTACGGCTGCGAACGCTTCTATACGGAAAAGGAGCTGGAGAACGGCCTGTGCCCCCAGCATCTGACCAAGCCTGAATTCATCAGCGAGAAGAACTACTTCTTCCGCATGTCCAAGTACCTGCCCTGGCTGCGGGAATACATCGAGAGCCATCCCGACTTCATCCGCCCCGAGCGCTACCGCAACGAAGTGCTGTCCATGCTGGAATCGGGCGCGCTGGAAGATCTGTGCATCTCCCGTCCCAAGTCCCGCCTGACCTGGGGCATCGAACTGCCCTTCGACAAGGATTACGTCTGCTATGTGTGGTTCGACGCCCTGCTGAACTACATCAGCGCCCTGGGCTGGCCCGACGGTGAAAAGTACAAGACCTTCTGGCCCGGCGAACATCTGGTGGCCAAGGACATCCTCAAGCCCCATGCCGTGTTCTGGCCCACCATGCTCAAGGCCGCGGGCCTGCCCGTGTACCAGCACCTGAACGTGCACGGTTACTGGCTGGTGCGCGATACCAAGATGTCCAAATCCCTGGGCAACGTGGTGGAACCGCTGGAGATGCGCCAGAAGTACGGTCTGGACGCCTTCCGCTATTTCCTGCTGCGCGAGATGCATTTCGGTTCCGATGCCTCCTTCAGCGAAGAAGGCATGGTGACCCGCATCAACGCCGACCTGGCCAACGACCTGGGCAACCTGTTCAGCCGCGTGCTGTCCATGACGGCCAAGTATTTTGAGAGCAAGGTGCCCCAGCCCGGCGAATTCAGCGAAGACGACAAGGCCATCGTCGAGCTGTGCGCCACGGCCATGACCAATTACATCCAGCTGTTCGGCAACACCCAGTTCGCCCAGGGCCTGGATTCCCTGTGGGATCTGGTGCGCGCGCTCAACAAATACGTGGATTCGCAGGCGCCGTGGACCCTGTTCAAGCAGGGCGACACCACGCGTCTGGGCACGGTCATGTACGTGCTGCTGTCGGCCATGCGCAAGGTGGCCCTGTGTCTGTGGGCCGTCATGCCCGATGCCTCCCGCACCCTGCTGGAGCAGCTGGGCCAGCAGCCCGGCGAAGGCCCTGTGACCACCTCGCTGGAAGCCGAGGCCGGCAACTTTGACGGTCTGCAGCCCGGCACCGAAGTGGCGGCCAGCTCCAACCTTTTCCCGCGCATCGACGTCAAGGCCCTGCAGCAGGAAGCTCCGGCCGAAAAGGCCCCCAAGGCCAAGAAGGAAAAGAAGCAGGAAGCCCCCAAGGTCGCTCCTGCCGCCGAAGGCCAGAGCGGTGAGATCAGCTTCGACCAGTTCAAGGCCGTGGAGATGCGCGCCGGGACCGTGGTCGTGGCGGAAAAGCATCCCAATGCCGACCGCATCCTGCGTCTGGAGATCGACTTTGACGAAGGCCAGCCGCGCCAGATCCTGTCCGGCCTGGCCGACTACTACAAACCCGAGGAGCTGGTGGGCAAGCAGGTCATCGCCGTGCTCAACCTGGCGCCGCGCAAGATCCGTGGCCTCATGTCCAACGGCATGGTGCTGACCGCGGAAAAGGACGGCAAGCTCTCCGTCCTGACGCCCGCCGCGCCTGTGCCCAACGGCAGCCAGATCGCCTAGGATAAATGATTCTCGACAAGGGCGGGGAGGGCTTTTTGCCGGCGGCAAGGAGGCCTCCCTTCCCCCTACCTCTTCCTTTTTCGGCGCCCCTCAGAGGGAGCGGGGGAGAGCAGCGGGGAGCCTCCGGGCAGAGACAAAAAACTCCCCCGCCCGCAAGGGATGGGGGAGACTGGAACAAGGGGAGTACGACCATCAGGCCGCCTTCCCTTTTTTCATACCTCGCGGCATGATGCGCACGACGGGGATTGCAATGCCCGGCATTTCCGTCTATAGGCTGGCCGCGGGCGCTGCGACCGGGGCGGCAGCCGGGGATGGACTGCTGCCATCCGGGAAGCGCGCCCCCTGTGGGACCGGGGTCCCGGAGAGGACGGCATGCCCCCTGTGCGGGCTCCGGCCGCTGTCCGGGAAGGCTAGTCGTTTTTTTCCTGCGTCGCGGGATCGAACAGGCGGCCCAGTGCCGCCGCGTCCAGCGGGTTGAGGTTGAAGCGCATCCCGGCTTCGTCCAGAAGGGCGGCCAGGGATTTTTCGGGATACAGGGCGCGCTGTTCCGCCAGCCAGGCGGCGGCTCGCCGTACCAGTTCCGAAGCGGGCATGATGGTGGCCATGGAGTTCTCCTTTTTGTGGATCACTCTAGCCGAGTCCGTTTCGGGAAACAACGGGTCTTCGGATCCAAAGGACGGCATATATGGATAATTTGTGGGTTGCGTTCATCCTCAGCATCGTGGAAGGGCTGACGGAATACCTGCCGGTCTCGTCCTCGGGCCATCTGGTGCTGGTGGGCGATCTGCTCAATTTCAGCGGTGAAAAAGCTGCCACCTTCCAGGTGGTCATCCAGCTGGGCGCCATCATGGCGGTGGTCGTCCTCTACTGGGGACGCTTCTGGGGCCTGCTGCGGCCGCAACAGGGCGTGCCCTTTGCCGGTCTGCGCGGCATCTGGATGCTCTTCCTCACCTGCGTGCCCGCCTGTGTGCTGGGCCTGCTGCTGCACTCCCAGATCAAGAGCCTGTTCACGCCGAGCATGGTGCTGATCCCCTTCGTCATCGGCGCCCTGCTGATGATCTTTGTGGAGCGCCGCCAGTTCCATCCCCGTTATGAGACCCTGGACGACATGACGCCCGGCCTGGCCTTCGGCATCGGCTGCTTCCAGTGCCTGGCCCTGTTCCCCGGCTTTTCCCGTTCGGCGGCCACCATCATGGGCGGCATGATCCTGGGGGCCCGCCGTCCGCTGGCGGCCGAATATTCGTTCATCGCCGCCGTGCCCATCATGGTGGCGGCCACGGGCTTTGACCTGCTCAAGAGCCTGCATCTGTTCACCGCGGCGGACATCCCCTTCTTTGCCGTGGGCATGATCGGCTCCTTTATTTCCGCCCTGATCGCGGTCAAGGCCTTCGTGAGGCTGGTGGGTCATATGACCCTGGTGCCCTTTGCCGTGTACCGCCTGCTGCTGGCTCCCTTTATCTGGTATTTCATGGTGCATTAAAAAAAATTGGGAAAATCCCCAAAAAATGCTTGCCAAAGGGGAGCAACTTCTGTAGATACATCCCTGCGTTGAGGGGGACACGAAACGCTATCACGGCAAGGTAGCTCAGTTGGTCAGAGCATGCGGTTCATACCCGCAGTGTCGGGGGTTCAAATCCCTCCCTTGCTACCAGAATATGACAGGAAGCCCGGAAATTTTCCGGGCTTCTTTTGTTATGGACTTTTTTGCCGCGTGTCCCGAGATGCGGGACAGCGCCCGGCGCGTCCTGCCGGTCCTTCATGGAAGGGCAGGGCGACGGGTGAGGGGATGTCCCGGCCGGGATCGCCTGCTGGAGGACGTCCGCATACGGCCATTGTTCGGGGATTGCTGCGGTCCCGGGATGGGAAGTCTCCAGGGCCATTTCGCCAGGAGAAACAGCCACGGCCTAGATCCTTCAGGCCGGGCCTTTTGCGGGAGTTTTTCTCCTTGCCGGGAGAAAATACAGAAAAAGCTTGCCAAAGGAGAGCAAGTTCTGTAGATGCATCTCTGCGTTGTGGAAAATCCACAAAGCCTTATGGCAAGGTAGCTCAGTTGGTCAGAGCATGCGGTTCATACCCGCAGTGTCGGGGGTTCAAATCCCTCCCTTGCTACCAGAAATTCACAAGCGGTTCGGGTCTGTCCCGGACCGCTTTTTTTGTTATGGCTGTATCTGTGAACACTGCGGTGCGAAATGCAGCATCCTCCGCTCTGCGGGAGTTATTCATTTTTTGCACCTCCCGGCATCCGGAGCGTAGGATGTTGCCGGTAAGGATATCCGCATGCGGCTGTTCTGGCCCGGATCGGAAACAGGGATGGGCAGCCCGCACAGGCAAGGCTTATGGGCCCTAGCCGGAAGACAGGGGGGCTCCCTGCAAAGGCCCCTCCATCCCTGAGCATCCCGGGAGGATTTTGAGCCATATCCGGGCAAATCCCGCAAAAAAGAGGCATTCCTTGACGCCGGGCAAGGCGGTAAGGGAAAACGGACGCTTGTCACCAAAATGTCACCAAAGCGCCACAGTTCGACAGATCTTTTGAGGAGGAAACATGAAAAAGATCCTTGCTTTCCTGGTCATGGCCCTGCTGGCCATGCCGCTGGCAGCTTCTGCGTGGACCCCTGACGGCGATGTGACCGTCATCGTGGCTTACAAGGCCGGTTCCGGCACGGATACCGGTGCGCGCCTGCTGGCTTCTCAGGCCGAGAAGTATGTGGGCAAGACCCTGATCATCAACAACCTGCCCGGCGGCGACGGCAAGATCGGCTGGACCGAGCTGGTCAACTCCAAGCCCGACGGCCGCACCATCGGCTTCATCAACCTGCCCACCTTCACCACCCTGGCCGTGCAGCCCGGCTCCACCTTCGCCGTCAGCGACGTGGTGCCCGTCTGCAACCAGCTGAGCGAGACCGGCGTGGTGGTCGTGCGCGCCAACAGCCCCTGGAAGAGCCTCAAGGAACTGGTGGATGCCTGTAAGGCCAAGGGCAACCTGCGCTGCTCCACCAACGGTGTGGAAGCTTCCAACCATACCGCCGCCCAGCTGCTGGCCACTTCCGCCGGCTTCGATTACAAGGCCATCCCCTACGGCGGTACCGCCGACCAGCTGCTGGCCCTGCGCCAGGGCGAAGTGCACTTCTCCTGCGCCAAGGTGGCCGACGTGGCCGCCCTGTGCAGCGGTGACAAGCCCGAACTGCGCATCCTGGGCGTGTTCAACACCGCCCGTCTGCCCGAATACCCCGACGTGCCCACCCTGGGCGAGCTGGGCTATTACAAGGAATGGTACGGTTCCGCCCGTGCGCTGGTGCTGCCCAAGGGCACCCCGCAGGAGATCGTGGACTTCTATGTGGAAGCCTTCCGCAAGACCATGCAGGATCCCGCCTGCATCGAGGCTCACCAGAAGGCCGGCATGAGCCTTGATTTCAAGGACAACAAGCAGCTGGCCGAACTCATCGCCGCGCAGGAGATCTTCTGCCGCGACGTGGTCTCCAAGCTGTACAAGAAGTAATCTCTGTCATGTCCCGGCGGGGAAGGGCGACCTTTCCCGCCGTTTTCCATTCAGGCGGTCCGTATGAAACGATCCGATATCGGCGTGACGGCACTGGTGTATGCCTTCACGCTCTTTTTTCTGTACATGACCCTGGAACTGCCGCCGGACGCGCAGACCTATCCCCTCTGCCTCATCGCCGGCCTGCTGATCCTGAATACCTGCTATCTGGTGCGCTGCCTGTGGCAGCTGCGCCGCCAGGCGGGCATCCACAATGATCTGCCCGATCTGTTCGCGGGCTTCCAGTGGAAGCAGTTCGCCTTCATCTGCCTGGGCTGCGTGGGCTACATGCTGCTCATGCATGTGGCGGGCTTTTATATCGCCAGTATCTGCTATCTTGTGGGCACGCTGGCCTTTTTGCGT
The DNA here is from genome assembly GCF_951793255.1 of Desulfovibrio piger. Taxonomy (NCBI): domain Bacteria; kingdom Pseudomonadati; phylum Thermodesulfobacteriota; class Desulfovibrionia; order Desulfovibrionales; family Desulfovibrionaceae; genus Desulfovibrio; species Desulfovibrio piger. Next base: position 2,126,689 of record NZ_OX636706.1, read on the forward strand.
GTCCCGCGCTGGCATATCGTGCTGACGGTAGTGGTCATGGCCGCGCTCATCTACGCGGTGTTCACGCTTTTCCTCAAGGTCCCGCTGCCTGTGGGCCTGCTGTTCAAGTAAGGGGATCGTCATGACGGATACTCTGGCTCTCATGGCTGCAGGCTTCATGCATGCCATCTCGCCCATCAATCTGCTGGCCATGCTGGCGTCCACCATCGTGGGCATCACCATCGGCTGCCTGCCCGGCCTTTCCGCCGCCATGGGCGTGGCCCTGCTGCTGCCCGTCACCTTCGGCATGGATCCGGCCACGGGCCTGATCGTGCTGGGCGGCATCTACTGCGGTGCCATCTTCGGCGGCTCCATCAGCGCCATCCTCATCCATACGCCCGGCACGCCCGCTTCGGCGGCCACCGCCATCGAAGGCTATCAGCTCACCCTGCGCGGCAAGGCGGCCAAGGCCCTGTTCACAGCCTGCTTCGCTTCCTTCTGCGGCGGTCTTCTGAGCTGCATTTCGCTGTACTTCTTCTCCCCGCTGCTGGCGCAGCTGGCCATGAAGTTCAAGAGCCCGGAATATTTCTGGCTCTCGCTCTTCGGCCTGACCATCATCGCGGGCGTATCGTCCAAGTCCATCCTCAAGGGCCTCATCTCCGGCGGCATCGGCCTGCTCATCTCCACCATCGGCATGGACCCCATGGAAGGGGTGCCGCGTTTCATGTTCGGGCAGACGACCCTCTATAATGGCGTCAACACCACCTGCGCCCTCATCGGCCTGTTCTCCATGTCGCAGGTGCTCATCCTGGCGGAAAAGCGCATCGTGCAGCGGCCCAAGGCTTCGGCCATGACCGACCGTTTCGGCCTGAGCAAGGCGGAATACAAGCGCATCACGCCCACCATCATCCGGTCGTGGCTCATCGGCAACATCGTGGGCATCCTGCCCGGTGCGGGTGCCTCCATCGCCTGCTTCATGGGCTATAACGAGGCCCGCCGCTTCTCCAAGCACAAGGATGAATTCGGCAAGGGCTCCATCGAAGGCGTGGCGGGTTCCGAGGCGGCCAACAACGCCGTGACCGGCGGCTCGCTCATCCCCACCCTGACCCTGGGCATCCCCGGCGAGTCCGTGACCGCCGTGCTCATGGGCGGCCTCATCATCCACGGCCTGCAGCCCGGACCGGAGCTGTTCACCACCTATGCCGGCATGACCTACACCTTCTTTGCCGGTTTCGTGCTGGTGCAGTTCTTCATGCTGGGCGTGGGCATGCTGGGCTGCAAGGGCTTTGCCCAGATCTCCCGCCTGTCCGATGCCATCCTCATCCCGTCCATCTTCCTGCTGTGCGTGGTCGGTTCCTACGCCATCCATAACAACGTGGTGGAAGTGGCCATCATGCTCATCTTTGGTGTCATCGGCTATCTGGCGCGCAAGTTCGACTTCAATGCCGCCGCCATCGTGCTGGGCCTGATCCTCGGCCCCATCGGCGAACGCGGCCTGCGCCGCTCGCTGCTCATCAGCGACGGGGACCCGTCCATCCTCTTCTCCACGTCCCTGTGCTGGATCCTGATCGCTTTGTGCGTGCTGGGCGTGCTGTCGCCCCTGCTCATGGAGCGCATGGAGCGCCGTATGCGCGAAAGCGCCGAAAGCTAGCGGACGGATGCTTCCCGGCTGTGAAGCCGTGGTGGCGACATGCTGACGATGAAGGCCGGCAGATACCGAAAGGTGTCTGCCGGCCTTTTTTGCAGGGGGGGAAGGCTCAGGCGTTGCGGCTGAGCCCGTACTTGCGGATCTTGGCGTACAGGGCGGAGCGGCTGATCTTGAGGATGGTGAGCGCGCCGCCCTTGCCGTCGATGCGCCAGGCCGTATGCTCCAGGACAGCCGCGATATGGGCTTTTTCCATCTCTTCCAGAGAGGAGAGCCGCGCCGGTATGGCGGGCGGTACGGCAGAAGGCGCTTCCTGCGGTACGGCCGGAGGATCGTCGTCCAGGATGTTCTCGTGGAAGAACAAGGTGCGGCCGCCGCTCAGGATCACGGACTGTTCCACCACGTTGCGCAGTTCCCGGATATTGCCCGGCCAGGGCCATTGTTCCAGCAGCCGGCGGTTCTCGTCGGAAAAATCCTGCACGCAGGGGCGGGCATGACGGTTGGCGAAGTAATGCAGATAATAACGGGCCAGCGGCAGGATGTCCTGCCGTCGTTCCCGGAGGGGCGGGATCTTCAGGTAGATGACGGCGACCCGGTAATAGAGGTCCGCCCGGAACCTGCCCTGGCGCACGGCCTCCTTCATATGGCGGTTGGATGCCGCCACGAGGCGGAAATTGATGTTGATGGGATGCGTCCCGCCCACCCGCAGGAACGACCGCTCCTGCAGGACCCGCAAAAGCTTGGCCTGGACCCGCGGGCTGGCTTCCGTCAGTTCGTCGAGGAAAAGCGTGCCGTTTTCCGCCAGCTCCACCAGACCGATCTTGCTGCTGATGGCGCCGGTGAACGAGCCTTTTTCATGGCCGAAGAATTCGCTCTCGAACAGGTCGTCCTGAAGGCTGGCCATGTTGATGGTGACAAGCCGCCCGCTGCGACCGCTTTTTTCGTGGATGCGGCGGGCCAGCATCTCCTTGCCTACTCCGGATTCCCCGTTGAGCAGGATGGAGGCATCCGTTCCGGCCACGGTATCTATGTCTTCAAGAAAACGCCGCATCTCCGGCGAAGCGCAGACCAGTTCCTGATGGCCTTCCGGCAGGGGGGCATTGCGCAGCACGCTCTGTTCCGTCTCCAGGACCGTGGTGCAGGACCAGGCCAGGATCCTGCCGATGTCCCGCAGAAGATCCTCACTGAGCATGGGGCGGATCTCTTCCCGGAACGACCCCATGTGACACAGGACATAGATGCCGTAGGGGCGGCAGTCCACGGGGATGCCCGCCAGGATGACACGGGCACCGCTGCCGCCGCCCAGATTGTCCAGCAGGAGCGGGGAGCCTTCGGCCACGATGCCTGCGATCTCGTCCAGGGTGGAGGGGATGGAGAGCTCCGGCCCGACGGCGGAGCTGTCCTGGCTTGCCAGCTGGCGCAGAGGTGCCGAAGGATGGGATTGCAAGAAGAGGCAGCTGTGCTCCGCTCCCAGGATCTGGGCGGATTCCGTCAGGAGGATGGGCAGGAAGGATTCGAACGAGGTCCGCAGCCGCTGCGGGGCAAAATGCTCACGATAGGCCGCCAGCAGGGAACGCTCGGAGACGGCCTGGTCCTGGCCTTCCCGCAGGTAGCGGGGAATGAGCGGGAGCAGGGATTCCGGCCAGAAGTGATGCTTCAGGTAAGGGTAGACCGCCCAGGCTTCATGGAGCAGCAGGCGGGCCTTGCCTTCATCTTCCGGCAGCAGCAGCTGGGCCAGCAGCAGGCGGCTCTTGCCTGCTTCCAGCGCGTCATGCAGGGCGTCCAGCAGGGTGATGCTGTGGCGGCAGGCCTCGATGGCCTGGGCCGTCTGTCCCGCCGCGGCCAGCTGCTTGCCGTGCAGGCGCAGGGCCACGCCCCGCAGCAGTCGGTTGGGACCGTTGAGGCAGCGTTGCAGCTCCTGGGGAAAATCATAGCAGGGCAGGGGAGGAAAGCCCCGGTCATGGAGGGCCTCGAGCAGTTCGAGCACCATGCCGTTCAGATAGGTGGGACGCTGGAAACCGCGCTGGGCCGCCTTGTGCAAGACGTTCTGCAACACATGGTAGGCAGCGTCGGCGTGGCCTTCCCGCATGTGGTAGCAGGCCAGATGGTGCACCGTGGTGACCATGCTCGTGATGTCCGTCTGCTCCGTGATGTCGGAAAGAGCGATATCCAGCTGCTCCAGGGCCTTGTCGCTTTTTCCTGTCCGCAGGTACAGGGAGGCCAGCTGGCTGCGGAGGCTGCGGGTCAGGGACATGTCGTTACGGATGGACGACTGGCGCAGGCGGGAGAGCAGCAGGCTGGCCGCCAGATCGAAGTCGCCGCGGTTGGCCGCGGCAAAACTCCAGTGGCGGACATAGAAAAGTTCGAACAGGTGGCGTTCCTGGGCACGCAGCTTGCGGCTGACGCGGGTAAAGATGCTCATGGCCTGATCGTAATCCCCTTCCAGGAAGGCAAGGATGCCCAGGTAGGGGGCCGCGGTCTCGAACAGGTCGGGCTTGCGCAGGGATTCCAGCTGGCGGCGGCCGCGCAGCATGATGGCATGCAGGCGCGGATCGTTGTGCCGCGGGGTGTTGCAGACATTGAGCGTCCCGATCAGCAGGTCGAAGAGCGCCATCTCTTCCCTGTCGGCGATGCGGAAGGCCTGTGCCCTGGCCCGGAAGCAGAGGGCGGGAAGTTTCGGGATGAAGTTGCCCGAACAGGTGATGGTCATATGGAGTTCCCGGCAGAGCCGGAGATAGGGGCGCACGGCATCAGCGGAAGACAGGGGCAGGCGGAGCAGACGTTCCGACAGGCAGAGCAGCAGCCCCTTGATGACCCCGGGCCGCAGGCTGTCGATGCGGCGCAGGCAGAGGGCCAGCAGGGCCTCCAGCGCTTCGAGCTCGCGTTCCTGCCCCAGCAGGGCAAGGATCGGGGGCAGGCCATCCGGCTCCGGCAACCGGCGGAATATCGTCCCGGCGGCAGGGTATGCGTCCAGCAGGTCTTTCAGGGGAACGAAGTCCGGCTGCGGAGACGCAGCAGGACAGAAAGCCGTTGCTGCCGTTTCCGGGGGCAGGCCCCCCAGCTGTATCAGCAGATCGGGCTGCCAGCATTCCCCCAGCAGGGCATGCAGGAAATTCCCGCAGTCGTGATGTCGGTACCAGTCGTTTCTGTACATAGCTCGGGCCCCTCCACCACGCAGGCTACCTGTCCTTTTTTCGGAATACAAGATACAAAAATGTATTTTTTAAGCACAAAAAATCACAAGTTAAGATCTATTGTAAAAAATATTCAGTAAAAACAATAAAATATATTTTGGTACGCTCCTTGCTAATAAAAGGGAAAATTCAGGGGCAGCCCCGTGCTGCACATCCCATGCAAAGGAGCGGTTATGATTCAAAGTATCGATCCCGCAGCCTGTACCGGTTGCGGCAGCTGCACGAAAACCTGCCCGCTTGACGTATTTCGCCTTGAGACAGCACAGGAGCAGATATCCCCGTGCATGGCGGCCTGTCCTGCGGGTGTGGATATTCGCGGCAACCATTATCTGATCCAGCAGGGCAACCTGGACGAAGCCGCGCGCAATTATCTGGCTGTCCAGCCGTTCCCGGCCATCACCGGCCGTGTCTGCTTCCATCCCTGTGAATCCGCATGCGCCCGTGCCCGTGTGGACAGCGCTGTCAATATCAATGCCGTGGAGCATGTGCTCGGCGACTGGGCCGCGCAGATGCCGCTGGAAAAGCCCGTGCGCCGTCACATCAGCAAGGTGGCCGTGGTGGGTTCCGGTCCGGCCGGTCTTTCCTGCGCCTGGTTCCTGCCCTCATGGGTTATCCTGTCACGGTCTTCGAAGCCCGTCCGTTCCCCGGCGGCATGCTGCGTTACGGCATCCCCGCCTACCGTCTGCCCGATGACGTGGTGGCCACCCAGGTCCGCCGTCTTGAAGAGATCGGCGTGCGTTTCTGCTGCAATACTCGTGTGGGCAAGGGCGCGGACGTCAGCCTGGCCGAACTGAAGCGCCGCGGCTACAAGGCCATCATGCTGGCCCCCGGTACCTCCGCCAGCCGCCGTCTGGAACTGGAAGGCAGCGATCTGCCCGGCGTGCACTGGGGGCTGGATTTCCTGAGCGCCTGCCGCAGCGATGAAAAGCCTGTCATCAGCAGTGACGTGGTGGTCGTGGGCGGCGGTGACGTGGCCGTGGACGCGGCCATCACGGCCCGTCGTCTCGGTGCCGCCCGAGTCCACATGGCCTGCCTGGAAAGCCGGGAAGAGATGCCCGCCTATCCCCACAACCAGAAGGATGCCGAAGACGAAGGGATCGAGTTCCATTGCGGCTTCGGGCCGGCCCGCCTGCTGCAGGAAGATGGCCGTCTGGTGGGCCTGGAACTGCATGCCTGCACCAGCCTCAAGGACGAGGAAGGCCGCTTCGCCCCCCGTTTCGACACTTCGTCCACCCTGCGCCTGGCCGCGTCGCACGTTATCTTCGCCATCGGCCAGGTCTCGGAACTGGACGGTTTCGCCGGTGATGTGAACGTGGAACGCGGCCGCATCGTGGTGGAGGACATCACCCTGGCCACCAGCCAGTGGGGCGTGTTCGCCGCCGGTGACGCGGCCACGGGCCCGGCCTCTGTGGTGGCGGCCATCGCCGGTGGCCGTGAGTGCGCCATCTCCATCGACCGCATGCTCAAAGGGGCCGACATCCAGGGCGAGCGCGGCCGCAAACGTCCCCAGGTTCCCGAGGACCGCCTGCCCGGCCAGGGCATCGGCCAGGAGCCCCGCCATGAGCGCGGCCGTGTGCCCGCCGATCCGCAGGATCCCATGGCGGAGAACGTGCGCCCCCTCGATATGGAAGCCTGCTTTGCCGAAGCCCTGCGCTGCATGACCTGCGGCAGCCGTTCGCGTATCGCCTACAATGACGACTGTATGACCTGTTTCACCTGTGAGCTGCGTTGTCCTTCCGGGGCCATCTTCGTGCATCCGTTCAAGGAACGGTTTGCCCGGACCCTTGATCAGGTTGACGTCGTAAAGAGCTAACTGCCGGAGGACATCATGAAAGAACCCAGAGGATACGAATACACGACGGACCTGCTCGTGGTCGGGTGTGGTTTCAGTGGCATGTGGGCGGCCATGCGCGCCAAGGATTTTCTTGACGACGTGCTGGTGGTGGACAAGGGCCCCCGTGACTGGGGCGGCCTTGGCGGCCTTTCGGGCGGCGACATGATCGTCAAGCAGCCCGACATGAACCTTGATGACCTGCTGGACGATCTGGTCTATTACTACGATGGCCTGGCCGACCAGAAGCTGCTGGGGCAGATCCTGACCCAGTCCTATGACCGCTTCATGGATTTTGAGAACTGGGGCCACAAGTTCGTCCGCAACGACAAGGGCGAGCTGTGCTTCATCCCCCAGCGTGCGCTGGATTACATGCGCTTCTATTACTACCATCCCTACGGCATGGGCGGCATCGACAAGGCCCGCCTGCTCAAGCGGGAGTGCGAAAAGCGCGGCGTGCGCCGTCTGGGCCGTGTGGTCATCACCGACGTCATCACCGACGGCGAGCGCGTCACCGGTGCCGTGGGCTTCCACGCCCAGAGCGGCAAGCCCGTCTACATCCGGGCCCGTGCCGTGCTGCTGGCCACCAATACCGGCGGCTGGAAGCCTTCCTACCATCAGAACACCCCTGCCAGCGAAGGCGTGAGCATCGCCTGGAACGCCGGCTGCGCCATGCGCAACTTCGAGTTCTGGAAGGTCTGGAACGTGCCGGTGGATTTTGCCTGGGAGGGACAGACCGGTCTGTTGCCCAAGGGGGCCCGCTTCCTCAACAACAAGGGCGAAGACTTCATGCTCAAGTATTCCCCCAAGTTCGGCGCCAAGGCCGACCCGCATTACAATACGCGCGGCATGATCTGCGAAGTGCGCGCCGGTAACGGCCCCATCCTTTTCGACTGCAGCAAGATGTCGGCCGAAGACGTGGAGACCATGCGCCCGCGTGCGGGATGGATGGGCCTTAACGACAAGAAGCTGCGGGCCATGGGCATGGACTTTTTCGCCCAGAAGCTGGAGTGGATGCCGCAGGTGCGCCATACCTACGGCGGCATCGTGGCCGATCTGGACGGCGCCACGGCCATCAAGGGCCTGTACGCCGCCGGTCTGGCCCGCAACCCCGACCCCGGTGTCTACATGGGCGGCTGGGCCACCTGCATCACGGCCACCACGGGTTATTCCGCCGGTGAGGCCGCGGCCCGTTTCGTGGAAGGCCATGACGCCGTCCCCTTCGACAAGGCCTATGCCGCTGACCGCCTGAACGGCATCCTGCGTTATCTGGGACGTGACGGCATCGCGCCCAAGGACGTCATCGCCGACATGCGCGAAGTCATGAGCGCGCCCGACGTGGCCCTGATGAAGACGGGGCGCGGCCTGAGCCGTGGCCTTGATCGTGTGGCCGAAGTGCGGGAAGAGTTCCTGCCCGAGCTGGGGGCCCGCGATGCCCACGAGCTGGCCAAGCTCTTTGAAGCGACCTCCACCGTGCTGCTGACGGATCTGTGCCTGACCGCGGCCCTGGCCCGCAAGGAATCCCGTGCCGGTCATTACCGCGAGGATTACCCCCAGCGTGACAATACCAACTGGCTCAAGTGGATCGAACAGCGGCAGGTGGACGGACGGCATGAGCTGCACACCGTGCCCGTGCCCCTGGATGACTATCCCGTGAAGCCGTACCGCTATTACATGGACAACTTCACCTGGCCCGAACCTCCGCGTGCGGACTAGGCCGACGGCCCGGTGACTGGCCGGTGCCATCCCTTGCGGCATGAGCCGTGAGCGGTTCCTTCTGTGAGCCGGGGGCGTCTTCTCCCTGCCTCCGGCTCATTCCGTCCGCAACTTCATCCCCGCGCAGGGCCCCGTGCCCGCGCGATTTACAGGAAACGATATGTCAGCAACGACCCCGGAGAAGAAAGCTCCCCTGTCTCTTGCCTATTATGTCCACAGCCTCGTCTGTCTGTGCATCATGTTCGGCTTCGGCCTGCTGGACCCTGTGGAACCCCTGACCCCGCTGGGGATGCGCCTGGTGGGCGTGTTCCTGGGGGTGCTGTACGGCTGGGTGTTCATCGAGATCGTCTGGCCCAGCCTGGCCGGTCTGCTGGCCATGATGCTGGTGGGCGGCATGAAGCCCGTGACCCTGCTGAACAACAGTTTCGGCCACCCCATCGTGCAGATGATGTTCTTCATCTTCGTCTTCTGCGCCACCATCAACCACTACGGTCTGTCGCGCTTCATCTCCCTCTGGTTCATCACGCGCAAATTCGTGGCGGGCAGGCCGTGGCTGTTCAGCTTCACCTTCCTGGCTTCCATCTTCATCCTGGGGGCGCTGACCAGTGCCTCTCCGGCGGCGCTCATCGGCTGGAGCATCCTGTACGGCGTGTGCGAGGTCTGCGGCTACAAGAAGGGCGACAGCTATCCGACCATGATGGTCTTCGGCATCGTCTTCGCCGCCCAGATCGGCCAGTCCATGATCCCCTTCAAGCAGGTGGCCCTGACCGTGTTCAGTGCTTATGAGACCATGTCCGGCATGGGCATCGACTATGCCAAGTACATGCTCATCGCCTGCCTCATCTGCCTGCTGTGCGCCCTGTTCTTCATCGTGCTCGGCAAGTACATCTTCCGTCCCGACATGAGCAAGCTGCTCAATCTGGAAGCGGACAAGCTGGATACCGACGGCAGTCTGAACCTGACCGGCGTGCAGAAGACCGTGCTCCTTTTCCTCTTCCTGCTGGTGCTGCTGCTCCTGGCCCCCAACTTCCTGCCTGCGGACTTCTTCCTGACCCGCTTCCTCAAGGCCATCGGCAATACGGGTATCGTCATCCTGCTGGTGACCGTCATGGCGGCCATCAAGGTGGAAGGCAAGCCCCTGCTGAATTTCAAGGTCATGGTGGACTCCGGCGTCACCTGGGGCATCGTGCTGCTGCTGGCCTTCGTGCAGCCCCTGACCATCGCCATGGCGGCCCCGGGCAGCGGCATCACGGACTTTCTCATGCAGCTGCTGACGCCTTTCTTCGGCGAGAGCTCTTCCATCACGTTTGCCCTGTTCATCGGCTTCGCCGCCGTGGCCCTGACCCAGGTCATGAACAACGGCGCCGTGGGCGTGGTGCTCATGCCTGTCATCCACAGCTTCTGCCAGGCCTCCGGTATGGCGCCGGAGCTGCCGCTCATCATGGTGGTCATGGGCGTCCACTTCGCTTTCCTGACGCCTGCCGCCAGTGCCAGTGCGGCCCTGCTGCACGGCAACGAATGGTGCAATACCAAGGCCATCTGGAAGTCCTCGCCCCTCGCCATCCTGGGCGCTTACGCGGCCACGGCCATCGTGACCCTGCTGCTGGGCAGCCTGCTGTATTCCTAGGCATTCCCCCAGGCGGCACGACCCGGATGCGTGCCTCCACCGGAGCGGCCCTGCTGGAGGGCCGCTCCCGCAAAGGGGACGATCGGCAGCCGGTCATCACCGTAATCCAGCCATCAAAAAAGCTCCGCCCGCGCACAAGACGCAGGCGGAGCTTTTTTGATGGAGAAAACAGGGACACAGGGCAGGAGCAAGGTCTCGTTCCAGGTCTTGAAGGAACCTGCCGCAAAGCGGGCTCAGGCCCGGCCCAGGGCGAGGATCTCGTCCCTGCTGCGGGGCAGGACCTCGGGCAGGGCGGCGATGAGGCGGCTCACAGGTGTGGACGGATCGGGCCGGCAATGGGCGGCCAGCAGGCGGGCCAGACGTGCGGCGGCCAGGGCGGCCGTGGCGGTGGGCAGACCGGCGCACAGCAGGCCGGTGACGAGGCCGGTCACGATGTCCCCGGTACCGCCGATGCACTCCATGGCCGGGACCGAGGGACTGTCCACCACGGCGTGGAGGCGGCCTTCGTGGATGATATGGTCGGCCTTGCCCTTGATGATCAGATTGGCCGGGCAGTTGCCGTGCTCCTGTGCCCGGGCCAGCAGCACGGGGATGTTCTGTTCCTCGGCCAGCAGGAAGCCGCGCGTATAGAAGGGGTGGGGCGCTTTTTCATCCGCCAGGAAGGCCAGTTCGCCCACGTCCGGGGTGAAAAGTTCGTAGGCATCGGCATAGCCGCTCATCTTGGCCACATACATGAAGCCCGCATCGGCCACCATCAGGGGCGCGTTCTCCAGTTCCCGGACAGCCAGCAGCAGGCGGTTGTGCCAGTCCACGTCGGGAAAAAGGTAATGGAAGGTCAGGCCGCGCGGGGCCAGGGCGGGCAGGGCTTTTTCCAGCCAGGCATAGAGCCGGCGGCTGCCGGAACCGGAGCCGGTATCCCCGGCCAGCAGCAGGGCAGGGGGCGTGCAGCCAAGGGCCGCGCAGGTCTGCAGGGCCGTGGCTGCCAGGGCCGCGGTGCCCCGTTCCACGGGCACGGTACGGCCGTCAGGCAGGTGCAGGCCCGCTTCCGAAAGGCTGGCGCTACGCGGGGCGGGGCCTTCCGGCACCAGCAGAGAAAAATCAGGGTCGGGGATGGTTCCGGCTATGATCCACATGCGAGCTGTCTCCGTATCTCCTCAAAGGCTTTTTGCAGGCTGTAGCAGCACAGGGTCTGCCCCATGCTCAGCGGTTCGGGGGCCGTATCCAGCGTTTTGCCGCACAGGCAGTGGGCCAGCCAGGGCACGTCCGGGCAGCCGCCGCCGGAGATGTTGACGATGCGCCGGTCGCGGCAGTCCACCGTGATCTTCATGTTGGCCGCGCGTACCATGAGCCAGTGTTCCAGACGGCTGGTCTGGAACAGGGACACGGGCTCCAGCAGCACGTCATGGGCGCTGACCACCTGTTCCGGCTCCAGATCGGCCGTTTTCAGGCTGGCCAGCACTGCGGCCTGGCGGATGAGCGGGAAGACCACCACCATGTCGCAGCCGGTACGCATCTGCGGGGGCGGGCCCTTGACGTCTACGTCAAAGCCCTGCTGCCGCAGCAGGCGTTCGGCCCGGATGACGTCGCCCGTATGGGAAAAAGCCAGCAGGCCCCGGTCGGAAAGGGCGCGGGGGCCTGCATCGGGAGCGGACTCTTTTTTGAACAGGCCGCCCAGACGGCGACCGAGAGAGGAAAAAAGGGAATGCTTCGAGGTCATGCGTTTCCTGAAAAGGGGCGGCCGGAGCCGCCCTTGCATGGATTTTTTTAGGCCTGACGGCTGATCTCCAGCCGCCAGATGCCGTTCTCTTCACTTTCCGTCACATCGAAGCCGCTGTTGCGGGCCGCGCGGGTCACGTTCTCGAGGCTGGCCTCATTGTCCACCAGGACGGAGAAAGGACCTTCGGGCTGCTTCTTGGCAGCGGTCAGGAACATCAGGACAGGCTGGGGGCAGGAGAGCCCGCAAGTATCGATAAGGGTCGCCATTACGCACCTCGCTTGCAATTGAAGAAACCGATGAGCAGGCAGACGGCCAGGCCGCCCAGGGCGCCCAGCATGCCGTTGGGACCGATCCCCGCCGTGCTGGAGGCCATGCCGAAGTTATGGGCGCAGGCCGCGCCCACGATGAGACCGACCACGAACACGGCCGCGTCGTTGTCGCCTTCACCGGCCATGAAGAGCTGGCGGCCGGGGCAGCCGCCGGCCAGGGCAAAGGCCAGACCGGCCGTCACCATGCCCAGGAAGTTCCACAGGCCGTCGGTATGGGCCACGGGCTGGCCTTCAAAACCGGGATGGAAGCCGCCGATGGCCAGATTGGCCACCAGCGCGGCGGCCAGCATGGCCAGGAAACCCAGGGCCAGATGCCACTGGTTGAACAACAGGACGTCACGCACGGCGCCCATGGTGCAGAAGCGGCTGCGCTGGGCCAGGAAGCCCACCAGCAGACCGGCACCGAGCGAGAGCAGGAAGGGGGCGTGCATGGAGCCGGGGCCCTTGAGGGAGTAGAAGAGGACGCCGTTCTGGGCCTGTCCTTCCATGGGCGGGTTGAACAGATAGACGGCGACCAGGGCGAGCATGATGCCGGGCAGGATCAGGCCGGATGCCTTGCTCTGGCTCTGGCTGCGGCCCAGGGAGAAGCCCATGCGGAAGAAGACCGTGCCCAGACCGATGCCGACCACCAGGCCGGCCAGGCCGAACAGGGCGTTGGCGTCGCCGCCGGCCAGACGCATGATGACGCGCCAGGGGCAGCCCAGGAAGACCAGGGCGCCGATGGCTGCGATGACGCCCAGCAGGAAGCGGACGGCCGGAGCGGAGCCGCCGCGGGCGCGGTATTCGCCAAAGCAGAGGGCAGCGGCCAGAGAGCCCAGCACCATGCCCATGATCTCGGGACGCAGGTACTGGACGATGGGCGCGCGGTGCAGGCCCACGGCCCCTGCGATGTCGCGGTTGAAGCAGACCACGCAGATGCCCATGTTGCCGGGGTTGCCGGAGAACTGCAAAAAGACGGCGATCAGGCCCAGGATAAGGCCCGTGACCACGATGCCCGTGGTGGACGAGAAGAAATTGAAGCTGTTTTTCATGCGACCCCCCAAAAGACGGGATGCGGCAAAAGTTGAAAAAATGCGCGCAGATCCGTGACGGACCTAGGGGATGGGGGACCGTGATATGGCGAAGGTCAAGGAACCAGGACATGCCGTCGGCGCGACCACCCCGCTGCGCTCCACACCGTGAAGCCGGTGGTGTTGCGTCAGGTATGGTGCATGGGCATGGACGTGCTCCTTGGATCAGACGGGTCGTGATGGATAAGGGCAGCCTAGGAAAAGAACAGGGACGGGTCAAGTTCTTTCGGGAAAAAAGGGGACAGGCGGCTGGACCGGGAGCAGGGCGGGCATGAAAAAAGGGGCATCCGGCGGATGCCCCTGCAGGTCAGTTCTTGGCGGTCAGCAGGACTTCATCCCGTCCGTCCCGTTCTTCCAGCAGGACGTCCACCTGCTCCTGCGGGCGGGTGTCCACGCTGCGGCCGATGTAGTCGGCCTGGATGGGCAGTTCGCGGTGGCCGCGGTCCACGAGCACCAGCAGCTCCACCTTGCGGGGACGGCCGTAATCCAGCAGGGCCTCCAGGGCGGCACGGATGGTGCGTCCGCTGAACAGCACGTCATCTATAAGGATGATCTCCGCGTTGTCCACCGGGGCGGTGATGCGCGACTGGCCGATGTGGGGCTTGCCTTCCAGGCTGGTCCAGTCGTCACGGTACAGGTTGATGTCCAGCGTGCCCAGGGGCAGGGGGCGCTGCAGCTTCTGCTGCATCAGGGCGCCCAGGCGGCGGGCCAGGTCGGCGCCGCGGCGTTCGATGCCCACCAGCATGACGCGCTCGCACTGCCCGTGCCGTTCCAGCACTTCGCAGGCAAGACGTTCCAGAATACGGGTCATTTCCTCTTTGTCCAGCAGCAATGTCGTGGGCATAATTCCTCCAGAAGTGATGTCTTTCCATACGCCTTTTTGGCAGCGGAGAAAAGCCCCGCGAGCGATTGACAATCTTTGGGGCTGACCTTACATGTTACGGGCAACACTGGAGGTAGTGCCATGCTTACGTTGACCGATGCCGCCCAGAAGGAACTGGAAGGTTTTTTTGCCGACAGGGAAAAAGCGACCGTTCGCATCTACCTTGCCCCCGGCGGCTGCTCCGGCCCGCGCCTTGCTCTGGCGCTGGACGAAGCCGGTGAGAACGATACCTGGATCGAACAGGGCGGTTTTGCCTTCTGCATCAACAATGAACTTTTGCAGCAGGTGAAAAGCGTCAGTATCGATGCCAACTACCTTGGCTTTCTGGTGACCCCCGAAGTGCCCCTGCCGTCGTCGGGCGGCAGCGCCTGCGGCGGTTGCTGCGGTGCCTGCGGCAGCCACCAGTAGCCTTTGACGGGAAGGCGCAGCATGTTCCTTCCCGCGTCATCCCTGCTCTGACGATACCTGTCACCTCCTGCGTCAACAGTTGCCGCACCGGCAACGGGCGCTGCCCTGAACGGCGCCTCTTCCCCTGCGGGATACGGGAAGTCCGGGACGCGGCATCGTCAAGGAGAAGGAATGATCACTTTGTCTGAAAATGCCCGCAAAGAGCTGGAAGCCTATTTTGCGGACAAGGAACGCCAGACCATCCGTGTGTATCTCGCTCCCGGCGGCTGCTCCGGCCCCCGGCTCGTCCTGGCTCTGGACGAACCCGGAGACGAGGACGCCAGGTTCGAACAGGACGGCTTTGCGTTCTGCATCAACAAGGAATTGCTGCAACAGGTGAAGAGCGTCAGCATAGACTTGAGCTATCTGGGCTTCACCGTGACCCCCGAAGTGCCCCTGCCTTCGTCGGGCGGCAGTTCCTGCGGCGGTTGCTGCGGCAGCTGCGGCAGTCATCAGTAGTCCCTGTCCGGTGGGGCCGGCTGTCCCGGCCCGGCCGGTTTTGTCATAACAGAAGGTCCCGTCTTCTGTTTCCATCAACTGCCGTTACCGGCGGAGAGGGCCTGTTGCCCCAGGGCATCGGTCCCGGTTCCTGACGGGCAGGACGCTCCGCAGATACGGCCCAGAGAGGAATAGGAATGATCACTCTGTCTGAAAACGCTCGTAAAGAGCTGGAAGCCTACTTCGCGGACAAGGAACGCCAGTCCATCCGCGTGTTTCTTGCCCCCGGCGGCTGAAGCGGCCCGCGTCTCGCCCTGGCTCTGGATGAGCCTAACGCACAGGACAGCACCGAGGAAGTTGACGGTTTCACCTTCTGCATGGCCACCGACCTGGTGGCGCAGATCAAGGGCGTCAAGATTGATATGACCTACATGGGATTCACCGTGGATCCCGAGGTGCCGCTGGCCTCTTCCGGCAGCAGCTGCGGCAGTTGCGGCAGCAGCTGCGGCAGTCACTAGGCGGATCGTGATCCGTCGGCTGTCCGTGCGGGGAAATGTTCCCACACCGCCCGGGATGTGCATGCACGCATCCCCCCGGGTCGCTTGAAGCATGGCCCCCGACAGCTACAGATAAGAGATCCCGCAAGGCGGCCTTCGGGCCGCCTTTTTTGAACCCTTTCCCAGGATTCGGCGTCGTTGGTGGCGTCGTTTTTGCTTTTCCGGCGGACAGTATGGCAGATATCCTTTCCCTGCTCTCAGGGCCGGCCGAGGCCCGACACTGGCAGCGCAGCGGCATGGCGTCCTGTTGCCGTCTTGCCTGCGCCGCGCTGGCCCAGGGACGCAGCAGCGTCATCCTGGTGCGCGACCGTGAGGAATACACGGCGGCGCGCGCACTGCTGACCCTTTTTTCTCCTTCGCTTTCCCTGGCTGACATGGCCCCTGATGTCCCTGCCTGGAAACTGCCCTTTGCCGCGCTCCCTGCCGGCCTTTTGCTGCGCCGTGACCGGGATTCGTGGGCAGGACGGCTGGCGGCCCTGTACGGCCTTGCCCAGGGCGGGCCCCGCTGCCTCATCCTGAGCACGGAAGCGCTGCTGCTGCGCCATGTGCCCCGCGATTTTTTTGCCGAGCATACGCTCGATCTGACGCGGGGCAGCGACTATCCGCCGGAGCTGATCCTCGATCAGGCCGTGGAGTGGGGCTACGAACGTGTCCCCCTGGTGACCCGGCCGGGGCAGATGGCCCGGCGCGGCGACATCTTCGACATCTTCCCGTCCGGCTATCCGCGTCCTGTACGCATGGAGTTTTTTGGCGATACGCTGGAAGAGCTGCGCCTGTTCGATGCCGAGAGCCAGCGCTCCCTGCAGGGGCTGGACGAGCTGACCCTGCTGCCGGCCCTGCCTTTCGTGCTGGATGCGCAGGGCCTGGCCGCGGCCCGCAAGCGCATGGATGCCCTGTTCGCCGGGGCGCGCATCAGCGAGAACGACTGCTACACCTTCAAGAAGACCCTGGATGCCGGCGGTCTGGGCCTGCTGCCGGGCGTGGTGCACGAAAATGCCAGCACCATCGCGGACTGGCTGCCCGAGGAGCCGCTCTGGTTCCTGCCCGGACAGGCGGACTGCGATGCGGCCCTGCACGGGACGGCCATGCAGTTGCGCGACCAGCTGGAAGAAGATGATGCGCCCCTGCCGCAGCCGTCCGCCCTGTGCCTGTACGGCAGCCTGCAGGATCTGCCCTGGGGAAAGGCCCGCCGTTTTTATCTGGAGCCCCTGGTCATGGGCGTGGACGCCGTGGGGGACGACGTACAGGAACGTCCGCTCCATGCCTTTACGGATCTTTTCCCCGTCCCCGGCGCGGCCGACCGTCCGTGGCAGCATCTGTCTGCCGGTCTGAAGGAATGGCAGAACCGGCGCCGTCAGGTGGTGCTGAGCTTCTCCTCGCAGCGCAGCCGGGCCAAGTTCCTCAAACTGGCCGAGCAGGAAGGCATCACGCCTGCCTTGCGTTATGCGCCGGAACAGCGCGGACTGTTCGCCCTGGTCTCCCCCTGGCGTTCGGGTGCGGAGCTGGTCTGGGACGATGTGCTCGTGCTGGGCGAGGACATCCTCTATCCGCGTGCGGAAAAGAAGGCCCGCGCCTCCTCGCGTGCGTTCAAGGGACTGGACAGCTTCGATGACCTCAAGGCCGGGGACCTGCTCGTCCACCGGGATTACGGCATCGGCCGTTTTGCCGGTCTGCACCATCTGGTGCAGGGAGGACAGGGCAATGACTTCCTTCTGGTGGAATACTCCGGGCAGGACAGGCTCTATGTGCCGGTGGACCGCCTGGGGCTCATCCAGCGCTTCAAAGGTGGCGAGGGTGAGGAACCGGCCCTTGACCGTCTGGGCGGCGCCAGCTGGAGTTCCGGCAAGGAGAAGGTCCGCAAGGCCATCGAAAAGATTGCGGCCGACCTGGTGGAGATGTACGCCTACCGCAAGGTGGCCAAGGGCTTCCGCTACGACCCGCCGGGCGAGCTGTACCACGAGTTCGAGGCGACCTTCGGCTTTGAGGAGACCCCGGATCAGGCCCGGGCCATCGAGGACGTTTTGGCCGACATGGACAAGTCCGAGCCCATGGACCGTCTGGTCTGTGGTGACGTGGGCTTCGGCAAGACCGAAGTGGCCCTGCGCGCCGCCTTCCGCGCGGCCAGCGAGGGGCGTCAGGTGGCCCTGCTGTGTCCCACTACGGTGCTGGCCGAGCAGCATTACCAGACCTTCCGGGCCCGTCTGGCCGGTTTCCCGGTCACGGTGGGTCTGCTGAGCCGTTTCGTGCCCCGTGCCCGGCAAAAGGAAGTCCTCAAGGCCGCGGCCGAGGGGCAGATCGACATCCTGCTGGGCACGCACCGCCTGCTGTCGTCGGACGTGTCCCTGCCCAACCTCTCCTTGCTCATCCTGGACGAGGAACAGCGCTTCGGTGTGCGGCACAAGGAAAAGCTCAAGGCCCTGAAAAAGAACGTGGACGTGCTGACTCTGACGGCCACGCCCATCCCGCGCACCCTGCAACTTTCCATGTCCGGCATCCGCGATCTTTCGGTCATCGAGACCGCGCCGCAGGACCGCAAGCCTGTGGCCACGGCCGTGCTGCGGCGTGACGATGCCACCCTGCGCACGGTCCTGGAACGCGAGCTGGCGCGGGAAGGGCAGGTGTTCTGGGTCTACAACCGTGTCCAGGGGCTGGAGCGCGTGGCCGAATATGTGCGCAAGCTGGTACCCACCGCCCGGGTGGGCATGGCGCACGGCCAGATGTCGGAAAGCGAGCTGGAAAGCAACATGCACAAATTCTGGCACGGCGAGCTGGATGTGCTGGTCTGTACGGCCATCGTCGAGTCGGGCCTGGACTTTCCCCGCGCCAATACCCTGGTGGTGGACCAGGCCCAGCTCTTCGGCCTTGGCCAGCTCTATCAGCTGCGGGGCCGGGTGGGCCGCAGTGACCGTCAGGCCTACGCCTTCTTCGTGGTGCCCGATACGGAGCATCTGAGCGAAGTGGCCGAGGAGCGGTTGCGCATCATCATGGACATGGACTATCTGGGTGCCGGTTTCCAGGTGGCCATGGAAGACCTGCGCCTGCGCGGTGCGGGCAACATCCTGGGCGAGGTGCAGTCCGGCCATATGGGCCGGGTGGGGCTCGACCTGTATCTGGAGATGCTGGAAGAGGCCGTGGCCCGCCTCAAGGGCACGCCCGTCACCCAGGACGTGGAGACGGAGCTCAACCTCGGTCTGCCTGCCCATATCCCCCAGTCCTACATCGAGGATGGCCGGGAACGCCTGCGCTGCTACAAGGCGCTCACGTCGGCCACCAGCGGCGCGGCCCGCGAGGAAGTGGCCCTTTCCATGCGCGACCGTTTCGGCAGCTTCCCGCAGGAACTGGTCAACTTCATCGCCGTGCTCGATTTCAAGCAGTTCCTGAGCCATTTGCAGGTCCAGCGTGCGGACATCTATCTGGATCATGTCCGTCTGGTGTGGGGCGACGGCCAGACCGCCGTGCAGCCGGAGCGCATCCTGCAACTGGTGGCTTCCATGAAGGGCGCCCGGATGCTGCCGCCGGCGTCGCTCATGCTGCCCCTGCCTGCGGACAAGGATTTTGCCCAGGGACTGCAGGGGCTGCGGCAGGCCCTGGAAAACATCCGCACGCCGGAAGCTCCGGGCGGCACGGCCTAGGCCGCGGCGATTGCCAAAGAGGGAAATATTGGCTATTTTCGGCTGCTACTACAGCCTATGCGCATAATGGGAGAATTTGCCTTGAAAAAATATGCCCTTCTGATCCTGATGGCATGGCTCTGCCTGGCCTGCACGGCCCAGGCTGCCCAGCTCAACAAAATTGCCGCGGTGGTCAACGGCCAGGTCATCACCATGTTCGACCTGCAAAAGGCCGCGCTGCCTGAACTGGGGCGTGCCCGTCTCAATCCCAATGACCCCAAGCAGGCCGACAAGGTCAATGTGGTCTTCCGCAAGGTGATGGATTCCATGATCATGGACATCCTGCTGGAACAGGAGGCCAAGCGCCTGAGCATCACGGTCTCCGACAGCGAGATCGATCAGGAACTGACCAAGATGATGAAGATGCGCCGCCTGAACCGCGCCCAGTTCGAAGCCGAGCTGAAGAAGCAGGGCATGAGCGTGGATGAGCTGCGCAAGAGCATGAAGACCAATATGCTGCGTCAGCGTGTCATGGGGGCCGAAGTGGGCCGCCGCGTTGTGGTGACCGATGACGAGATCCGTGCCTACTATGAAAAGCACAAGGACACCATGTATGACCGCAACGGTCTGCATATGGGCCTGATCGTCTACAATCCCAATGTCAATGCCAGGAGCATCGCGGCGCAGATCGCTTCCGGAGCCCTTTCGTTCGAAGAGGCCGCCCGCAAGTATTCCATCGCCCCCAATCGCGAAAAGGGCGGCGACATGGGCCCGGTGGAGTGGGGTCGCCTCAATCCCGAGTGGGAGACCCGCCTGAACAAGATGAAGCCCGGCGATGTGACCGACATCTTCACCGTGCAGGGCCACAAGGCCCAGGTGCATCTGTTCCGTCCCGGACAGAGCGGTCCCGGCCGTCCCATGACCTTTGAGGAAGCCCGGCCCGTCATCGACAATATCCTGCGCCAGCCCAAGGCCATGGAGCGTTTTGACGAATACTCCCAGCAGCTGCGCAGCAAGGCCGTCATCGATATCCGTCTGTAAGATACAGCCTTCCGGCCGGAACCAGACGGGGAGACCCGGCCGGCAGATACCCGCTTTCCCCGTATCGAGGTTTGCATGACTTTTGAAGAACTGGGTGCGGCGCTGTGCGCGGAGCGCGAACGCCGTGGCCTGAGCCTTGATGATGTGGCCGCCCACCTGAAGATCAGCACGCGGCTCATCCAGGCCCTGGAGAGCGGGGATCTTTCCGCCTTGCCCCATCCTGCCTATACCAAGGGCTTTTTGCGGGCCTATGCCTCGTACATGGCCCTGGATCCCGAAGCCGTGGCGGAAGTGGCGCACGCCCTGCAGCCCGCGGCGGCCACGGAATGCACCGTCATGGGGGGCGACGAGGACCTGCGCAGCAATCCCGCCATCTTGCGTCACGGCGCCCGTCAGGGCATCGCGGGCTGGCTGCGTGTCTTCATCCTGCTCATCCTGGTGGTGGCGCTGGCCGGTGGCGGCTGGATGTTGTGGCAGCGGGGCGTATTCAAGGACCTGACCGGCAGCAAGGAACAGAGCCTGCCGACTGCAGAGCCTGCAGCCGTGGCTCCTGCCCCTGAGCCGGTGGCTCCGGCACCGGCTGCCACGACGCCTGCGGCGCCTGCTCCGGCCGGAGCCCAGACTGCCCCGGCTCCCCAGGGAAATGGCGGTGCGGCAGCTCCTGCCGGCGGTGTGGCGCCTGTGCCCGGTACCGCACAGCCTGAACGCAGTGCCGCGCCCGCGTACACGGGCATGATGGATACCCGGCCTGCGGAGCTGACCTGGGGCCAGACGGCCAATGCCGCCACGGTCCAGGATACGGCCGCCCAGGATCCGTCCCTGCCTGCTGGCATGCACCGTGTGGTGGTGACCGGTATCGGCGAATGCTGGATGCGGGCCACCGTGGACGGGGAAGTGCGCCAGTTCTCGGTGCGCAAGGGCGACATCATCACTCTGGAATTTGCCAAGGCCCTGGAGGTAAAACTGGGCAACGCCGGTGGGGTCCAGGTCTCGTATGACGGGACGGAACTGCCGGCTCCCGGTCAGGCCGGTCAGGTGAAGACCCTGGTCTTCCCGCCTGCCGCCAACTGATGGAATGGACCGACCAGGCCCTCGTGCTGCGCATGGGGGCTTTTCGTGAGTCGGATCTCTGGCTCAAGCTGTTGTGCCGTGAACATGGCCTGCTGACGCTGTTCGCCTTTGGCGGCAGCCGCAGCAGGCGACGCTTTTGCGGCTGTCTGGATGTGCTGAACAGCCTGCAGTGCCGTGTCCGTTCCTCAAAGGACGGGCGTTTCCTCAATCTTGAGGAGGCGGCCTTGCTGCAGGGGCCGCGCCTGCTGCGGCGCAACTGGCAGCGCATGGGGCTGGCGGCCAACTGTCTGCGCTTTGTGGAAGCCATGGGCGTAGGGGAGGACGCCGCGACGGAAGCCTTCCTGCTGGTGGAGGATCTGCGCGCGGTACTGGAGGCGGAAAAGGCCCCGCCTGTGCTCCTGCCCCTGTATTTCCGCCTGCGTCTGGCCGGGGCCCTGGGCTTTGCCCCCAACCTGGGGCAGTGCGGCCGGTGCGGCCGGACCATCAGCGAGGACGCGCTCTTCGTGGTCGATGAAGGCCAGCTGCGCTGTTCCTCCTGTCGCAGCAGCCGCTTCGAACTGGAGCGTTATGGCGTGGAGATCCCCGCACAGGGGCTTGACCTTCTGCGCCATGTACAGCAAAGTTTCCCGTCCGGGTGGCCGGACGGCGAGCTGCCGCCCCCGGTGCGGCGGGCCTGTGCCCGGGCCATCGATGGTTTTGTCCAGTACCATTTGGGGCTGGCCTGGGAAGGGAACTATTTTCGTCGGGTTTGAGTCTGCCCGTCCCGTCTGCGGGACAAAAGACGAACGAAGGGGACGCGTCGGACTGGCGGCGCCGTAGCTGACGCGAGCGTCGCGTCGTGCCGAAATGTGTTAAAAAAGGACTGCACATGTATTTTCAGGATGTCATCCTTACCCTGCAACGCTACTGGGCGGAGCAGGGCTGTGTCGTGGAACAGCCTTCAGGCGTGGAATGCGGGGCGGGGACGTTCAACCCCAACACCTTCCTGCGCGTGCTGGGCCCCGAACCCTGGAGCGTGGCCTATGTGGAACCCAGCCGTCGTCCCACTGACGGCCGCTACGGGGAAAACCCCAACCGCCTGCAGCGCTACTTCCAGTTCCAGGTCATCATGAAGCCTTCTCCTGCCAATGTGCAGGAACTGTACCTGGAAAGCCTGAACGCCCTGGGCATCAATCCCGCCCAGCACGATATCCGCTTTGTGGAAGACGACTGGGAATCGCCCACCCTGGGCGCCTGGGGCCTGGGCTGGGAAGTGTGGCTCAACGGCATGGAAGTGAGCCAGTTCACCTACTTCCAGCAGGTGGGCGGCATCGACCTGCATCCCATCAGCGTGGAGCTGACCTATGGTCTGGAACGTCTGACCATGTATCTGCAGGGCGTGGAATCCGTCTACGACCTGAAGTGGAACAAGAACGTGACCTACGGCCACATCTACCACCAGAACGAAGTGGAGCAGTCCAAGCACAATTTCGAGGCCAGCAACCCCGAGATGCTGCTGCGTCATTTCAATGATTTTGAAGGCCAGTGCAAGGCCATGCTGGAGCAGAACCTGCCCTGGCCCGCCTATGACTACTGCCTCAAATGTTCCCACACCTTCAACCTGCTGGATGCGCGCGGCGCCATCTCCATCACGGAACGCGCCGGCTATATCGGCCGTGTGCGCGCTCTGGCTGCAGGCGTGGCCAAACTGTATGTGGCCCAGCGTGAAGAGCTGGGGTATCCGATGCTCAACACCGAGGCGAGGTAAGGCATGGCGACCTTTGTGCTTGAAATTGGCAGCGAAGAACTGCCTGCCCGTTTTTTGGCCGGCGAAGAAGCCGAACTGGCCGCCCGTTTTACGGCGGCCCTGCAGGAAGCCAGTGTGGAACACGGCGCCCTGCGTACTATGAGCACGCCGCGTCGTGCCATCGTCATCATCGAGGACGTGAACCCCGTGCAGCAGGAGCGCGAGGAAGAAGTGGCCGGCCCGCCGGTGCGTGTGGCCTTTGCCGCTGACGGCAAGCCCACCAAGGCCCTGGAAGGCTTTGCCCGCACCAACGGCGTGAGCGTGGACGACGTGTACCGCATCACCACCGAAAAGGGCGAATACGTGGCCGTGCGCAAACGCATCGGCGGCGCTGCCGTTGCCGATCTGCTGGCCGAGATCTGCCCCGCCGTCATCACCTCCCTGCCGTTCGGCAAGCGCATGCGCTGGGGCAGCAATACCCTGGCCTATGCCCGTCCGCTGCGCTGGATCGTGGCCCTGCTGGATGACGCCGTGGTGCCCTTCACCGTGGGCCCCGTGGCTTCCGGTCGCGAGACCATGGGCCACCGCATCCACGGTCATGGCCCCTTCAGCGTGGCCCATGCCAATGAGCTGCTGGCCGTGCTGGCTGACAAGGGCGGCCTGACGCCCGATGCCGCCGACCGCCGCAAGGTCATCGTGGAAGGCGGTGACGCCCAGGCTGCCGCCATCGGCGGCAAGGTGCTGTGGCGTGAGGGCCTGCTGGACGAGGTGCAGGGCCTGACCGAACATCCCGTGCCCCTGCTGGCCGACTTCGATCCTTCCTATCTGGAAGTGCCCCGCGAAGTGCTGCTCACCAGCATGGAAAGTCATCAGAAGAGCTTTGGTATCGAGGCTGCCGACGGTACCCTGATGCCGCACTTCCTGACCGTGCTCAACATCTCCCCCGAGGACATGAGCCTGGTCAAGCACGGCTGGGAACGCGTGCTGCGTGCCCGCCTGGAAGATGCCCGTTTCTTCTGGCATGCCGACCTGCGTGACAATTTCGACTACTGGCTGGAAAAGCTGGATCACGTCATCTTCATCGGCCGTCTGGGCACCATGGGCGAAAAGACCCGCCGTCTGGAAGCCCTGTGCCGCTGGCTGGCCGAGAACGTGGCCCAGGGCAAGGTCAGCGCCGAGGACGCCGCCCGTGCCGGCCGCCTGTCCAAGGCCGACCTGGTGACCGGCATGGTGGGCGAGTTCGATACCCTGCAGGGCATCATGGGCGGCATCTACGCCGAACGCAAGGGCGAAACCCCGGTGGTGGCCCAGGCCCTGCGCGAACAGTATCTGCCCGCCGGCCCCGACAGCCCCGTGCCTGCCAGCCTGTGCGGCGCGCTGCTGTCCATGGCCGACAAGGCCGATACCCTGGTGGGCTGCTTCGGCCTGGGCATGATCCCCACCGGTGCCGCCGACCCCAATGCCCTGCGCCGTTGCGCTCTGGGCATCATCCGTATCGCTCTGGAGTTCGACCTGCACTTCGACATCCGTCAGCTGTTCGCCCGTGCTCACGAACTCTATGGTGACCGCCAGTGGAAGCTGGCTCCGCAGGAAGCCCTGGACAAGCTGCTGGACTTCTTTGCGGGCCGTGTGCGCAATTACTGGCAGAACCGTGGCGAAGACAGCCTGCTGGTGGATGCCGCTCTGGGCGCCGGTGTGGCTGATGTCTGCCAGTGCGGGGCCCGTCTGGCCGCCCTTGCCCAGTTCAGCAAGGAAGCCGGTTATGCCGAGGCCGTGCAGACCTTCAAGCGTGTGGCCAACATCGTCCGCAAGCAGGGCGCGGCTGAACAGCTTGCCGCTGCCTGGCAGGCTGACCTGCTGCAGGAAGATGCCGAAAAGGCCCTGGCCGCCACGCTGGACGATCTGCTGCCGCGTCTGGACAGCCTGTGGGAGGCCGGTGACCATACCGCCGCCCTCAAAACGCTGCTGGAAGTCCGTCCTGTGGTGGATGCCTTCTTCGACGGCGTCATGGTCATGTGCGATGATGCGGCGCTGCGCGCCAACCGCCTGGCCATGCTCAATGCCCTGGGCACCCGGTTTGCTCGGCTGGCGGATTTTGCCGCCCTGCAGATCTAAAATGTGGCAAGGGGCACTGCCCCTTGCATGAAAATGCGCCAATATGGCCGCAGAGCTTGACAGATATGCCATGCTCTGCTAAGAATCCGTCTTCACACGAAGGCACTATACCTGCATTGCAGGCCAAAATATCGGAGGAATACCGTGGCTAACCATAAGTCTGCCATCAAGCGTCATAAGCAGAGCCTGAAACACGCCGCCCGCAACCGCGCTGCCCGTACCCGCGTGAAGAACGCCGTCAAGGCTGTGCGCGCCGCCATCACCGGCAACGACAAGGAACAGGCCAGCAGCGCTCTGACTGTTGCCGCTTCCGTGCTGGCCAAGGCCGCCGGCAAGGGCGCCATGCACTGGAAGAAGGCTGCCCGCAAGCTGTCCCGCCTGTCTCGCGCCGTCAACGCTATCGACGCTCAGTAGTGCGGCTGCACCGGTCACCGTCGTTTTTGCTTGACGGAGACGGCCGGGTAACGTAATATTTCAAACATGCGCTCGTAGCTCAGCTGGATAGAGCAACAGGCTACGAACCTGTAGGCCAGGAGTTCGAATCTCTTCGGGCGCACCATCACAAAAATAAGCGGTTGGCTGTTATGGCTGGCCGCTTTTTTTGTATTTTCAATGCCTTGTTTCAGGGCCCCGGGATGCCACGGGCCGGTATCTTTCGGGGTTCTGCCCGTACTGCCGCATCATTCCCGGTACGGACATCTTTCCCGCATGGCTCCGGTGTGTCCTCTTCCATGACATGGAGCGCAGGCCCCTTGGGTATCCTGTTTTGTGTGCCGCTTCCGGTGCCGGATGCCGGGAAAGGAGAGATGGCCGATCTCCAAAAGCTGGAGGCGTGCCGGGATGTCCGCAGGCAGCCGGAAAGGGGAGCCCTGCGCATGAAACGACACCAAGAGACGCCATCGACGGATCCTTCCGCCCCTGATCAGAAAGGGGCGGCTCCCTCCACATCTCCTGTGCTGCCGTCGCATCGGCAGCGCGTACGTGAAACGGTCAGCGAGCTGCGGCTGCTGTTCGACCTTTCCCAGGTCATCGACCATTCCCGCGACATCAGCCACAGCCTGGAGGCGACGCTCTCTCTGATGGCGCAGCACCTGCACATGATGCGGGGCATGATCACCCTCGTGTCTCCCCATACCGGCGAGATCCGCATCGAGGTGGCCCACGGTCTGAATCCCGCCGAGCAGCGGCGGGGCCATTATGCGCTGGGTGAGGGCGTCACGGGGCGCGTCATCCAGAGCGGCCAGCCCATGGTCGTTTCCAATGTTTCGGCCAGCCCCATCTTTTTGAACCGTACCCGTTCCCGTGACCTGCAAAAGGATACCATCGCCTTCATCTGTGTGCCCATCAAGTTCGAGGACGAGGTCCTGGGCGCCCTTTCCGTGGACCGTGTCTTTGCGGATGCCGTGACGCTGGAAGAAGACGAGCGCATCCTGACCATCATCGCGTCCATGATCGCCCATGCGGCCAGGGCGCGGCAGAACGTCATGGACGAGCGCGTTGCGGCCATCGAAGAGAACATGCGCCTGCGCAATGCGCTGTCCGCGCCGCTGCGTCCGCACGGTTTTGTCGGCAATTCCGATGCCATGCGCCTTGTCTATGAGCAGATCTCGCAGGTGGCGCCTTCCACGACGACGGTGCTGCTGTACGGCGAGAGCGGCACAGGCAAGGAGCTGGCCGCCCATGCCATCCATTCCGCCGGCAAGCGGAGCAAGGGGCCGTTCATCTCGCTGAACTGTGCGGCCTTGCCGGAAAACCTCATCGAAAGCGAACTGTTCGGCCATGAGAAGGGAGCTTTTACCGGTGCTTCGGGCATACGCAAGGGACGCTTCGAGCTGGCGGATGGCGGGACGCTCTTTCTTGATGAAGTGGGGGAACTTTCCCTGCTGACGCAGGCCAAGCTGCTGCGTGTCCTGCAGGAGCGCTGTTTCGAGCGTCTGGGCGGTACGGAGAGCCTGTCCGTGGACGTGCGCATCATCACGGCCACCAACAGGGATCTGGCCCGCATGGTGGAGGAGGGCACGTTCCGCCGCGACCTCTATTACCGTCTGAATGTGTTCCCCATCCACATGCCGCCCCTGCGCGAACGGCAGAACGACATCCAGCCGCTGGCGGCCTATTTTGTAGACAAGTACGCTGCGGCCAACGGACGCTCAGGCATCCGCATCTCGCTGGCCGTCATGGACATGCTGCAACGTTATTCCTGGCCCGGCAATATCCGTGAGCTGGAGAACGTCATGGAGCGGGCCGTGCTCCTGGTCGGTCAGGATGGCCTGATCCTGCCCCAGCATCTGCCGCGTGAACTGCACAGTACGCATTGCCCGTTCGGCCCGGAGGCGCACAAGGGGGCTGTGGAGCCCTATACGGCTTCCGGCACCTTGCAGGATCGTCTCGACGAGCTGGAGCGCGCCTGCATCACCGATGCCCTTGCCCGGCACAAGGGGCACATGGGGCATGCGGCCCAGGCCCTAGGGCTCACGGAGCGCGTCATGGCCCTGCGTATGAAGAAACATGGCATCAGCTACAAGGATTTCCGCCAGCACTGATGCAAGGATTTGCTTGGGAAGGGCGGAGGCTGTCCCCATCCGTGATGGCCGCAGCGTCCGCTCTTTGCCTGTTACAGCACGAAAAAGGCCCGCCGGAGTCATGCTCTGGCGGGCCTTATGCATAAGGGAGCGCTTCGTGCCTTCCCCGCGCTCCGGTATGCCCTTGGGGAAAAGAGTGTCTGTCCTTCCAAAAGAAGACAAAAGTGTGGCGGAAGGGCCCTGCCGCTTTGCTGGCAAGGGCCCCTCCCCCGAATGAGATTTACAAGCTCAGTCCCTGCAAACGTTCCAGGGCCTCGGTGGTGTCCTCCTCACTGCCGAAAACGGTGAAGCGTACATAGCCTTCGCCGCTGGGCCCAAAGCCCGCACCGGGGGTGCAGACCAGGGAAGTGCGGGAGAGCAGAAAGTCGAAGAACTCCCAGGAACCCATGCCGTCAGGCGTCTTCACCCAGATATAGGGGGCATGGATGCCGCCGTAGCAGGAAAGGCCCATGCCCTCGATGCCGGAACGGATACGGGCCGCATTGGCCATGTAGGCCGCGATGGTGGCGCGGACCTGTTCCTGCCCCTCTGGGCTGTAGACGGCCTCGGCGGCACGCTGCACGATGTAGGGACAGCCGTTGTACTTGGTGCTCTGGCGGCGCTTCCACATGTCCTGCAGACGGACGCGGGAACCGTCCGGGCCGGGGATGGTCACCGCGGCCGGGATGGTGGTGAAGGCGCAGCGCAGGCCCGTGAATCCCGCCGTCTTGGAGAAGGAGCGGCACTCCACGGCCACTTCTTCGGCGCCGGGGATCTCGAAGATGCTGTGCGGCACCTCGCTGTCCGTATCCTTGATGAAGGCTTCGTAGGCCGCATCATAGATGATGAGGGCCCCGTGGCGGCGGGCATAGTCCACCCAGGCAGCCAGAGCATCCCTGTGCAGCACCGTGCCCGTGGGATTGTTGGGATAGCAAAGATAGATGATGTCGGGTACCGCGTCGGGGAAGTCCGGCACGAAGTCGTTGGCTTCCGTGCAGGGCAGGTAGATGAGGTCGCTCCAGCGCTCGCCCGTCCACCGGCCCGCGCGGCCTGCCATGGCATTGGAATCCACATAGACGGGATAGACGGGGTCGGTGACCGCCACGCGGCAGGACAGGGAGAACAGTTCCTGGATGTTGGCCACGTCGCACTTGGAACCGTCGCTGATGAAGATGTCCGCGGCGTCCATCTGCACACCGTGGGCTCGGTAGTCATGCGCAGCGATGGCCTCGCGCAGGAAATCATAGCCCTGTTCCGGGCCGTACCCCTTGAAGGAGGCGGACGAGGCCATCTCGTCCACTGCCGAATGCAGGGCCGTGATGACGGCGGGCGGCAGGGGGCGGGTCACGTCGCCGATACCCAGGCTGATGACAGGCAGGGCGGGATGCTGTTCCCGGTGCGCGCGGACCCTGGTGGCCACCGTGGCGAAAAGATAGGCGCCGGGCAGTCCGGCGTAATGTTCGTTGCTGCGGATCATGGCTAGTCCTCCTGTCCCTGGGCAGGGCTGTATTCTCCAGAAAAAACGGTGCGGGCCGGGCCGGTCATCAGGACGTGTCCCGTCCGTTCATCCCAGCGGATGTCCAGCGTGCCGCCGCGCAACTGCACCGCCACTTCCCTTCCCGTACGTCCGGTCAGATGGCAGGCCACGGCCACGGCACAGGCGCCGGTACCGCAGGCCAGGGTCTCTCCGGCACCCCGTTCCCAGACGCGCATGCGTACATGTCCCGCGTCCATGAGCTGCACGAATTCGGTATTGGTGCGGCTGGGGAACCAGGGGTGGTGTTCGAAGGCCGGGCCCACCACAGGCAGATCCAGACTGTCTACATCGTCCACGAAGACCACGGCATGAGGATTGCCCATGGACACGCAGGTCACGGCCCATTCACGATCCAGCACCCGGATGGGCTGGCCGATGCACGGGCTTTCGGGATCCGATGTCGTGTCGGGGCGGACGGGGATGCGCTGCCGGGCCAGTTCCGGCGTGCCCATGTCCACACAGACACGGGAGGGGCAGCCTCCGGCATCGTCCACCCGCTGCAGGAGCTTGACCCCGGCCAGGGTCTCCAGGCGGATGACGGGCCTGTCGGTCAGGGCATGCTCCCAGGCAAAGCGTCCTACGCAGCGGGAAGCGTTGCCGCACATCTCGGCTTCACTGCCGTCGGCATTGAACATGCGCATGCGCAGGTCGGCACTGTCCGGTGAGGTGGGCGGCAGGATGAGCACCAGCCCGTCGGAGCCCACGCCGTAATGCCTGTCGCTGACGGCACGGGCCAGCGAGGGGATGTCCCCTTCCGCGAGCCGCAGATCTTCCGAGAATCCGTCAAGATAGACGTAATCGTTGCCGCAGCCTTCCATCTTGGTGAAGGCGATCTTACGCATGGTCGTTCTCTCCTCGTGCATGGAACACTTCTTCGGTGGCGGAGGCGGTCTCCGCGTCGTGGGCGGCTTCCGCCTGACGGCGGAGCACGTTCTTGTAATCCAGCGGCATGACCTTGACGAAGAGCGGCAGGGCGGCATCCCAGTTGGCCAGCAGGGACGCTGCCTTGGCGCTGCCGGTGCAGGCCGCGTGCCGTTCCACCAGGCGGCGCAGCAGGGCCTGATCCTCTTCCTGCCAGACGGATTCCAGATCCACGCTTTCGATGTTGCAGCGGTTCTGGAAATGCTCGTCCAGATCGTAGACGAAGGCCGTGCCGCCGCTCATGCCTGCGGCGAAGTTGTAGCCGGTGCGTCCCAGGACGACGACGGTACCGCCGGTCATGTATTCGCAGCCGTGGTCGCCCACACCTTCCACCACGGCGCAGGCACCGGAGTTGCGCACGGCAAAACGTTCCCCGGCCTGGCCGCAGAAGTAGGCCTCCCCGGCGGTGGCGCCGTACAGGGCCACGTTGCCGGCCACGGCCTGTTCCGCCGCCACGAAGCGGGCCCCGGCATCGGGGTGGACCACGATGGTGCCGCCGGCAAGGCCCTTGCCCGCGTAGTCATTGACGCTGCCTTCCACCTCAAGGGTCACGCCGGGGGCCAGGAAGGCCCCGAGGCTTTGCCCGGCCTGACCGTGGAAGTGGAGGTGCAGGCTGTCCTGGGGCAGACCGGCGGCCCCGTGACGCAGGACGATGCTGCCGGAAAGGCGCGCGCCCACGGCACGGTCCACATTGCGGATGGTCCGCTCGATGCGCAGATAGTCGCACTGGCCCGCCAGTACGGGTTCGGCGGCCTGATCGAGGTCCTGTTCCAGGGCCGTGGGTTCACAGACCCGGGGGAAGCCCCCGGCATGGTGTTCGCAGGCCGCGTCAGGCGTCCAGAGCAGGCGCGAGAGGTCGAGGGAGGCCGCCCGGCCCGTGATGTCCGTACGCTGTGCCAGCAGATCGGCATGGCCGACGGCTTCGTTCAGGGAGCGGAAGCCCAGGGCGGCCAGTTCGCGGCGCACGTCCCCGGCCAGCAGGCGCAGGAAACGTTCCACATATTCGGGGCGGCCCTTGAAGCGGGCACGCAGCTTTTCGTCCTGGGTGGCGATGCCCGCCGGGCAGCGGCCCTTCATGCAGTTGCGGCACATGACGCAGCCCATGCTGACCATCAGCGCCGTCCCGAAGGCGAATTCCTCGGCGCCCAGCAGGGCAGCCACGAGCACGTCGCGTCCGGTGCGCAGCAGACCGTCGGTCTGGAGGGACACCCGCCGGCGCATGCCGCAGGTCACCAGCGCCTGATGCGCCTCGGCCAGACCGGATTCCCACGGCAGGCCCACATAGTGGATGGCGGAATGGGGGCTGGCACCGGTGCCGCCGTCATGGCCGGAGATGACCACGCAGTCCGCACCGGCCTTGGCCACACCCACCGCGATGGTCCCGACACCGCTTTCGGCCACCAGCTTGACGGAGATGCGGGCCGAAGGATTGAGGTGACGGAGGTCGTAGATGAGCTGCGCCAGATCCTCGATGGAGTAGATGTCGTGATGCGGCGGCGGGGAGACCAGGGAGACCCCGGGCATGGTGGCACGGACACGGGCGATGTCCACCGTGACCTTGTAGGCGGGCAACTGGCCGCCTTCACCGGGCTTGGCACCCTGGGCCGCCTTGATCTGGATCTCTTCCGCATGGGCAAGATATTCCGCCGTGACGCCAAAGCGGCCCGAAGCGATCTGGCGGATGCGGGAGCGCGCGTCATGACGACGGCCGTCCGCGTCCGTCCGGGGCGTGTTGCGGGCCGGATCCTCGCCGCCTTCACCGCAGTTGGAGGGCACGCCGCAGGCATTGCAGCCTTCGGCCAGGGTGCGGTGGGCTTCGTCACTGATGGCGCCATAGGAGATGGCCGCACCGACGAAGTGCCGCAGGATGGCCTCTTCCGGCTCAACATCGTCCAGAGGGACGGGGGCGCGGGCCGGGTCGGGCGCGATCTCCAGCAGGGAGCGCAGCGTGAAGCCCTGGGCTTCCTGTTCGTTGCAAAGGCTGGAGAAGGTCTGCCAGGCCGGGGAGGGAGCCTGTCCGTCCGTGTCTTCATTGACGGCCGTATGCAGGGCGCGCACGGTACGGGGGCTCCAGAGACGCGCCGCAGGGGCGGCAGCGGTGGTATCGGTATCGTCCCAGGCCTGCGCGTGACGCAGGGCGGCATCGCGGGCCAGGGTCTCCAGACCGATGCCGCTGATGGAGCAGGGCGTGCCCGTGAAATAGCGGTCGATGACATCCTGTGACAGCCCCAGGGCCTCGAAGGGCTGCGAGCCGCGGAAAGATCGCAGGGTGGAGATGCCCAGACGGGCAAAGGCCTTGAGCAGGCCCTTCTTCAGGGCGTTGATATAGCGTTCCTGCGCGTCTTCTTCGTCAAGAGGCCCGGCGTCCGTGCTCAGGCGACCTTCCCGTGCCATGCGGCGGACGGCATCCAGGGCCGCGTGCGGGCAGACGGCATTGACGCCGTAGCCGATGAGCTGCGCCATGTGGATGACCTCGCAGGCTTCGCCGCTTTCCGCGATGATGCCGCAGGCATGGCGAAGCCCGGCACGGATGAGATGATGGTGCAGGCCCGCGCAGGCCAGCAGGGCGGGGATGGGCGCCTTGTCCGCCGTCATGGCCGTATCGCTCACCACCAGGATGGTGGCCCCTTGGGCGATGGCAGCCTCGGCGTCAGCGAACAGGCGATCGAGGGCCGCGCGCAGGGCTTCCCCGTCGCCGTGGGCCGGGAAAGTGGCGTCAAGGGTGACGGCCCGGACGGCGGGACGCCGCGAGGCCCGGATCCGGCGCATGTCGTCCGTGGTGAGGAAAGGATGGGGCAGGCGCAGGACAGCGCAGCTTTCGGGGCCCGGTTCCAGGATGTTGCCCGCACGTCCGGCATGGCCCATGAGCGACATGGACAGCTGTTCCCGGTAGGGGTCGATGGGCGGGTTGGTCACCTGGGCGAAACGCTGCTTGAACCAGCGGAACAGGGATTGCGGCTCGTCGCTGAGGCAGGGCAGGGGCTTGTCCGTCCCCATGGAGCAGACGGGCTCCTGGGCGTTCTCGGCCATGGGCACGAGGACCTGACGCTGCCATGTGCTGTCGCAACCAGCCTGACGCAGACGGCGGTCCAGCGGCGGCAGGGCGTGCGCGGCATCGCTTTCTTCGCCCATGCCGTTCAGGGTCTCAAGGCGCACGGCGTGCTTCTGGAGCCAGCGGCGCCAGGGCTGGGAGCGGATGACCTGCCCCTTGATTTCCGCATCAGGCGCGATGCGGTGGTGTTCCACGTCCGCCAGGATCATGCGCCGGGACTGGAGCTGGCCGCGCTGGATGATGTCCTCTTCAGGCACGTCCACAAGGCCGCTTTCCGAGCCGAGCACCATCAGGCCGTCCCGGGAGACGCTCCAGCGGCAGGGGCGCAGGCCGTTGCGGTCGAGCATGGCGCCCACGCGCCGCCAGCCATCGGTGAAGACGAGGCAGGTGGGGCCGTCCCAGGGTTCCATGAGGGACGAGTGATATTCGTAGAAGGCTCGCTTGTTGTCGCCCATGACGAAGGTGGGCCCGAAGGGTTCGGGGACCATCATCATCAGGGCGTGGGGCAGGGTGTAGCCCGCGCGGACCAGCAGCTCCAGCACGTTGTCCAGGGTCCCGGAATCCGAGGTATCGGGATTGATGACCGGCAGGGCGTCCTTCAGATGTGCTCCCAGCAGGGGCGAGGCGAGCACGGCCTCGCGCACGCCCATGTGGGCCGCGTTGCCGCGCAGGGTGTTGATCTCGCCGTTATGGGCGGCCAGACGGAAGGGCTGGGCCAGGGGCCACGAAGGCAGGGTGTTGGTGGAAAAACGTTCGTGGAACACGGCAAAAGGCGCGGCGCAGTCCTCGTCCGTCAGATCGGTATAGAACTCGCCCAGCCGGGAGCCGGGGAGCATGCCCTTGTAGACGATGCTCCGGCAGGAGCAGCTGGCCACATAGAAGAGGCGGGTGTCCTGTCCCTGCCGGCGCAGTTCCTTCCAGATCAGGTTCTCGGCCATGTGCCGGGCAAGGAACAGGCGGCGTTCAAGGGCTTCGGGATCATGGAGCTCGGCGGCTTCGGAGGAGCTGGTATCCGGCAGGACGAGCAGCTGCAAAAAGCCGGGCATGGTCTGACGGGCGGCGGGAGCCAGCACGTCTTCGCGCACGGGGACGTCGCGCTCGTCTTCCACGCGCAGGCCGCAGGCCGTGAAGATCTCGCGGAAGCGCTGCAGACACAGTGCCCGCAGCGCCGTATCCCGGGGCAGGAAAAGCTGGGCCACGGCCCAGGGGGCGGCGCAGACCGACAACGCGGGCCACTGGCGCAGGAAGAAATCGCGCGGCAGAGGGAAGAGGATGCCGGCGCCGTCACCGTTCTTACCGTCACCGCCGCCACGATGGGCCATGCGGGTCATGGCACCCAGGGCCATGTGCATCACGTCATGACGGCTCTGGCCGTCCAGATAGGCAACAAAACCCACACCGCAGGCATCATGCTCCCGGCGGGGATCGAAAAGACCGTTCATATGTCACTCCTGGGAAGGCTGGGGGAGTGGAGGGAAAACGTCCCCGGGCGGGGATGGTCATGCCCGGCCCGGGGAGACAAAGGGACCAGTTCGGGGATCAGTGCAGCCAGAGCATCTCCGCATAGGAGGGCAGCGGCCAGACGGCGGCATTGAGCATGCGCTCAAGGGCGTCGCAGTGTTCGCGGCAGGTCTGCATGGCAGGGACCACGCCGTCACGGGCGATACGGGCGGCCGTGTGGGCGTCCGCAGCGGCACGCAGCGCGGCGAGCTGCTGTTCCAGGGCGGAAAGGGCAGCGTTCAGGCCCACGGTATGGCCGCGCAGGCAGGTGAAGCGCTCTTCTTCCATGGCGGCCTCGGTGCTGACGGCCCGGGTCTTGAGCACCAGATCGGCGGCAGCGGCCTGCTCCTGCAGGGCGACGGGCAGGATCTGCGTGCGGGACATGTCCAGCATGAGCGAGGCTTCGATGGCGATGGTCTTGGCGTAGGTGTCCAGCAGGATCTCCTGCCGGGCCAGCATCTCGCGTTCGGAAAGCACGTTCTGGCGCAGGAACACGTCCATGACTTCAGGCGTGTTGTAGCGTTCCAGGGCATCCACGGTGGTGGCCAGGTTGGGCAGGCCGCGACGGGCCGCCTCCACGGGCCATTCCTCCGAGTACCCGTTGCCGTTGAAGACCACGGCCTGATGTTCCCGGAACAGACGGGGCAGCAGCTCCTGCAGGGCGGCGTTGAGGCTCGTGCCGGAGCCCACGGTAGCTTCCAGCTCGGTGGCGATGTCGTCCAGGGCGCAGGCCATGGCCGTATTCAGGGCGATGTTCACCGGCGCGATGGACTGGGAGGAACCCACGGCCCGGAATTCGAACTTGTTGCCGGTGAAGGCAAAGGGGCTGGTGCGGTTGCGGTCGGAAAGATCCACGGGCAGGGGCGGCAGGGAGGAAACGCCGATCTCCATGCTGGTGCGGCCGGGCTTGTGGGTCACACCGTTCATGATGGTGTCGATGACGTCGGTCAGCATGTCGCCCAGATAGACGGAGATGATGGCCGGCGGGGCTTCGTTGGCGCCCAGACGGTGATCGTTGCCCGCACCTACCGTGCCCAGACGCAGGGCGGCGCTGTGCTTGTGCACGGCCCGCAGCACGGCGGCCAGGAAAACGAGGAACTGGGCATTGTCCAGCGGGGTCTTGCCGGGATCGAGCAGGTTGTTGCCCTCGGAATCGCTGATGGACCAGTTGTTGTGCTTGCCGCTGCCGTTGACGCCGGCAAAGGGCTTTTCGTGGAGCAGGCAGATGAAGTCATGCCGCGGCGCGATCTCGTGCAGCAGGTTCATGATGAGCATGTTGTGGTCGGTGGCGATATTGGCGTCCTCGTAGATGGGCGCGATCTCGAACTGACCGGGGGCCACCTCGTTATGCCGGGTCTTGGCCGGGATGCCGAGGCGGAACAGGGCGTCCTCCACATCCTGCATGAAGGCCATGACGCGCGCCGGGATGGAGCCGAAGTAGTGGTCCTCCATCTCCTGGCCCTTGGCAGGCGGGGTGCCCATCAGCGTGCGGCCCGCCAGCAGCAGGTCGGGGCGCAGGGCGGCCAGACGGCGGTCGACAAGGAAGTATTCCTGTTCCGGTCCCACGCTGGGGCGCACGAAGGTGGCCGTATCGTTGCCGAACAGGCGCAGGATGCGCAGGGCCTGGCGGGAAAGGGCGGAAATGGAACGCATGAGCGGGATCTTGCGGTCCAGGGCCTCGCCCGAATAGCTGTAGAACAGGGTGGGCACATGCAGGGTGCGGCCGATGATGAAGGCAGGGACCGTGGGATCCCAGGCCGTGTAGCCGCGGGCCTCGAAGGTGGAGCGCAGACCGCCGGACGGGAAGGAGGAGGCATCCGGCTCGCCGCAGATGAGCATCTTGCCCGAGAACTCGTTGATGACGCGTCCTTCGCCGGTGGGGGTCAGGAAGGCGTCGTGCTTTTCGGCCGTCAGGCCGGTCATGGGCTGGAACCAGTGGGTGTAGTGCGTGGCCCCCTTGCTGATGGCCCAGTCCTTCATGGCGCAGGCCACGGTATCCGCGATGTCCGGGTCAAGGCGTTCACCGCGGGCGATGGTGGCCTTCAGCGTGCGGAACACGGGCTTGGGCAGACGCTTTTGCAGGATGTCGAGGGAGAAAACGTCACAACCGAAGATGGTGTCGATATCGGTGGCAGGGGGCTGGTGGTCCAGATGGCTCTGGGCGATCTGCCGGATGGCATCAGTTCGAGCATTCATGGGGAGACTCCTTGGATCTCTTTTTTCAGGCGCGCCGGAAAGGAGAGGGTGACACCTTTCACGGCGGCCTGATGGGGAGGAAAACGGAAAAACTTTGGGTAGCGGATCCTTACAGGGCGTCAGGGCCGCGTTCACCGGTACGGATGCGGATGGCATCCAGCACGTCGTAGATGAAGATTTTGCCATCGCCGATCTCGCCGGTGCGGGCTACGGTAACAGCCTGCAGCACTTTTTCCAGTGCTTCGTCATGGACCACAATCTCGATCTTGATCTTGGGCAGGCAGTCCACGGCGTAGGTGGTGCCGCGATAGACTTCCGTATGCCCGTGCTGGCGGCCGAAACCGCGCACTTCACTGTAGTTCATGCCGTGGATGCCGATAGTGGTCAGCTGTTGCTTCACTTCTTCGAACTTGGAGGGGCGGATGATGATTTCGAGCTTTTTCATAGTAGGCTCCAGATATTCCTAGTGACAGGTGGAGATGTCTCGGCAGTTACAGGGTGTAGCCGCGTTCGTTGTGCAGGCTGAGGTCCAGACCCCGGGTCTCGGAGGCGGGATCCACACGCAGGCCCACCAGGGCATCCGTCAGCTTCAGCAGGATGCGGCTGACCAGGTAAACAAAGCCCCAGGTGGCGACGATGGAGATGATCTGAACCACAAGCTGCCACGGATTGCCGTAGAACAGGCCGTTGACACCGTTGATGCCGGCGGAGGCGAACAGACCGGTGGCAAAGGCGCCCCAAGTGCCGCCTACACCGTGGATGCCTACCACGTCGAGGGCGTCGTCATAGCCCAGGCGGTTCTTGAGCAGGATGCCACCGTAGCAGATCATGCCGCCGGCAAAGCCGATGGCCAAAGCAGGCATGACTCCCACGAAACCGGCTGCGGGCGTGATGGAGACGAGGCCCGCCAGCGCACCGGAGATGGCACCCAGGGTCGTGGCCTTGCCGAAGCGCAGGTATTCAAGGAGCATCCAGCCGAAGATGCCGCCGGCCGTGGCCAGATGGGTGGTGACCAGGGCGTGGCCCGCAAGGGCGTTGGCAGCCAGAGCACTGCCGGCATTGAAGCCGAACCAGCCGAACCAGAGCAGGCCGCCGCCAAAGAGCGTCATGGGCAGATTATTGGGGATCATGGGCGTCTTGCCGAGATCAGCGCGGGGCCCCACCGCATGGGCGCAGGCCAGGGCAGCTGCGGCGGAAGCCATATGCACTACGGCACCACCAGCAAAGTCCACGGCGCCCAGCTTGGCCATCCAGCCACCGCCCCAGACCCAGTGTGCCATGGGGCAAT
Organism: Desulfovibrio piger; assembly: GCF_951793255.1. Lineage (NCBI taxonomy): Bacteria > Pseudomonadati > Thermodesulfobacteriota > Desulfovibrionia > Desulfovibrionales > Desulfovibrionaceae > Desulfovibrio > Desulfovibrio piger. The sequence continues at coordinate 2,164,741 of NZ_OX636706.1, forward strand.
AGGCAAAGACCGTCCAGAGTGCGGAAAAGACCAGCATGGCCGAGAAACGGATGCGTTCGGCATAGGCACCGGAAATGAGCGCCACGGTAAGGGCTGCGAACATGCACTGGAAGGCCATGAAGACATTATGCGGCAGATTGGCTGCGGGGCCGTTGGCTTCGCCCCCCACGCCCATGAGGAACACATGGTCAAGGTTGCCGATAAGGCCGGAGATATCGCCGCTGAAGGCAAGGGAATAGCCGAACAGGGCCCAGATGATGGAAACCATCCCCAAGGAGGCATAGCTGTGCATGCATGTGGAGAGGATGTTCTTTGACCGGACGAGCCCGCCGTAGAATAAGGCCAGAGCCGGGGTCATGAGCATGACGAACGTGGCGCAAAGGATGATGAACGCGGTGTCTGCAGGATTCATGGAAAACCTTCCTGTGGTCTGGCGGTGCGACAGGTATCGGGCCTGTGCACTGCGGAAAATATGATTGCCGTTTTCTCAGACAGCGAGCAGCGGCAGACGGCACAGGACAAAGCAATCCTTGTGCCAGAAGCAGATATGAGGAAGGTTTGTTGATGTAATAAGCTAAAATTATTTATAAAAAATTTATATTTAACGAAAGCGCACCATAATGCAGAAGAAAAAGAGTCCTTGGGAAAGGTATATTTCTACCAAATGGTAGAAATGTGCCGAATGTACGAACATGCGCTTTACGGCACAAACGGGATTTGAGGTTGATAATCTTTATAAATCAACTAGATATGAAGATATTTTTATTTTTCTACCAGAATGTAGAAAGTGGATGCGCTCTGCATTGATTGAACACCCAATCACTGAAAATTGAAATATATCATATTGATATAATTATATTTTTTTAATTTTATACCAAAATGTGGACAAAGCGGAGCCGCAGGTCCGGACGGACAGACGCTATGTTACGAAGCGTTGTTTTGTGCCGGATAGTTCCCTGCGGACCAAGACAACAAGGGCGGAAAGATATGCCCTGGACAGGATCTGTGCAAAGGCGAAGCTGGCCTGCCTGCATGGTGAGGAATCCATCCTGCTTCTTGCCGGGAAAAGATGGTTTTCGTGCGCCCGCACACGGAATCCCGGGCGTGATGCGGGTATCTCCCTGTGGAACAAGAGGATGACCTTCAAACACAGACAAGGAGATCAGGATGCCCGGACAAGCATGGTTGGCAGGAAGGGGCGCAAGTGCTCTCAAGGTAGGGCGTGCCTGGCTGGGGAGCTGCTGCGGCCTGTTACTGGTGGTGGCTTTGGACAGACTGGCCGTAGGCGATTACGGCGTGCCCATGTTGATAGGTTCTTTTGGTGCCTCGGCGGTACTGCTGTTCGCAGCCCCGGACAGTCCGTTGTCCCGTCCACGCAATCTGCTGGGAGGGCACTTTTTTTCTGCTCTGGTCGGTGTGGCCTGCGCACAATGGCTGCCGCCCTTCTGGGCTGTATGCCTTTGCGTGCCCACAGCCATCGCCGTCATGCTGCTGAGCGGGACAGTGCATCCGCCGGGAGGGGCCACGGCCCTTATCGCCGTCACAGGCGGAGAGCAGATCCGGCAGCTGGGCTTCTGGTATGCTGTAGTCCCCTGCCTGGCGGGTGCTGCCCTCATGCTGGCTGTTGCCTGGTCCATGACGGCAGCGGCATATCTGTGGGCCCGCCTGTACGGTCGTGTGCGCGTGAAAGAGGGAGAGACGACGGGTCTCCATATCCTGTCAGGAAGGTAAAGTTCACGGGCGGTTGGGCAGGGAGCAGGCTGCCGCATGACAGGATCGGCGGATCCGGCAAAGAAAGGACTGTCCTCCCTGTATGTTCCCTGTTATCCAGCTGTCTTGCCTGCGGAAAGGGAATAGGCTACATTATAAAAGGAGTAACCGAAGCACTGTCCTCCAGTGGCTATTCCCTTTTTAAAGGAGATTGTTGATGATAAAAAAGGTCTTTACCGTGCTGCTGGGCCTTCTGGTGGCGGGCGCCATGATCTCTGTGGACTGTTCGGATGCGGCGGTCAAGCGTAACCGTGTGCGCCCGCGTACGGTCAGCAAACCGGTGACCCAGCCTGCCCCGACGGCCACGCAACAGACGACCGCTGCCCCGGCAGCGGCGGCTACGGCGACCGCTCCCAAGACGACTACGGCTCCTGCCGCTACGGCCACCCAGCCCACTACGGCCCAGGGCATGCCCTATGGTCAGACGATGGCCCCCGGCCAGACCATGGCCGCACCGCAGTCGCAGGGCAGCGGCATGGGCAGCGCCCTGCTGGGCGTGGGTGCCGGCCTTGCCGGCGGCTATCTGCTCAACAGCGCTCTGTCCGGCTCTGATGCCACCGCCGCTACCGCCGCTGCGCCTGCCGAAGGAGGGCAGTCCGCCGTGGCTGCTGCCCCGGCTCCTGCGGCTGCTCCGGCCTCGCCTGTGGCGAACCTGCTGGGCTACGACACGGCCAACTACTGTACCCAGCTCTCGCAGGGCAATGCTGACGTCATGCAGCAGTGTACTGCCGCTGAGGCCGCAGCTACGGCGGCTTTCCGCCAGTGTGTGGCCATGTCCACTGGGTTGAACGGCATCGGCAGCTACGATGCCCTGCTGCGCTGCCTGCGCGGCACGCCCGCTGCCCAATAGGTCGGGCTTCCTGTCAAAAGAATCGCCCCGTCTGATGGTTTCAGGCGGGGCGATGTTATTTTCAGGGCATGGCAGGAGAAATGGTAAATGGAAAGACGCCTGACTAGAAGGCCTGGCGAGGCTCTGCCAGCATCCTGTCGATATCTGCATACTGGATGGAATGCTTTTTCAGCAAGCCCTCAAGGGCAGGGCGGTCCCATAGGATAACGCCCGGTGACCACTCCCCGGAGTACGCTTCAAAAAAAATCATTTTCTTTCCTCAAGAGCATTGACAGGCTGTCCGCTTTTCTATAAGAACACCCTCACGACGCGCTCGTAGCTCAGCTGGATAGAGCAACAGGCTACGAACCTGTAGGCCAGGAGTTCGAATCTCTTCGGGCGCACCACAACAAAAACAAGCGGTTAGCTGTAACAGGCTGACCGCTTTTTTTGTATCTTTTCTTCAGCAGGGCGTGCGGGCAAAGATGCCGCATGCTATCGCGCTGTCCCTGTCCGGAGCCTCCCCCTTTGCTTGAAGAGGAAGGCTGAGCAATGTTTTTCGCGCCTAAAGCAAGGCGAGGAGAGGCTGACTATCGCTTTGTCCTGCTATCCTTCCTTCATTGATCTTGCTCATGGCGGACACCGGCCTCCCCGCTCTGGGGGGCGCCTTATTGTTTTGAACAGTGCAGCAGGGATGGGCTTCCCAATGTCCCAAGGGAGTCTGCCCAAGTAAGTTGGCTCCACCTCCGTTTCGCTGTTGTCGAGGCAAGTGTGCCCGGTCGTGATCGTATTACCGGGAAACCTCGGATACAAAAAAGGCCCCGCCGGAAGCGGGGCCTTTTTCATTCAGTCGGAAGCGGGGGCTTCGCGGCGGCTTAGTACATGCCGCCCATGCCGCCCATGCCACCCATGCCGTCAGGCATGGCAGGAGCGTCCTTCTTGGGTTCGGGCTTTTCGGAGATGGCGCATTCGGTGGTCAGCAGCAGGGAGGCCACGGAAGCGGCGTTCAGCAGGGCGGTACGGGTCACCTTCTTGGGGTCGATGACGCCGGCCTTGATGAGGTCTTCGTATTCGCCGGTAGCGGCGTTGAAGCCGAAGCCGTCCTTGCCCTGGCGGACCTTTTCCACAACGATGGAGCCTTCAAAGCCGGCGTTGTGGGCGATCTGGCGCAGAGGAGCTTCGATGGCGTTGCGGATGATGTTCACGCCGGCCAGTTCGTCGTCGTCAGCGGGCTTGATGCTGTCGAGCACCTTGGACACGCGGATCAGAGCGGTACCGCCGCCAGGCACGATGCCTTCTTCCACGGCAGCGCGGGTAGCGTTCAGGGCGTCTTCCACGCGGTCCTTCTTTTCCTTCATTTCCACTTCGGTAGCGGCACCCACATGGACCACGGCCACGCCGCCCACCAGCTTGGCCAGGCGTTCCTGCAGCTTTTCGCGGTCGTAATCGGAGGTGGATTCTTCCACTTGGGCGCGGATCTGCTTCACGCGGGCCTTGATTTCGTCGGCCTTGCCGGCGCCGTCAACGATGGTGGTGTCTTCCTTCTTGACCACCACGCGCTTGGCGGTACCCAGGTCGTTGAGGGTCATGTTTTCCAGCTTGGTGCCGGTGTCGTCAGAAGCCACCTGGCCGCCGGTCAGGATGGCGATATCCTGCAGCATGGCCTTGCGGCGGTCACCGAAGCCGGGGGCCTTGATGGCCACGACCTGCAGGGCGCCACGCAGCTTGTTGACCACCAGGGTAGCCAGGGCTTCGCCTTCCACGTCTTCGGCCAGGATCACCAGAGGACGATTGACCTTGGCGACCTGTTCGAGCACGGGCAGCATGTCCTTCATGCTGGAGATCTTCTTCTCAGTGCACAGGATGTAGGGGTTGTCCATCTCGCATTCCATCTTCTCCGCGTTGGTCACGAAGTAGGGAGAGAGATAGCCGCGGTCGAAGCGCATGCCTTCCACCACGTCCATGGTGGTTTCCAGGCCCTTGGCTTCTTCAACGGTGATCACGCCTTCCTTGCCCACCTTGGCCATGGCTTCGGCGATGATGTTGCCGATGGTGGCGTCGGAGTTGGCAGAGATGGTACCGATCTGGGCGATTTCCTTCTGGTCGCGGGTGGGCTTGGCCAGGTTGGCCAGTTCGCCGATCAGGGCTTCCACGCCCTTGTCGATGCCGCGCTTGATGGCCATGGGATTGCGGCCGGCAGCCACCAGCTTCACGCCTTCGTGGTAGATGGCCTGGGCCAGGATGGTGGCGGTGGTGGTACCGTCACCGGCGGCGTCGGAGGTCTTGGAGGCGACTTCCTTCACCAGCTGGGCGCCCATGTTCTCGAACTTGTCGTCCAGTTCGATTTCCTTGGCGACGGTCACGCCGTCCTTGGTGATGACGGGAGCGCCGAAGGACTTTTCGATGGCAACGTTACGACCCTTGGGGCCGAGGGTCACCTTCACGGCATTGGCCAGCTTATCAACACCACGCGCCAGTTTTTCGCGGGCTTTCACGTCGAAGAGAACTTCTTTAGCGGACATTATATTTTCCTCCTGGGAATAATCGAAAAGCGGAGAGTGTGTATGACCGGCGCGTATGCGTTAGTCGGTCAGGATGGCGAGGATGTCTTCTTCGCGCATCACCAGATGGTCGATGCCGTCCAGCTTGACTTCGGTGCCGGCGTACTTGTTGAAGAGCACCTGATCACCCTTCTTGACGGCCAGTTCAACGCGGGTGCCGTTTTCCAAGACCTTGCCGGGACCGGTAGCGATCACCTGACCCTTGCAGGGCTTTTCCTTGGCGGTGTCGGGGATGTACAGACCGCCGGCGGTCTTTTCTTCGGTTTCCAGGCGCTTGACCAGCACACGATCGTTCAGGGGCTGCAGTTTCATGGTGTCAGATCCTCCAAAAATTTTTATGGCCACGCTTGGGTGGCATGCACAGCGTCCGCGGGGCGGAGCTGAAATTATCGCGTCATGACCGCCGTAAACCATTGCTGCGGTCCCGCAACGGGATAGTAGATAAGACACTCTTTGCGCTTGAAAAGGGGCAAAAAGGAATTTTTTTTGCAGAAAAGTTATTTTTTAAGTATAAAATAAATAAAATCAATATGTTATAAAAACAAAAAACTTTTCTTCCCAGCTGTTTTCCCGGGTACTGGGGAATGGCCGGGAAAAACGCGGCAGGAGCAGGATGAAAAGCGGAGGATGCGGCAGCAAGCGTGCAGCCAGCCTTGTGCCGGCACAGGCAATCCGTGAGCTGTGAGGGCGGGGATACCGGATGCATCAGGGCAGGCGCCGGGCTGCTTGCGGGCCGAAAAAAGAAAGGCCCCGCATGGGCGGGGCCTGAAAACAGCTAGCTGCAAGATAGACTAGTCTTTGTTGCCGAACAGCTGATCCGGCGGCAGGACAGTGAAGCCGTTGCTCTTGAGCAGATCCACGGCCTGGTCGGTCTTGTCGAAACGGAAGATCATGATGGCACAGTCAGCTTCACGGGTGATGAAGGCATACATGTATTCCACATTGATGCCATGCTGCGAGACGAACTGCAGCACGCTGTCCAGACCGCCGGGGGTATCGGGCACCTGCACGGCGACCACACTGGTGCGGCCCAGGGTGAAGCTGTGTTCCTTGAGAACGGATTTGGCTTTTTCCTGGTCATCAACGATGAGGCGCAGGATACCGAAATCGGAGGTATCAGCCAGGGAAAGAGCGCGGATGTTGACGCCGGCCTCAGCCAGCGTATGGGTCACTTCGGCCAGACGGCCGGCGCGGTTTTCCAGAAAAACGGAAAGTTGTTCAGCTTTCATGGCAGGATCCTCTACGCTTTGGGAGCATCGTCGCCCGAGGTGGGCTTTTTGTCCTTGCCGGGGGTGATGTCGATCTCGTCAGGCTCGGACGAGGCCCGGCGGAAATTTCGGATGGCCCGTCCCAGCCCGCCACCGATCTCCGGCAGTTTGTTGGCGCCGAAGATGAGCAGCACTACGATCAAAATAAGTAACAGTTCCTGCATGCCGATGCCGAACATGGGGGCCTCCCTTGAATGTTGAGCCTTTCAGGCCATTGATTTGAAAAACATACGACGTGAAGGTGCCGAGGTCAAGACGTGCTGCGCTAAAGGACACCTCGCATGCGCTTGCGTACCTGCTGGGGAGAGGCGGGTGCCTTGAATCCCGCTTCGATGAGGCTGTGGGCGACCATGTCGCGGGCAGCGCGGCTCCTGCCGCCCATGACCACCACCAGCAGGCGGGTCTTGCCACGGCGGGCCGTGACGATGATGTTGTAACCGGAGGCCACGGTCCAGCCCGTTTTCAGGCCATCGACACCGGGGATGCCCAGCATGGTGTTGGTGGCCCCCAGGGTGCGCCCATTGAAGCGGAAGGAGCGCAGGCTGTGGTAGCGCATGGCCTGGGGATGGCTGCGCAGATAGGCGCGGGCCAGGGTGGCCATGTCGCGGGCCGTGGTGCGCTGGCCCGCTGCGGGCAGGCCCGTGGGATTCTTGAAGACCGTCCGGGTCATGCCGAGCTGGCGTGCCTTGTGGTTCATGAGGTGGGTGAAGTTGCGGCTGTTGCCGCTGATATGCTGGGATATGGCCATAGCGGCGTCATTGCCCGAAGCCACGGCCATACCGGTAAGGAGCTGGTCCACGGTGACTCTCTGGCGGGGACGCAAACGCATGCTGGAACCGCCCACCCGGGCCGTAGGATGGACACGGATGCTGGTGTTGCGTTTCAGGCGGCCCATCTTGATGCGGTCCATGACCACATACATGGTCATGACCTTGGTCAGAGAGGCGGGCGGGATGGACAGATTGGGGTTGTGCTCGTACAGCACCTTGCCGTTGCTCAGGTTGATCATGACGGCAGCGCGGGCCCTGCGGGCCGCATCGGCACCGGCAGGCAGCGAGAGCATGGCAAGGACAAGCAGCAGGACGCACAGCCAGCGCCCCGGGGTGGAGGGGGAGTGGAACATGAGCTTCAGGCCATATGGTGGTAGGTTTGATGGGCTTCTTCCACAGCCTGCATGGCGATGGCCAGCAGCACGGGGCCGATGATGAGCCCCATGGGACCAAAACTGCCAAGACCGCAGAGGATGGCGATGATCAGTACGAAGAAAGGAGCATTGATGCCCTGTTGCAGGAACAGGGGGCGCAGGATGTTGTCCACGCTGGTCACGGCCAGCGTGCCCCAGAGGGCCAGGCCCACGGCGGGCATGGTGGCGCCGGAGAACCAGAGGGAAAGACAGAGCGGGCCCCAGACGAGCGCCGTGCCCACAAAGGGGATGGGCGCCACGACCGTGGCCAGCAGCCCCCAGAAGGCAGGCTGCTTGATGCCCGCCACGGCAAAGCCGATACCGCACAGGACCCCCTGGGCGATGGCCACCAGGACGATGCCCAGCATGACGCCCTGCAGGGCCCGACGGATGGCCAGGACGAAACGGCGCAGCATGGTGGCCGGTATGTGGAAGATGCGGGCCGTAATCAGGTTGATGCGGCTTGCGTAGGCGGCAAAGATGACCGTGAGCGTCACGAAGAGGAACAGGGTCCAGAGGACGGTCATGGTGCCGCCCAGCACGTCCACGCTGCGGTTGATGAGCAGGCCCATGGTATCGGCCAGCATGGCATCGAGGTTGCTGAGGAACTCCGAGATCATCTTGTCCACTTTGGGATAGTCCGCCAGGCTGTGGCGCAGCTCCTGGAAGCGCATGACCCATTCGGGCGGCAGCTGGAAGTTGTTTGCCTGGAGTTCCCGCAGCCTGGACAGACCGCCGGCCACCTGGGGCGACACCAGCAGCACCAGGGTGCTGATGGGGATGACCACAGCCGAGAAGATCATGACGATATAGCCGTACAGCGGCAGGCGATGGGAGCAGGAGATCACGATGTGCCCCAGCCTGCCCGGATGGCGCAGGCGCAGACGCTTGCGCCAGTGCCGGATCGTGCAGCGCATACGCCGGTAGACGGGCAGCGTCAGGCAGGCGAAGCATCCGGCCATGACGATGGTGACGGGGTTGGGGCGGAGCAGCAGGAACCAGGCCAGTGCGGCAAGGATGTACAGGAGGCGCGGCAACATGTTGGGCATGCGGGGAACCTTTAAGCGGCAGAATGGGTCTGGGCGAGGATAGCACGCGGGGCCGGAGCTGCCAAGTTCCCTGTGGGAAGAGGGACGACCGCGGGGCAGAAGCCGAAAAAAAGCCCTGTGCAGGGATGCAGCAGGGCTTGATGGTGTTCCGGTGCCAACGGTTAGTCGAAGATGCTGGAGCCGCGGAAGGTGATGTCCACGATCTCGTAGGTGACGCGGCCGCGCGGGATGTCCACGCTCACTTCGTCGCCCACTTCCTTGCCCAGCAGGGCCTGGCCCACGGGCGAGAGGAAGGAGATGGAACCCTTGGCGGGCTCGGCTTCGTCGGGACCGAGGATGGTGTAGGTGCGGCTTTCTTCGGTATCCACGTCTTCCACTTCCACCGTGGAGCCGAAGATGACCTTGTCGCCGCTCAGCTTGTCCAGGTCGACCACCTGGTAAAGAGCCATGCGGGACTCGATATACTTGATGCGCGCTTCCGCCATGCCCTGGCGTTCGCGGGCGGCATCATAACCGGCGTTTTCGCGCAGGTCGCCTTCTTCACGGGCCTCCTTGATGGCCTGGATGATGGCGGGGCGTTCGCTCTTCAGGCGGGCCAGCTCTTCTTCCAGACGCTTGTAGCCCTGCTTGGAAATGGGGATATTGGTCACGGCCATGATACACCTCTGTTCGTCAGATGAAAAAAAAGCGTCCGCTGCGCGGGCAGCGGAGCGCGTGAAAACTGCATTCGTTATTTGGACTATAGCCGTTGCCCCAATATTGGTCAAGCCCCGCAGACCATACGGATCACCCGTCTGCCGGGATGCCGCCGGGCATGTTGAGGCTTGCACCGGGAGGCAGCTGCGTATATGATGAAGATAATTTGAACAACTTCTTACCTTGCCGGAACGCCATGAAAAAATACTTGCGTTACCTGGGGCCTGTACTCATAACGGCACTTTTCGTGCTGGCCATATATCTCCTGTATCACAAGCTCAAAGCTTACAGCATCGCCCAGATCAGAGAAAGCATCCAGCAGGTCTCCACGGGCAGTATCTGTTTCTCCATCGGCCTGATGATCGTCAACTACATCATCCTGGTGGGCTATGACTGGCTCGCCCTGAAGGCCATCCACAAATCTTTGCCCCTGCCGCGTGTGGGGCTCGTCTCCCTGGTAGGGCAGGCCGTCAGCTACAACTTCGGGGCACTGCTGGGCGGTACGAGCGTCCGCTACCGGTTCTATTCTGCCTGGGGCTTTTCCCTGGTCGAGATCGTCCGTCTCGTGCTCATGCTGGCCGTCACCTTCTGGGTCGGTGCCCTGGGACTGTGCGGCGTGGTCTTCCTGCTGGCGCCGCCCGTGATCCCTGACGAGCTGCTGGCCAAGATGCCCATCCATGACGTACGCTTCCTGGGGGGCATCCTGCTGGCCATTGCCCTTTCCTATCTGGTGCTGTGCTTCACCATCCGCAAACCGGTCCATATCTTCGGCAAGGAATTCGTCTTCCCCATTCCCCGCATCGCCGTGGCCCAGATGGTCGTGGCCGGGGTGGACCTGATCGCTGCCGCCGCCTGCATGTATGTGCTGCTGCCCGATGATCTGGGCATCGGCTTCATCGACTTCCTGCCCAGCTACCTCATGGCGCAGGTGGCCGTGGTGCTGACCCACGTGCCCGGTGGCGTGGGGGTCTTCGAGCTGGTCATCCTGCACCTGACGCATACCCCGCGCGAGCAGGCCGTTTTTGCAGCCGTGCTGCTGTTCCGCCTGATCTATTTCATCCTGCCGCTGCTGGCCGCCGCGGCCCTGCTGGCCGTGTACGAAGCCCGGCAAAGCCGCAATACCCTGCGGGAAGCGGGGCGCTGGCTTTCGGTACTTTCCCATTCCATCGCGGCCTACACCACCTTCGTGGGCGGCTGCATCCTGCTGGTCTCCGCCATGCTGCCGACGCTGCCCGCCGTGGTGGCGCAGCTTGACGACTTCCTTCCCCGTACCCTGCTCATGGGCGGGCATCTGGTCTGTGCGCTTTCCGGGGCCTTGCTGCTCTTCGTGGCCTATGGGCTGGAGCGGCGCCAGAACCGTGCCTTCTGGATGGCGGTGATCCTGTTGCTGTTGGGCATCGCAGGGGCTTTGCTCAAGGGCCTCTCCTTCCTGGCCGCCGGTGCCGCTCTGGTGGTGCTTATAACGGTCTGGCTGTCCCGGCGCCGCTTCTACCGTTCTTCCTTCTTCTGGGAAGAAGCCATCCCGGCACACTGGCTGGTCCTCGCCTTTGCGGCTCTGGGCCTGGCCATGGGCCTGGGCTGGTTCATCTACCATCCGGCATGGGACAGGGCCACCCTGTGGGGCTTTGAGCAGCACTTCAACGCTTCGCGCGTACTGCTGGCCGATGTGGGCATCGCGGTCGTGGTCCTGGTGTCGTGGCTCGTCCGGGTCAGCCTGCGGGCCCGCAAGCGCCTGCAGGAACGCAATCTGCAATCCGGGCGTGTCCCGCGCGCCTGAAGTCGAGATGTATCTGAGGGCTGTCCCGCATGGGGCAGCCTTTTTCGTTGGCGGGGCGGAGGGGCCGGAGTTCTTTTTGAGGCTGCGGGCAGACTGTCAGCCGCGGCAAGCATGACCGGGGCAAGCGTTTTCTCCGGTCGGACCGGTAAAAAGGAGGCCGGAGGGCTTCCGCCGTCTGGCTGCAGGTGTCCGGGCCGGGACATGGCATGTGCCTGGCAACGTGGCGGATGACAGGGCAGCAAAAACGCCGGCTATTGCCGCTATACTGGTGTTTTTTTGGGGCGTCTTTCAGGCTGGAAGACGCCCGTTACCATTTGGAGGTATGGACCATGATGACGGAAGAAATCCTGTATGCCCGCCTCAAGGAGGCATTGCGTGATGCCATCGCACGGCATCATCTGGACGAGCGCAGCATCAGCCTGAAAAGCCGCGGCCTTACCCCGGAAGAAGCCATAGGGAGGACCGCGCGCACGGACTATCCCATTCTCAACGGCAGGGAAGTCATGCTTCAGGCCCGGTTCGGCGAGGCCCTTGGGCAGGCCTTCACCAGTGCGCCGGTGGATTTCGAGGGCTCGCTGGCCGATGTGCTTGAACTGGACACGACACATGATCCCCAGGCAGCCGGGATGCTGGTGGCTACGCTCAATGCCGTTTTGCGGGCGGTGGGCGAAATCGGCAATACGGTCCACTGCCGCGATGACGGGCCGGAGCTGTGCGCGGAACGGTATGCCGCTCTTGTCCGGGAACGCTTCGGTACGCCGCGCATCGCCCTGGTGGGGTTCCAGCCTGCGCTGCTGGCACGGCTGTCCAAAGAATTCAGCGTGCGGGTGCTGGATCTCAATCCCGAGATCGTGGGGACGGTACGGTCCGGCGTGCTGGTGGAAGACGGCATGGCAGCCTATCAGGATGTGGTGCGGGACTGGGCCGAGCTGGTGCTGTGCACGGGCAGTACGCTTTGCAACGGTTCGTTCGTCAATTTTCTGGATATCGGCAAGCCGGTGCTGTTCTTCGGTACCTCCTGTGCCGGGGCGGCGCATGTCCTGGGGGCGGAACGCTTCTGCCCCATGTCGGCCTGAGGCCTGCCCGGCGGGACTGGCCATGGCGTCCTCTTGCTTGGCTGTCGGGAGAATGTCGGTTGTCCGACATCATCCTGACAGGTGAGGGGCTCCAGACTGTCGGCATATGCGGAGGTAAGCATATGACCGACAATGACAGGATACTTTGCCAGGTACTGGAACAGCAGCTTTCCCTGCGCCTGCGGGAAGGCTGCCGCGATGTGCTGCTGCATCTTCTGCCCGCGCCCCTGCGGGGGCTACTGTATATCGCCCTGCGCAGCAGTGCCGCAGGCTATGCCCGGATGTGGGCGGGGACCCGCAAGATGGAATACCGCAGGCAACAGCCCCGAAAGGCAGGTCTCCTGCGGCAGGAAGAGGTTTTGTGCGGCAGGCCGGCCTGATGACGGCGTCAAACATGTCCGGCCCGCATTTTACGAAACCTAGAATTTGTAGATGAAGCTCATGTTGACGTTCCAGGCGTCCTCGATGCTGTTGGCACGGTGCCAGCTGCCGTTCTTGCTGAAACCTCCCCAGACATCGGACGACTGATCCAGCCAGAGGGCTATATAGTTGGCTTCCACCAGCAGACGCAGGTTGTCATAGATCTGGTAGGAGCTCATGATGCCGAATTCCGCGGCATAGTCCCGCTGCGTCAGGTAGATGCCGCCATTGGTGTTGACGTTATTGAAGTCCGAAGCCGTGCCGTACAGGCTGCGGCCCGCATGGCCGGGAACGTCCAGTTCTCCCTTGATGTAGCGGGCCATCCTGGGGGCATTGGTCCCGTTATAGAAGTTGACACGGATGGTGTGGCTGAGTTTGTCGATGAAGCTCAGGTCCCGGATGCGCGCACCAAAGCCCCATGTACCGGCCAGGGTATAGCCCAGTACGGCATCGCGGCCGATGGTCCAGGTCCCGAGCGTCCCGAAGCCGGAAAAACCGCTGGTGCATTCGTTATTGTAATCAAAGGACGGCAGCCGCTCGGAACCGTTCGTCGGATCGTCGTCATCACCGCTGCTGTACCAGGCATAGATGCCGGGCGTGCCCCAGTCCAGTTTGTATTCGGCCAGCAGTGAGGCATACCAGCCGCTGCGGTTCAGGGCTTCTTCACCGGAATCGAAGGTGCCGTAATTGACGCTCCAGGCCAGCCGGAAGGGATCGGCAGCCGTGATCTCGCCGGTCAGGCCTGCCCAGAATGCCGTTCCGTAGGCATTGGCCGAGGTGCCATCAGCCTTGTGGGCGGGCAGGGCATACCACGAAGGGCCTATGCCCGAACCGTAGCCGCTACCATAGTAGTCATTGCCGGAGCGGAAGGCATTGCTGCCCACCATGCCCAGCATGGCCCAGGGGGTCAGGCGTACGCCTTCGAAGGTCAGGGGCAGCAAAAGGCCGAATACGTCCACATTGTCCAGGTAGTGGGTCGTTCCGTCCGCCCCCCCGCTCCAGTTGTCATTGAATGGCCGTGCCCAGAATGCCGTCACGGCGGCATGCTCGCCAAGAGGGGCGGACACGTTGATCCCCGCCACGTCGGCATCGAAGACCTGCGAAGCCTCGGAGGCGTAATCCGGCAGGAAGATACGCTGGATGCCCATGCGGGCCTTGACGGCCGTGCCGGGGACGACCCAGTCCAGATAACTGTGCTTTATCTTGACGATATTCTTGTCAGCACCCAGGGCACCTCCTTTGGATGCGCTGCCCCAGGTGGCGGCGCCGATCTCAAAATAGACGGTCCCCGAAAGGCTTTCCGAGGCGATGGCCTCCAGTTGCAGGCGGACACGTGTCTTGGCCTCGAACTCGTCCTCTCCCCAGCGTCCCCATCCGGTCACGTTATGGCCGTTGCGGTCATTTTTAACGAAATTTCCCCCGCCGCCGTACTCGAGCATATTGATCCATACGCCCTTGGCTTTGAAGTCCACGGCCTGGCCCTGCTGAGCTCCCCCCAGAAGCATGCCGGCCGCAAGAAAAAGGATGGCCAGGTGTTTCTTCATATCCGTTACTCCTTTGACAGTAGTTTTATGCTGTTGTTTTTTTGTTTTGGGGATCGCAAAGATATTTTTTTACAAGCTCAAGAAAGGTTTCATATTCCGTGGAAAGAGTCGTATTCCTCTTTTTGATGTAGCCAAAAGAAAGGCATTTTCCGCATCCATCTATGGGAATATCCCGGATGGCATACTTTCTGAAGGAATCATTCATCAGACGTATGCCGAAACTGCAGATATCCGTATGCAGCAGCATCTCGATGATCTGATTGTCGCTGTTGGTGGAAAAGAGACTTTTGAAATTTGCCGCTTTGGACATCCCCACACTGATCCTGTCAGGTGATGCTCTATGGAAAAAAAGTCATTGACCGGCTGGATGAAGCTGTTGTCATCAAGGTCGGAGAAGCTGATGCTTTCCCGGTCATACAGGGGATTCTTGGGTCCTACGTAGATGCAGGGCTCATGCTGCGAAATCTCGATGAATTCGATGTCCTTGTGGGCAAGGACATGCGAGAAGCATTTATGCTGGTCCTTGGAAAAGTAGACGATGCCGATATCGGAAACGCCGGTATGGACATTGTCCACGATGTCCTCCACCGTCCCTTCCAGAAATGACATCTTGTATTCATCGTGGTTGATGGTGTTGTACAAAAAGCAGAACAGCCGCGAGATCATGGTGGACGGATAGCAGGAGATGTTTATTTTCTTGTATTTTTTTTGCCGTCCCATCTGCTTCATAAGGCGGACGTTCTGCAGGATGGCGTGGGCCTGGTCATAAAATTCCCTGCCTGCCTCTGTCAGGGAAACACCGCGGTTGGAGCGGACGAACAGCGTGACCCCCAGCTCTTCTTCCAGCATGCTGATATTTTTGCTCACGCTGGATTGCGAGGTATACAGGGTCTCGGCAGCACGCCGGGTGCTGCCGAAATCGGCTGTAGTGACAAAGTGTTCAAGTTGGCGCAGTTCCATGATGATGCTTGCCGGAAGGCGTATTTTTTATGTGAAAAGGGCGCCTTGCGGGACGAGGCCCGTCAAGGATGCTTTTTCGCGCCCCGGACGAGGAGAGTGCCGGCATGTTGCAGACTGCCTGTGTTTCCGGGGCGGAGGCCCCCCGGAGAGGCGGATCTGCACGCTGGCCGGCAGCCCTTGTGTCTAGCCGTAGGCCACCAGGGGCGTACCGGCCTTCACGGCAAGAGAGACCGTCATGTACAGGATGATGCCGTCCTTTTCGGCCCGGTAGCAGTCGATGGCACGGCCAAAGATGTCGCGGACGGTCCCCAGTACCGTGCCCCGGCTGACAGGCGCTCCGGGCGTGACTTCCGGGTACCAGCAGCCCTGGTCCTTCGACGTCAGATAGACGGCATCCCGGATCTCGCGCTGCTCCCGGCAGGGCAGCCCCGTGACGGGCGGCAAGAGCTGCAGATGGGCCAGCAGCGCCCGGATGTCCCGCTTGTAGGCATCCACTTCGGCCCGGGACCAGACGCCGTTGCCGCCCCGTTCGATGAGCAGGGACGGTACGCCGCGCAAGGCGGCGGAGTTGTAGGCTCCTGTCGTGGCCGAAGAAAGGACGCGCACGTCCACATCCAGGACCTTGGCAGCCTCTCTTGCCCTGTCCGTGATCCGTTTTTCGGCCACGCCAGGGATGAAGACGAGGGGGTGCATGCTTTCGTGCAGATCACCGCCGTGCATGTCCACATAAAAATCGGCATCATCCTGCAGGCTGGTGATGAGATGGGCCAGACGTTCGGCCTGGCTGCCGTCATCCCTGCCCGGAAAGACCCGGTTCAGGTTCTTGCCGTCTTCCGCCACGATCTCGGACAGCCGTTCGCTGAATCCCGAAGCGTTGGCCAGGTGGACGATGGTCAGCCGTCCGGCCACGACGTCCTGGTCCAGTTCTGACGCCAGCTCTATGGCTGCCTGTATGCTGCAATATTCGCATCCGTGTATGCCGGCGGTAAGCAGCACGCGCGGCCCGGGTCTGTTGCCGTGTATGGTGGTCACGGGCAGGGAGAGGTCACGGTCACGGAGCAGGGCGATCGTTTTTTGTCCCGGGGCGGCTTCCGCCCGCGAAGCTTGATGAAAGTTCATGTACGTCTCTGTCAGGATAAGGTTCAGCAAAGGGCCGCGCCGCCATGCCTGAAGAAAGGCGCGTCACGCAGCCGGGGCCAGTAGCGCAGCAGGAAGAACGACCTGCCGGCATAAAAGATCAGGTATGCGCCCCACAGGCCGTGGTTGCCCCAGAAAGGGACAAAAGCCAGCCAGGCCAGACCAAAAGCCACGAGGGCCTGCAGGGTGGAGAGGAAGACCGGGCGGGTCAGGCTGCTGCCCGTGAACAGGCCATAGTAGGTCAGGCCCAGGGCCGCACATGCCGGGAAGCATATCCCCCAGTCCGCATACCGTTCCGCAGCGGCCAGGACTTCCGGCAGATCGGTGAACAGGCGCAGCAAAGGCGTGTGCCCCAGGGCGTAGATCAGGGTCATGCCCAGCAGCGCCGCCAGGGACCAGTGCAGGGTAAGGCGCCGTGTCCTTTCCAGAATGGCGGCACAGCCCTGTCCGGCGGCCTTTCCGGCAAATACGCTCGATGTATTGGCGATCCCCTCGAAAACATAGGAGAAGATCAGCATGATCTGGAGGATGACGGCATTGGCCGAGATGGTCAGGGTCCCGAAAGATGCCGTGGTGATCATGAAGATGTTGGTCTGGGTCAGCAGGCAGACCGTACGCAGGAACAGATTGCCGTTGACCCGTGCCATGCGCAGCATTTCCCCCACGCGGACGAGACTGGGGAGCGGGGCAGGGAGGGGAGGCAGGGAATCCCGCATGGCGACCAGCCCGGTGATGGTGGCAAACAGGCAGGCCAGTACGGATGCTGCGGCCACTCCCGGTACCCCCCAGCCGAACAGGCTTACGAAAAGCAAGTCGAGCAGCATGTTGACCGCATTGCCGCCTATCTGCATGAGCAGGGAGGCCCTGATGCGGGCCTGCCCCATGAGCCAGCCCAGTATGGCGTAGTTCAGCAGCGTGAGGGGAGCCGTCCAGATCAGGATGTCGTAATAGATCCCGGCGACTTCTCTGGCAGCCGGATCAAGGCGCAACAGGAACATGGCACCGGAAAAGACGGCATCCCGGCACAACAGGATGAGCGTGCCCAGCAGCAGGGCCATGAGGCCCGGCAAAAGGAATGCCTTCCAGGCGGCCTCTGCATCCCCTGTGGCCAGGGCCTGCGCGCTGAACCCCGTGGAGCCCACGCGCAGGAAACCCAGCAGCCAGTACAGGGTATTGAAGATGACGGCACCTACGGCCACTCCCGCGATATAGGAAGGGTCGGAAAGGCGTCCCATGACAGCCGTATCCACGGCGCCGATGAGCGGCTGCGTCACCGTGGAGAGGATGAAGGGCAGCAGCATGGCTGCATATTCCCTGCGGGAGGGGGCGGACAGGGCGGCCGCCTGGGGAGGAACCGGGGGCATGAATCTGTCCTTCTCAGGCAATGGCAGCGTAACGATCCTGCCCGGTGCGGGCAGCCCCGCTGCCGTGCTCCACACCGATGCCCATGACGGATCCCAGCAGGTTGCGGGCATAATCGTTACGGATCATGGCGATGCACCGGATATCGTCCACCTGTTCCACGATGGTGCCCGCGTCGATGAAAACGACCCGGTCACACAGGTAGGTGATGCTGGTCAGGTCGTGGGTAATGAACAGGTAGGAAAGCCCCAGATCCCGACGCAGCTCGATGAGCAGGTCCATGATCTGCACCTGGGTGGAAGCGTCCAGCGAGCTGATGGCCTCGTCCAGAAGGATGATGCGCGGCCGGATGGCCAGGGCACGGGCGATGCATACACGCTGCAACTGACCGCCGCTCAGTTCATGCGGATAGCGGGAGATGAACGCGGCCGGCAGGCCCACCTGCTCCAGCAGCTCACAGATCCGGGCACGACGGTCCACACGCTGGCCCGTACTGCGTTCCAGGGCCCGCAAGGACTCCCCGATGATATGTTCCACTCTGAAACGGGGATTGGCCGAAGATGTATAGTCCTGAAAGACGACGGAAAGGCTGTGGTGCAGGGCGGCAGCCTCGCGGGCGGAGCGTCTGGCATACAGATCCAGCCCGTTGATGCGCACTGTGCCCCGCTCCGGTTTGAGCAGGCCGGAAAGCACACGCCCCAGCGTGCTCTTGCCGCTGCCGGACTCACCGATGATGCCCAGGCATTCCCCCTCGCGGAGGCTCAGGGAGATGCCGCGCAAGACCTGCTGCCGTTCCCGGCCGAACAGGCTTTTCTGGTTTTCCTTTTTGAATGAGACGTGGATGTCGTCTGCATGGAGCAGTGTGTTCATGCGGGTATCCTTCCGGGGACAGGAGCATGCAGCGCATCCAGGAAGCGGTGCATGACGGCCCTGTGCTGTTTGATGAGGTGGCGGGTGTAGGTGTCCGTGGCGTTGTCGAAGATCTCCTGTGCCGTACCGCTTTCCACCGCCTTGCCGTCATGCATGACGATGAGCCTGTCAGCGATGAGCGACAGCACGCCGAGGTCATGCGAGATGAAAATCATGGAGACTTCCCCGCGCTGCTTGATGCGCAGGAATTCTTGCATGATGGCATACTGGCTGATGGAGTCGATGGCTGTCGTTGGCTCGTCGGCGATGATCAGCGAAGGCTGCATGCAGATGGCCAGCCCGATCATGACGCGCTGCAACATGCCGCCCGAGAGCTGGTGCGGGTATTTGCGCAGCACGTCCGCCGGATCGTGGATGCGCATCAGGCGGAGGATGTCCTCCATCCTTTTTTGCAGGGGCCTGCCTTTCAGGGCGGTGTGCTCCTGCAGGGTCTCGGCCATCTGCTCCCCGATGCGGTACAGGGGATCGAAGCAGGACATGGGATTTTGCAGGACCATGCTGATCTTGCCGCCCCGCAGGCGGCGCAGCTGCTCCGGTGTCTGGCTCAGCAGGGGCTTGCCTTCAAAACGGGAACTGCCGGTGACCTGGAAGTTGGCGTCCAGCAGGCCCAGCAGGGCCTTGCAGGTCATGCTCTTGCCGCTGCCCGATTCTCCCAGGATGCCCAGGCATTCTCCCCTGGCCACGGAAAAGGAGACCCGGTCCACCAGCTGCACCAGACGTTTCCCCTGTCGGAAGTGGACGGACAGGTCCCTGACGGTGAGGATATCGTTCATTGGCGCACCGCCTTGGGATCGAGGGCGTCGCGCAGGCAGTCGCCCAGCATGTTGAAGGCCCCTACCAGCACCACCACGGCGATGCCGGGGACGATCATCTGCTCGGGGTTGGAGACCATGACGTTCTTGGCTTCATTGAGCATGGCGCCCCATTCGGGCACAGGGGCCTGGACGCCCAGCCCGAGGAAGGAAAGGGTAGAGATGTTGAGGATGGCCCATCCCGTATCCAGCGAGGCCAGTACGGCCAGTTCTGCGGCGATGCAGGGAAGCATGTGCCGGGTGAGGATGTAGAAGTTTCCGGAACCGATGCTGCGGGAGAAAAGCACGAAGTTCATGCCCGTATACTTGATGGTCGCAGTCCTGATCATGCGGGCGTACCAGGCCCATTTGATAAAGATGCTGGCAATGACCACATTGCGGATGTCCACCCCCAGCAGGGCGACCACGGCCAGGATGATGATCTGGCTGGGGAAGGAGAGCATGACGTCCACCACACGCATGATGACTTCATCCACCGTGCCGCGGAAGTAGCCTGCGGTGATGCCCATGATCACGCCCAGCCCGATGGTGCCCAGCATGGTCAGCAGAGAAAGAAAGAGCGTGGGCCGTATGCCGAAGAGCATGCGCGAGAACACGCAGCGCCCCAGATGGTCCGTGCCCAGGGGATATTGCCAGGAGGGGCTGTCGAATTTGTTGAGGATGTCGTTGGCATAGGGATCGTTGGGGGCCACCCACGGAGCAAAGATGCCCAGCAGGGCCGTGACCAGGACGATCCCCATGCACAGCAGGGCCATGGGATTCTTGAAAAGTTGTTGCAACATTTACGCTTTCCTTTCGCGCAGGCGCGGGTCGGCCACATACTGCAGGATGTCGAAGAACAGATTGAAGAAGACGAAAAGCACGCCTACCAGCAGCACATAGGCCTGGATGACCGGATAGTCGCGATTGAAGATGGAGGCGATGCACAGGCGCCCCACACCCGGCCAGGCGAACACGTTCTCCACCACGATGGTGCCGGCGATGAGCTGGGGGATGCTCATGCCGATGGCGGTCACGCAGGATTGCAGGGAGTTCTTCAGGATATGGCGTACGAGGATGCTGCGCTGCTTCAGGCCGCGGGCCTGGGCATAGAGCACATAATCCTCGCGCATGTTTTCCAGCATGTTGTTGCGGATCAGGCGGATATAGGTGGAGATGTAGCTCAGCGCCACGGTGAAGGCCGGCAGGATAAGGCTGGAAAAGCCCCCGTAGCCGCTGGTGGGCAGCAGGTCCAGCTTGATGCTGACGATCCAGATGAGCAGCAGGCCTACCCAGTAAACGGGCATGGCCGTGGTGGCAAAGACCACGCCGCGCATGATGCGGTCGAACCATGTGTCCTTGTAGACGGCGCTCAGGAAGCCGATGGGCAGGCTGAGCACGATGACGTAGACCAGCGAGAGCCCGGCCAGTTCCAGGGTGGCCGGCAGACAGCGGCCTATCTCGCCCAGCACCGTCCGGGCAGGATTGGTGTAGCTCACGCCCAGGTCGAAGTGCAGGCAATCCCAGAGCCAGTGGGCATAGCGCACCAGAAAGGGCTGATCCAGACCCAGTTCGGCACGGGTTTGGGCGATGAGTTCTTCCGTGATGATGGGGGTCTGGCGGATGCGCAGGGCCACCTCGGCAGGGTCGGAAGGGATAAGGTTGATAAAGACGAAGCACAGGAAGGATATGCCCAGCAGCAGGGGCACGGTGGCCAGCAGGCGCATGATGATGTAGTTTTTCATGAGGCGATCCGGGCGGGAAAGGCGGGGAAGGGCCGGCCTGTGGCGGGATAGCCCTTCCCTGCGGGGACTTCCGTCCCGCTATTTCCCTTCAAAGTACATTCTGGTGAACGGCACTTCGTACTGGGTCTGGTTGAAGCCCACCCCCTTGAGGCGCTTGGTGAAGAGTGCCTTGTTGGTCTCGTAGGTCAGGGGGATGTAGATGGCATCCTCATGCAGATGGGTCAGGGCAAAGGTGAAAAGCTCCTGCCTGCGGACCGGATCGGTGGAGGACATGATCTCCGTGATGGCCGCATCGATCTGGGCCTTGTCGGGCAGGGAAAGCTGGGCGGCATAGTCGCCGTAGACGCGCTGGCGCATGGCGGCCATGGAAGACTGCGGGTCGTAAGGCATGCCCCAGCAGATGTTGAAGATCATGTCGAACAGGCCGTTCTTCATGTTGTCGCGATAGGACTGTTCTTCCTCGCCGCGCAGGCTCACCTTGATGCCGAGCTTGCCGTATTCATGCTGCAGGTATTCGGCGATGGTCTTTTCCGTCACGCTGTTGCTGTTGTAGAGCAGCCCCAGCTCCATGCGCTTGCCGTCCTTCTGGCGAATGCCGTCGGAGCCCGGCTTCCAGCCGGCCTCGTCCAGGATCCTGGCGGCCTTGGCCATGTCATATTCGTAGGGTTTCAGATCGATGTCGCAATAGGGGACACTGCGGGCATACAGCGTATCTGCGGGAAGTTCGGTATTGTGGAACACCCCCTTGGCGATGGCGACACGGTTGGTGGCATGCTGCAGGGCCTTGCGGACATGGATGTCGGCAAGCACGGGATTCTGCCCGTTGAGGACGATGTGCCGGGTGGACGTGGGGGCGGAAAGGGCAACGCCGAACCCTTTGCTGTCCTTGTATTTGTTCAGGGCATCGGCATCCAGCATGTTCTTGCCCCAGATCAGGTCGATCTCGCCTTTTTCCAGAGCCAGGATGCGGGTCTGGTTGTCGGGGATGACCTTGACCACGACACGCTTGATCTTGGGCTGTTCGCCCCAGTAGTTCTCGTTGGCCTCGAACACGGCGTATTCGTCCGTGACGACCTTGGTCAGCTTGTAGGGCCCGGTTCCCACATAGGCCGTCACGCCGTTCTTGGTGGATCCGTTTTTCATGGCCTTGGGCGAGATGATGGCAAAGGGACGGGTCACGCCCAGTTCCGTAAGCATGGGCCAGTACGGAGCCTTCATGAAGATGCGGAAGGTCTGGGCATCAGGTGCGTCCACCTTTTCCAGCAGGTGCATCATCTCCAGCCAGGTATGGCGGGCACGGTTTTCCAGGATGGCATCGAAGTTGGCCTTGATGGCAAAAGCATCGCACGGGGTCCCGTCAGTGAACGTGACGCCCTTGCGGATATGGAAGGTGTAGACTTTGCCGTCGGCAGAAATATCCCAGCTTTCGGCCAGGCAGGGCTTGTAACCGTCGGCCGTGATGTCCACCAGGGTCTCGAAGATCATTTCCTGGGCATACATCTCACCGGCATACAGGTGGGGGTTGAGATCACGGACATCCCGGTAGTTGACAAAATTCAGCGTATCGGTCGTGTCATTCGCGGCCCGGGCGTCAAGGCCGGGAAAAAGGAATGTCCCTGCCAGGGCAAGAGAGAAGGCCAGCTTGCCGAAAGTGGAATGAATGGTCATGCAGTCCGTCCTTTGTTATGGAATAAAAATTCATTTTCATTTCCAATGGACTCTATGCCATAACCTTCTGATGCCGCAAAATACTTTTTTCCCATTACCCGTGATAGGAAAGAGGAATCACGGCAGGGCGGAGCATGGGTATCCCAGGAGCCCTTCAGGCGCTGGGGCAAAGTAGAGTACGGACTGACTGAAACCTGCGTGGATGCGAACGGGGTGGCCAGGACGAAGTACCTGATAGAGGAACATCCGGTAGGGATGCACACAGGTCCGGCATCGTGGGTTACTCCCGCAGCCGCAGGGAGCAGGCCGCGGCAGGCGAGCCGCCGCTTTCGGCCGTGTCTGCCGGTTTGTGCGGCGTGTGGTACAGGCGGGCCATGGCATAGACCGTTTTTTTGATCTCCCTGCGCAGCCAGTCCGGGGCCAGCACCTGGGCCCTGTCAGCAAAGCCCAGCACCCAGGAAAGACACTCCGCTTCGTTATGCGCCCTGATAGGCAGCCTGACGGAACCGTCGTCATGCATTTCGCAACGCTGGCTCCGGCTCCAGCGGCGTTCGGCCGCATAGGTGGCGGCCTCCGGGGCAAAGCGCACGCTGACTTCGAAAGGTTCTTCTTCCATTTCCCTGATGCCCAGCCCCTCGCCGGACGGTGCGGGGATGTCCGGCAGGGCGGCAGAGCTGCGTCCGGTGACGCGACTGGCCGTGATGCGATGCACGCCAGCAGGGTCGTATCGTCGAACAGACGCTCCACCGGACCGTCATCCGTGACCATATAGCCTTGCACGAAAAGGCTCTCGCGATAGGCCAGCAGGCGCAGCGGCGCATACTGCCAGGTCTTTTCCTGCCGGTGCAGGGCGGCACGGTAGCTCACGGTACAGACGCTGCGCGCTTGCATGGCCTGGGTCAGACAGTCCAGCGTGGCCGCAAAGGGGTCGTAGTCGATATGGCCCTTGCTCAGCCGACCGCCGATACCGCCTGGCGGCAGGCTCTCCGTATCCGGCAGCCGGGCGGCCGCCAGATACGGGCTGTCACACATGACGCGGTGCATGTCGTCCGGCAGACAAAAAAGGCGTACCGGTATCCGGTACGCCTTTCGTGTTTCGTGCGTCCTAGGGGGCTGTGGCTACTTCATCTCCTGATAGAATTCGTCCACGGCGGCCAGCACTTCCAGCGGCGGGTTCCAGCCGATGAGCGTGGCCATGAAAAGGTTCAGAGCCATGCTGACGGGGCTTTCGAAGACCGGCGAGAGATCACGCGGGCGTGCGCCCTTGAGGATGGCCTCCACCAGACCGGCGCTGAAGCGGCCTTCTTCGGCCGTATTGGATTGCGCCACACTCAGCAGGGCCCCGTGGATCACGTCCGGTGCGCCCAGCTGGGAAAAGGTGGGGACATGCGCATCGGCCAGCGGCTGCAGCACCCTGCGCATGGCACCGGCCTGCAGACCGACATTATACGTGAGGTAAACAGCCTCGGCCCCTTGGTCCACCAGTTTTTTATGACAGGCCAGCAGACGCTCCGAGGCCAGGTCCGTGTCCTGGATGTCGAAGGTATCGGTACAGCGCAGCAGGGTGATCCCCAGTTCCCTGGCGGCATCCTCGATCTCGTTGAGGGCGATGCTGCCGCGGCCGGCCGGGGTATCTTCGTAGGCGATGCCGAGCTTTTTGAAGGCGAAGATGTCGTGGAAGAGCAGGACCTGGCGCTTGAAGCGGTCAGGCTCGATAGGGGCCACCAGATTGTCCCGCCCCGAATCTTCCACCGAGGGGATGATGCCCGCGTCCACCGCATTGGTCACGGACGAGACGATGACCGGAACAGGCAGATCCTGCGCGGCAAGATCCTGTCCGGCCCAGGTCCCGAAGGCCAGGACCATGTCCACGTCCTTCTTTTCCCGGATGCGGCGCAGGACCTCCTGGCGTACTTTTTCCCGTTGTTGGCCGTCCCAGTCCGCGGAGTAGAAACCGTCCGCCGGAAAGACAAGACGTTTGCCGCCTGCATGCTGGTGCAGCCATTCCCACATGCCGCGGGCTTCTTCGCTGTCCTTGGGCAGGGGCACATGCCCGTTCTCGATCAGTCCGCGTTCCTCCAGTCCCAGGGCCAGTCCCTGAAAGATACGCTGGTAATCGGAAAAGGGGCCGCCTTCCACATAGATCACCCGCCATACCTTTTCCCCGTCGGGATCGGCCTGCGCAGGGGCGGCAAAGGCGCAGTCCCGGAGCAGCAGAGGCAGGAGCAGCAGGCAGGCAAGCACAGGGGCAACATATCGTGACGTCTTCATGAAACCTCCGAAAGGGGCGCCGTCTCCTGCTGGAGAGAGGCGGGCCGGGAGTCGGGAAGGGATGGTCCCGGCAGAGTATCGTGGATAAGGGTCTTGCGGATGTGGGGCATACGGCAGGTACGGGCCACGGCCCAATAGGACGGGATGAACCGGACATGTTCCCCCGGCACGGGAGCCTGTGGGCAGCCGCTCAAGTCCAGGATGGCGTAATTGCCGCTGAAATCGGATATCCGCCAGTCCGGGCGGGCCAGGGAAAGGCCCCGGACGTCCGTATGCAGGCTGCCGCAGTCCACCAGCGCCTGGAGCCGTTTTCCCAGATCAGGGCAGTCGGCGTGCAGCCCCCGTCCGTTGTGGACGCTCTGTCGGGGCGGACGGATGTCCCGTTCCGTCACTTCCAGCACCGTGGCCGACAGGCGGAAGATATCCTGCCGGAAGTCCCCGGCCAGCAGGGCTTCGTCCCGGTACATGTCCCGGCCAAGCAGCAGGGGATCCCCCATGCGGAATTCCATGATGCAGCCGGGCGGCAGATGCGGTCCATGCCCGTGACGGCGGGCGAACCAGTTCCAGAAGATGCTCCCGCCCAGGCTGACCCGGTGCAGGGCATGCCCCAGCAGGGTGCCTGCCCGGGCCGCCAGGGCTTCGAGCAGGGCCATGTTCTCGTCGTCCGGACAGGTCCCGTACAGGCAGCCGAGATTGACGCCGATGCCCGCCACATGGGCGCCCGGCCCATGGGCCGCACGCTGCGACGCGGTCGCCACGGCCCGCAGCAGGGCGGGGGCATCTTCCTGCGGGATCCCTTCGCGCATGTCGCCTATATCCACCATGAGCAGGGCCTCGTGATGCAGACCCGCGGCACGGGCAGCAGCATCCAGGGCCCGGAAGGTCGTCTCACAGGAAAAGGCGCTGCGTTCGAACAGGCGGACGACGTCGTCCGCCCTGTCCGGGGGGGCCAGATTGATCAGGACGCGCCCTGTGCGTGCAGGCGGCTCCTGTCCGTACAGAAGATGCTCCGTCATATCCGCGATGCCGTAGCGGGCATAGCCCTGCGTACGCAGGAAATCGACGACGTCCGGGTGGGAAGCCACCATCTTCAGCACCGGCAGGAAACGGAAGCCCCAGGCCTGTTCCTGGCGCCGCACAAGACGCAGATTATGGGCCAGGGCATCCAGATTTATCTCCAGTTCAGGCATGAGGCATCTCCAGGGGGGAAGGCGCAAGAAAGGGCAGGCTCCCGATGGGCGGGGCCTGTTGCAAAAGGCTGTCCAGCAGCAGCGGTCGCATCTCCTGAGCGGACAGGTCTTCATAATGATACGGCAGCGAGGCTGCCAGGGCATGATCGACCCGGCTGTGCCGCAGTGACTGCCACAGGGCGGGAGAAAGGCCGCCGGCCAGCCAGAGGTCCGCGGCGCCGGCTCCCCGGCCGGTCTGCCGCAACGGGCCGTCAGGGCAGGGCAGACGCAGGGGCAGCAGGCCCGTGCAGGGCGGACAGGGCCGGAATGCCCCGGCGATGCGCGTGGCCGGCCCGTCGGCACCGCAGTGCCGCAGAGCCGTACAGATGCCCCGGATCATGCGCGGCAGGTACGAGGTCTGGAAGATGCCTCCGGCACAGCGCAGGCCCCTGGCCGCCGTCACGGTGGCGAAATAAAGGAAAAGCGAGGGGAGGATGCGCTCTTCCGTCAGGGCCCTGCCCAGGGTGCGGGCATCCAGCGGCAGGCGCCAGCCTGCATCCCGGACAGCCACCAGCGAGCGGAAATCGCAGGCAGGCCGCAGGGCCAGGGCCCGGCCTTTGCCGTCCACGCCCCAGAACAGGAAGGTGCCTCGCTGCAGGCCTTGCGCGTCCCCGGTCCAGCAGGCCCGTTGCCCGTTGAGGGCATCCCAGATAGCAGCGGCCAGCGGCGGATGCAGGAGCAGGTGCCGGACAAGGCTGTCCGGTTGTTCCAGATCGGCCGTGATCAGGCGACCGCACAGCCATTGCATGTCCAGCGAGACCAGCGGCGGGAGATCACAGCTTTTCGGGATGACCTGCTGCCACAGCAGGGCATTCATGAGGCTGGCCTGATCCCGGAATGTCTGCTGTTCCAGGACGCGGGGATGGCGGTAGACGGCCTGGACAAGACGGTCCAGAGCATGCGGCTCTTCCGGCTGGCCGGAAAGCTGCGAGGGCAGGATGACCTCGGCGGCGGTGAACGCCGGGCGCACGCTGATGAGCCCATGCCGGTCCCTTCCCGGCAGGATGGGCAGTTTGCGGCTGCGGAAACTCACCTCTTCCGGAGTGCCGCATCCCAGCAGGATGCCGCGAGGATACGCCACGTTGTTGGCCGGGACAGCGCCGCAGTTGAACAGGGGCACGGCGTGACGGCAGCTCATGGCGAACAGCAAGTCGCCCTGGAAGAATTCCGGGTGGAAATCCACACCGTGATGGTTGGCCGTGAGGGCATGGAGATCGCTCTCCAGTTCACGGCGCAGGGCCTGCCCCAGATCGGGCGAATACAGCCGGGCGCAGGTCGCGGCGGCCAGTTCCACAAGGTCGTCAGCGGCTTGCGGCGGCCTGGGCAGGGCGGCATCCGCGCCAAAGCCTGCCGCATAGTCCGCCAGTGTCTGCGCTCCTGCCTGTTCGAAGGCAGCCAATGCCTCTGGGCAACGGCTGCGGATCCAGTCCCGGGCGGAGGTCATGCCCTGTCTCCCGAATGGCGGGCCGGGCGGACCAGCAACAGGAAAAGAAGGGAAATGGCCACCAGGATGATGCCTGCCCAGCGGGCGGCGTCATCCACGCTCATGATGGCCATGACAGCCCCCACGCAGACCGGGCCGATGACCTGCCCCACGCGTTGCAGGGCATCCAGCAGGCTCATGGCCTGATCCACACCGATGGCCCGGGCGATGTCCAGTTCCAGCAGGAATTCGCTCTGGGCCGGGATGTTGAGACCGGTGGCCAGTCCCAGCAGGATGGAGCCCGCCACCGAAGCCGGCAGGGGAGGAAGGAAACAGAAACAGGCCACGGACAGGGCCGAGAGGATGCCGGCCCAGAAAAGGAGCGGGCCTTTGTGCAGGCTGTTGCCGACCAGACGGGCGAAAAGGGGACCGCTGTAGATGACGATGAGGCAGTTGAGCATGTAGATGCGTCCGATGTTGGACTGGGCCACATCGGCCTGCTTGAGGAAGACAGGCAAAAAGTAGTTGAGGAAACCCACGCAGAGCAGGGCCGAGGGCAGCAGAGCCAGCAGGATGAAAGCCAGGAAGTGGCGGTCCGCCAGCAGGCGGCGGATCTGCGGCAGCGTCAGTCTGGCGGCCGGGGCTTCTTCCCGGACGTCTTCCTGCTTTTCCTGTCCGCGCAGCAGACGCAGGGGCACCAGGGCCAGACAGGCCAGGATGACGGCGGAGATGGCGAAAACGGGACCGTAGCCCAGACGTTCGGCCAGCATGGCCCCCAGGGCGCTGCCGCACAGGGATCCGGCATAGACACCGGCAAACATGTCGGCCAGTTTGCCGTTCCGCACCGTGTAGGCTTGGGCAGTGAGCAGGGAAAGGCCGTAGCCCAGTCCCACCAGCGCCCGGGCGGCGATGAAAAGCCAGGGGGTCCAGGCCAGCATGGAGGCCAGATAGCCCAGGGCCATACAGATGATGCCCGTCATGAGGGGCGGCCGGGCCCCTTTGCGCTTCATCCATGTCCCGGCGATGAGCACGCTGAGGCCGGTCATGCCCATTTCTGCGGAGATGGGCAGGCCCAGCAGTACGTCGCGCGGGAGTATGCTCGTGGTGGTGAGTTCGGCCATGCGCAGGGGGATGAAGGAAATGGTCATGTCCATGGCCAGGATGAAGACGAACATCAGCGGGCGGAACAGGGCGCTGCGGTGAGCGTGGGATTGCGTCGTCCCCTGCAGGCGGGCTTCCAGACTGCGGGAGAGCAGCAGGAACATCTCCACCATGAAGATGAGGGAGATGGCCACCAGGGTCAGGATGTCCAGCCCGTTGGCGATCAGGCGCTCCAGCCAGGGACCGCGCGTGAGGGTGGCCCGCAGTTTCCAGCCCTGCTCCGGCGAATCCCCGCTGACGGAAAAGGCCGAGGCCAGCTCCAGCAGGGGGAATTCCTCGCCGGGCGGCAAAAGTTCGGGAAGGGGGCCGGAAGCGTGGCTCGATGCGAATACCTTACCGGAAGGCGCCAGGACCTCCAGGACAAGATCGTCACCGTGGGCGGTGGCGGCCCGGGTCAGATAGGCGGACAGGCGGCTGGTATCGTCCAGGGAGACACCCACCAGCAGCAGGCGGTTGAGGTCCTCGGTCAGGATGGCGCCGGTATGCGCGGCATCGTTCCTGAGCCCCTGCGTATATTGCCGGCTGACGGCATGCAGGGCCAGGGCCCCATTGCCCAGCATGAGCAGCAGGAAAATGGCGATGCACAGATTGCGGGGCATGCCTCCGGAACGGCGCAGGCCAAGGCAGAGGGACAAAAGCAGTATCCCTGCCAGTGCCAGCCCGCCCTGAAAGAGCAGCTGCTGCCGGAAAAGATCCCTGAGTGTGGCATCCAGATTGCGGGAAGGCATCCAGACCGCGATATGGCCCACGATGTGTTCGTCCCGGTCCGCGACGGGGGCCAGCAGCAGTTCCCCGTCCTTCAGGGAAAGGACAGCCTCTGTTCCCGTTTTCGGCAGGCGGTCGCTGATGTCCGGCAAAAGCGGGAAGCGCCCCCAGTGATGCAGGGCCATGCCCCGGGCATCCAGTACGGCCAGCGGCATATCGGCAGCCTGGCCCACACTGGCCAGCAGACGGTCGACATTGTGGTAGGTCTCCAGCTTTTTGCCAAAGCGGATCCCTATGGCCATACGGCTTTTCAGGGCCGTGGCCGCCACACTGGCCGATGCCTGCGTCCCCTCCCGTGTGGCCGTGCGCAGGGAGGAATAGAGCAGGGCATCGTACAGCAGCAGGCTGCACAGGAGGATGGCGATCCATCCGGCCAGGATGCGGCCCAAGGGCGCGCGCTGGTCCATCGAAGAGCAAGGCATGGTCATGAGAATGTCCGGGGAGAGGCAGGTTGGGCCACGCTCGCACTGTGCGTGCGACAGAAGGCCAGCATGGTGATGTCGTCGGATTGGGGCTCTTCTCCCCGGAAGCGGACAAGCTCCGAGAAGATGAGCGTCAGCAGTTCCCTGGGCGAGGCCCCGCGATGGGCGGCCAGGAAATCCTGCAACCGGGCCTCACCGTACAGTTCCTTGTCGCCGTTCATGGCTTCGGTCACCCCGTCGGTAAAGAGCAGGCAGGTCTCCTGTTCCTTGAGGGTTTCCGTGAACAGCGTGTATTCCATGTCCGGGATGACGCCCACCAGCGGGCCGCTCAGCTTGTCCAGCATGCGGGGCGGGGCGTCCGAGGCCGCATCGATGATGTAGGGCGGGCAGTGCCCGCCGTTGGCGTAGCTCAGTTCACCGCTTTGGGGGTCATACAGGGCCAGGAAAAGGGTCACGAACATGTTGCCCGGGTTGTGGGCCTCGAGCATGGCGTTGACCTGCGACATGGCGGCCGCCGGATCGAGCCCGGAGCCGAGGGCGTAGCGCACGAGCGTGACGGTCATGGACATGAACAGGGCCGCCGGGACACCTTTGCCGGACACGTCTCCCAGGACAAGGGCCCGCCGCCCGTCGCTGGTGACGAAAAAGTCGTACATGTCGCCGCCCACTTCCTTGGCGGGATCCAGAAAGGCCGAGGCCCGGAAACCGCACACTTCGGGAGCTCCGTCCGGGGGCGGGAGGATGCCCATCTGGATCTCGCGTGCGGCGGAAAGCTCGCCCTCCATACGTTCCTTGCTGGCGGTGGCCTCCATCAGATTGCGGATGTTGGTGGCAAGGGCCCCGCCCAGATGGGCATAGGCCCGGGCCAGCTGGCCCAGCTCGTCGCGACGTTCCAGCGGCAGCCCCTGGCTGAGGAGGGGCTCGAGCCGGTCAAGGGCATCGGGGGCGGCAAAATCCACTTCGGCCAGCTGACGGGTCTTGCGGGTCAGCAGTTTCAGGGGACGCAGCGTCCTGATGAGCATGAGCAGGGCCGCCAGAGCCACCAGCAGCATGATGGGCAGGCTCACGGCCAGCAGGCTGGCCAGCAGGCTGTCGGAAGGTTCCCGTATCTCGTCAAGGGGGGCCGTCAGGGCCACATACCAGCCAAAGGCCCGGATGCTGCCCAGCAGGCAGAGCATATCGCCCTGTGCCGACGGCAGGATGACCTTGGCCATGCCCGTCTGGCGGGCTTCTGCCCGGGCCGCGTCGAGGCCGTCAGGAAGAAGACCGTCACCACTGGAGACCAGGATATGCCCGTCACCGTCCAGCAGCGCCACGAGCCCGCCGGGATAAAGGGACATCTCCCTGAATTTTTCCCGCGTGTCCTCCAGCAGTTGCATCTGGGCCCGGACAGCCATCTTTTCCAGATCGTCCAGGGGGATCATGGAGACCAGGATCTCCCGTGACGGCCTGTGGCCGTCCAAAGGCAGGAAATAGGTCAGCACGGGGCGATAGGTGCCGGAGGGGACCATGCGGCCTTCGTTGGTGGCCACGAGGCGGGGCAGGTCAAAAACGGCAAAATCACCATCCCGGGACAACTGTTTGAGCAGGCGCTGCACGGGCCGCTGTTTGGCATCCCGCAGACTGGACGACAGGCCCAGAAGACTCGTCTGGCCGCTACGGAGTTTTTCCGTATCCAGGATCTCCATGCGGATACTGTCGACGTCATCCACCAGAGCGATGCTGGCGGCGTCCATGGCGGACAGCAGGGGTTGCAGGACGAGGTGGGCCTGCCCGCTGCCCGCGGGACGTTGCGGGGCCAGGGCCCGCAGCAGTGCCTGGACGCGGGCGGAGGTGTCCCGCAGCTGCGCCTTGCGCAGGAGCACGGAGCGCACCTTGGCCGCCAGATGGTTGAGGGTGGCCGTATTGAGCCGTTCCTCTTCCACCAGCAGCAGGGTGGCGAAATTTTTTTCTTCCATCCCGATCATGGTCTCCCCGACCCGCTGCCAGGTCAGGTAGAGGACCAGCGCGACGGTGAGGGCCACGGAACAGACCACCAGCAGGGCCAGCCGCAATCTCAGGCTTGCGTTCATGCCTCCTCCCCGTCATGGCCGTGGGCCGTCTTGTCGAGGCGCAGCAGTTTTTTGCGCAGGCCTTCCCGGGTGATGCCGAGCAGTTCCGCCGCCCGGCTCTTGTTGCCCTGGCAGGCGTCGAGGGCCCGCTGTACCAGCAGGCGCTCCGCCTGTTCCAGATTAAATGTCGTCCGGATGTCCGGCAGCGGTTCCCGGGGGGCGGTGGCGCTTGTCTTTATGCAGCCGTGGCGCGCCAGGGCGGCCAGCAGTTTGGGAGAAAGATCCGACGGACGGATGACCGTATCCACGGTAAGGGCCGCTGCCCGTTCCATCTCGTTGCTCAGTTCGCGCACATTGCCGGGCCAGTCGTAGGCCAGCAGGCACTGCTGGGTGGCCGGGGCCAGGGTCAGGGCAGCGCGTTCCATATTGTGCGCATGCTGGGCCAGCAGATGCCGGGCCAGCAGCAGGATGTCGTCGCCCCGTTCGCGCAGGGGAGGGAGCGTCAGCTCGGCCACATTGAGGCGGTAGTACAGGTCTTCCCGGAAGCGCCCCCGGGCCACGGCCTGCCGCAGGTCCACATTGGTGGCCGCGATGACCTTGATGTCCACGGGCACGGGCCGGGCGCTGCCCACGCGCAGGACTTCCCGTTCCTCGAGCACGCGCAGCAGTTTGGCCTGATTGGGCAGGGACATGTCCGCCAGTTCGTCAAGGAAGAGCGTCCCGCCCGAAGCTTCTTCCACCAGGCCGCGGCGGGCGCTGACGCCGGTGGCCACGCCCTTTTCGATGCCGAACATCTCGCTTTCGAACAGGGAGTCGGGGATGGCCGTACAGTTGACGGCCACGAAGGGGGCATCACGCCTGGGGGAGTGGTAATGGATGGTCTTGGCGAAGATCTCCTTGCCCGTGCCGGAAGGCCCCAGGATCAGAGTGTTGATGGGCCGCCGGGCGATGGCCAGGGCCTGGGCCACCACCTGGCGCATGGCCGGGCAGCGACCGATGATGCGGCGGACATTGTACTCCTTTTGCAGGGTCTCCACCACCTGCCGGTTCTCCTCGTGCAGGCGCAGACGGCTTTTTCCCAGCTCCTGCGAAAGCTGTTCCACCTTTTCCAGCAGTTCCGCCCGGTGGAATTCACGGGCTTCCACCTTGACGATCATCATGCCGAAGGCCTCGGCCAGACGTTCCAGCTCCGGCGAGGAGCTGCCTTCCCGGGTCAGGGCGAACAGGGCATCCTCGTCCGCGGGACGACCCCAGGCAAGGTCGTCGCACAGGCGTATCAGCAGGGCAAGGGTTCGGGCGTTCTTTTCGTGCATGGCTTATCCTTGGCGCAGGGATTGCACCCAGCGCAGCACTTCCGCCACGGGGCCGATGAGGTCCTGGGGGATATAGGCGTTTTCCGTGCCTTGCTCGTACAGGCTGCGTGCCAGCGGCACGTTGCGCATGATGGGGATGCCCTCTTCCCGGGCGGTCTCGATCATGCGCTGGGCCAGCACGCCCTGGCCCTTGGCCAGGATGACGGGCAGGGGGGTCCTGTCTTTTTCATAGTCCAGAGCCACGGCAAAATGGGTGGGGTTGGTCACAAGCACCTTCGCTTTCCTGACGTTGGCGATCTGGTTCTGGGCGATCATCTCCTGGTGCAGCTGCTTGCGCTTGCCCTTGATGAGCGGATCGCCCTCGCTTTCCTTGAATTCCCGTTTGACTTCTTCCTTGCTCATCATGTGCTGCTTGTTGAACTGCCACTTCTGGAAGCACCAGTCCGCGGCGGCGATGACGCAGAACACGCCCGCCGAAACAAGGACAAGGTCACCGCAAACGGAACCGAGAAGGCGCCACATGTCGCCGATGTCACCCTGCGGGATGCGGAACAGCTGCGGCATGTAGTCGGAAAAAATGACGTACACATTGATGCCCAGGATCAGCACCTTGATGATGTTCTTGAGGAACTCCACCAGGTTCTTGAGGGAAAAGACCTGCTTGAACCATTTGTTCATGCTCAGGTTTTCCAGTTTGGGCATGGCGGCCTGTACGGAAAACAGCACCCCCACCTGCATCATGTTGGCACAAAGGGCCACGACCATGACCATGCCGATGAGCGGCAGGGCCACACGCAGGGCGCAGAGCAGGGTGGACGTGACGGCCAGGGGCAGGGCCTCCTCGAACGGCCTGTCCATGAGCAGCATGGGGGCCTCGCCCATGGCCAGCAAGGTATTGAGCATGTCGGAAGACATGGCCAGCAGATAGACGGCCACCGCCATGACGGTCAGGGCCGAAGGCACGTCCTGGCTTTTGGCGACCTGCCCTTTTTCCCGGGACTCCCGCAGGCGTTTTGGGGTCGGTTGTTCTGTTTTTTCGCTGCTCATAGGCTCAAAGTCTCCCGCGCTCCGCATCTGCCGTCATGGCCTGCGGGCATGGCGGCATCATTCCCCTCCCGGCAGGAGATTATTCAGCTTGAGGATGGATTCCCGTGTAAAATCAAAAAGTTCCGGTGCATGCGACAGCAGCAGTCCAAAATAGAAGCACAGCAGGAAAGCCGCGATGCCGCACTTGATGGGCATGGCCAGCACATACACGTTGAGCTGGGACGCAAAACGGTTGATCAGGCCCAGGGCCACGTCGGTCAAAAGACAGGCTGCCGCGATGGGCCCGGCCAGCAGCAGCATGTGCCCCATGAGCCAGCCGACCTTTTCCGCAAAATACAGGGGCGCTCCCTGGGGCACATCCAGGGGCAGGAGCTGCGTCACCGGCCAGATGCCGTAACTGGCGTACACCAGCCCCATGAAGGCCAGGAACGCCCCGGAAGTATAAAAAATGTAGACCAGGCTCTGGAACAGCAGCTGGCCCAGAGGGCTGCTCTGGTCGCCGGAAAGGATGTCCGTTCCTTCGGCCATGCTGGCCCCGCGCTGGTTGTCCATGAAAAAACCGGCACTTTGCACGGTCCAGAAGACGATGCCCGCAAGAAAGCCGATCATCAGGCCGAGCACGGCCTCCTTGAGCAGGAGCAGGGCCAGCTTGCCGCCCACCGCCAGGGAGAGCGCTGCGGAAAGCGTGATCTCGTCGGTCAGGTGGCTGACGATGACGGGATGCAGGGGCAGGTACAGGGCCAGCACCAGCAGCAGACGTATCTGGCCCGTCACCACCGCAGAGCCCAGGAAGGGCGCCACCGTGACCAGGGCGAAGAGCCGCGGCATGCCCAGCAGCAAGGCCGTGAGGTGCCCGTAGACCCCGAGTTCCTGCAAAAATTGCGAAAAATCCATGCGTGTCCTGTCCGTGGCGTATCCTGGGGGCACCTCTTCCGTCAGCCGTATCCAGGCCTGCCGTTCAGAGTAGGTAGAAGCGGTTGAAGATGTCCTCGCTGTACCGCAATATCTCGCCGCTCAGCCATTTGCCCATAAGGAAGAGCGTCAGGCCCACGGCCAGCAGCTTGACGCCGAAGGCCAGGGTCTGTTCCTGCAGCTGGGTGATGGCCTGGATGAGGCTGAGCACGATGCCCACCACCGAAGCCACGATGATGGGCGGCAGGGACAGGATCATGACCAGGTACAGGGCCTTGACGGCGTAATCGATGGCAAGTTCCATGCCTAGCTCCTAGAGGCGGATCCGGTTCATGGGCTGGACGCTGATCTCGGGGGTGAGCTCCTGGTAGGAGACCACGGGCAGGCGGTAATGCTCCCCTTCGATAAGGCGGCGCACATAGCGCCGGATGTCCATGCTGGCCAGAAGGACGGGCATCTGGACATGCTTGCGGTAATCGCCCGCCGCTGCTCCCACGGCCGCGATGAAGCGGCGCGAGGTGTCGGGATCCAGCGCCAGGAAGGCCCCGGCCGAGGTCTGGCGGATGGCCTTGCGGATGGTCTCTTCCACCGAGGGATCCATAAGGATGGCCGGCAGCATGTTCTGGCCCCGTGAATACATGTAGCTGATCTGGCGCTTGAGGGCCCCGCGCACGTATTCGGTCAGCATGACGGTATCTTTTTCCTTGGGGCTCCATTCGATGATGGCCTCGAGGATGTTCCGCAGGTCGCGGATGGAGACCTGTTCCTGGGCCAGACGCTGGAAGATCTCCGCGATACGCTGCACGGGCAGCAGACGGGTGGCCTCGCGCACCAGGTCCGGGGCGCGTTCTTCCATGCGGTCCAGCAGGTATTTTGTCTCCTGCATGCCGATGAAGCTGGAGGCATGCCGTGCCAGGATCAGGGAAAGGTGATAGGCCAGGATGCGCGAGTGGGTCATACAGGAGAGCCCGGCCTGCTCCAGCAGGGCCTGTTTTTCCGCCGGGATCCACAGGCTTTCCACATCGGGCAGGAAGTTCTCTCCGCGCCGTACGTCCAGGCCGAGCATGCGCAGGGTGTCCTCGCTTTCGCGCGCCAGCACCATGCCCTGTTCCAGATGCCCGCGCGACATGGGGATCTCGTTGACCTGGAGCTCGTAGGTCAGGCCCGACAGGGACGAGGAAACGCGCAGGTTGATGCCCGGGAAGGGCACGCCAAGGTCGAAATACAGCGCACGGCGCAGTGCGGAGAGCTCGTCGTTGAGGTTGTCGTAGTCCAGGGACGCCGCCAGGCCCTCCGAAATGTCGAGGATGATGGGGACCGTGGGGGCAAAGTCGTCCTGGGGACCGGAGGGCCGCCCCTTGCGTTCCTTGCGGGTGGCGGACTTGAGGGACTGGTTGAGCTCCTTGCGGGCATCCCGGGGCGCGGGGGCGGAACGTATCCTGTCCAGGATGTAGCCGAGCCCGGCGATGGCGAAGGCCAGGGCGAACAGCTGCGGCTTGGGGAAACCGGGGATGAGGGCGAACAGGAAGATCAGCCCGCCCGCCATGAGCAGGGCCTTGGGCTGGGCGAAGAACTGGCCGCCGATCTGCGCGCCCACATCTTCCTGGGTATCGCCGGAACGGGTGATGAGGATACCGGCCGAGATGGCGATGATGAGCGAGGGGATCTGGGAGACGAGGCCGTCACCGATGGTCAGGATGCCGTAGATCTCCAGGGCTTCCCCGGCAGAGATGCCGTGCTGGGTGATGCCGATGACGGTACCGCCCACGATGTTCACCACGGCCACGATCATGCCGGCGATACTGTCGCCCTTGACGAACTTCATGGCGCCGTCCATGGCGCCGAACATCTTGCTTTCCTGGCTGATGACATCGCGGCGGCGCTGGGCCTCTTCCATGTCGATGACCCCGGCGCGCATGTCCGCGTCGATGGACATCTGTTTGCCGGGCATGGCGTCCAGGGTGAAGCGCGCGCCCACTTCGGCCACGCGTTCGGCACCCTTGGCGATGACCAGGAACTGCACGATGGTCAGGATCAGGAAGACCACGGCACCAACGACGAAATTGCCGCCCAGGGCGAACTCGCCGAAGGTCTGGATGATCTCGCCGGCGTCGGCGTTGAGCAGGATCAGGCGGGTGGTGGTGATGTTCAGGCCCACGCGGAACAGCGTGGTGAACAGCAGCATGGTGGGGAAGGAAGAAAACTCCAGCGGTGTCCTGACATACATGGTCATCATCATGATGGCGAAGGACAGGGCCAGGTTGGCGCCGATAAGCGTGTCCACCAGGGCCGTGGGCAGGGGCATGATCATCAGGGCGATGACGGCCACCAGCAGGCCCACCAAGGCCAGGTCACTGTGGCGCGTGGTCAGGGAGACGATGTTGCGTGCGTCGGAGAACAGGCTCACAGGCGGCTTCCCCCTGCGGCAAGATAGGCATTGAGGGCATTGCGGGCCTCGTCGGGGCGCTGCGCCTGCCACAGGGCACGGGCCCTGAGCAGATGCAGCACGGCATCACGGGAGGCCAGCGGTCCGCCCGCCAGGACGAGGTCCAGCTGTTCCAGGGCGCGCTCGGGATCGCCCAGCTCCAGCCAGGCCACGGCAAGACAGCGCCGGGCCCAGAGGTCGGCGGGATCCAGGGCGAGCAGGGCCAGGGCCAGCTTGCGGGCACGCTGGAACTGCCCCATGCGCAGAAAAAGATGGCCCAGCACCTGCAGGGCACGGCCCTGGCCGGTGGTGAGCGGGGAGGTGGCCTCCGCCATGCTAGCCTCCTACCATCAGGCCGGTATAGGCCCGGAGCAATTCGGTGTTCTCCAGCAGCGGCGCCAGCTCGTCACGCACGAAAGCCCGCACGGCGGGCTTGTCGCTGTCCCTGAGGGCCGTCAGGGCGCCCTGCAGCTCCATATGGAAAAGTTCGGGCTGGAGGAGGGAGCCGTCGCCCACGGGCGGACAAAGGGCCGCCTCCAGCTGCTGGGCTGCCTTGCGGCTGTTGTACAGCTCATCCAGACCGGCTTCACG
The DNA here is from genome assembly GCF_951793255.1 of Desulfovibrio piger. Classification (NCBI taxonomy): domain Bacteria; kingdom Pseudomonadati; phylum Thermodesulfobacteriota; class Desulfovibrionia; order Desulfovibrionales; family Desulfovibrionaceae; genus Desulfovibrio; species Desulfovibrio piger. The sequence goes on from NZ_OX636706.1 coordinate 2,203,117, forward strand.
CATGGCGCTGGAGGCCAGCGGACGGGCATCAGGCAGGTGCCCCGCCGTCCCGGGGTCCATGATGTTCTGTATCCCCAGTCCGGGATCCAGCAGGTTGATGGAGGATGTTGCCATGATCAGGCTCCCTGTAGATGGTTCATGACGCGGGCCAGCTCCATGACGGCCTCTTCCAGCAGGGCGGCCGTGGTCTGCCGTTCGGGCAGACGGGTCAGGAGGATCAGGGTATCTCCTTTCATGCCGGCGGTCAGGGAAAAAGCGTGTGCATGCCGGTAATGGCACAGGGCCAGGGCCCGTTCGGGCAACGTGCTGTCATGCGGGGGGAAGGGGCGGGCCAGATAGACCAGCAGCTCTTCCCGGCCATGCCGTTGCTGCTTTTCGAAATACAGGCGCCCCATGCCGCTGACATCAAGAGCCACCAGCCCCTGCGGTGAAAAGGCCAGTCCGGGCAGGCCCATGCGCATGCCGAAAGCGTTCAGTTCGTGGTCCAGCATAAGATCTCCGCGTATGTCTTGGACAAAGGCTTATCCCTGTTCCGCCAGCCAGGCGTCTTCCTCGGCGATGGCGGCGTCCACGGCATCCTGGACGGCATCCAGCACCTTCATGCGGCCCTCGTTGCCGTCGAACAGGGACGGGGCGAAGGAACGCGTAGTGTTGAGCAGCTCCTGAAGGAAAAGCACCTTGTGCTCGATGTCCGGGGCACCGGCTTCCTCGGCCAGGCGGCTGATGCGGCTGCCGCTGATGTAGCGCTCCTTGCGCAGGTCCAGCACCTTGCCCAGCAGGGCCATATCGTCCAGAGGACAGTGCCGGATCCCGTGGATGCTGCTCCAGCGTTCCAGCAGGCGGGCGCACAGGCTGCGGGCGCTTTGCAGCTGCCGCAGCTCGCCCAGGCTGCCGTTGACGTGCTCCAGATGGCTGGTCTCCATACTGGGCACGTCGGCCGCAAGGTCGCTGGCCAGTGCCTTGTAAAGGAAGTCCAGCGCGGCTTCAAAATTATTGCCGTACGTCTTCTGGATATGGTCGTAGAGGCTGTTGACGTCTTCAAAATGACGGACGGTTTCCCGATAAAAGCTCCCCAGCGCGCCGGCATCGCCCAGTCCTTCAAATCCCCGGGCATTGAGCGCGCCGTTGATCCCGGCCCGTATGGCGGGGCCTTCCGTGCGTTCCAGCTCTTCCAGAGCTTCGTTCAGGACACGCAGAGTCTCCGGCGAGGTGTCGGGGGTGGCGGACAGCTCTTCCTGGATGTCCTTGAGGGCGGCCCATGCCTCGGAGGGGTCGGGAAAGAAACGGCGCAGCTGGCGCAGGGCTTCTTCCTTTTCGGTCCGGGAGTCCAGAAATCCCTTGAGATCCCTTGTCTTCTGGACCTCGCGGGCTTCACGCATCATCTCCTGGTACTTCTTGATGCGTTCCTCCATGGCCTCGTTGATCTCGTCCCGCTCCTTGCGTTCCTCCAGTTCGAAATCGTCCGTGGTATCCACTGCAAAGGTCAGTTCTTCGGCAGCCTCGGCCAGCAGGGAAAGAGGAGATTCCACCACGGTGGCCGTATTGCCGAACAGCGAGCCTGTGGCTGCGGAGGATGCCGTCGTATTGCGGGACGTGGGCTGCACCTGGGAGTGCTGGATGGAAAAATCGATGCTCATGACGAACTGCGCCTCCCGATCCCGTAAAAAAAATGTTGGCAACACGATATGCGATATGCCAGAATCATGCCATATGTTTCTGGTAGCACGAGCCTGTGGCAACAGCAAGGGTACTCCCTGCGGGATCTGGCGTCCTGTTCGTAAAAAAGTCCTGTCCGGGAGAGTGTTGCGGGAATTTTGTTGTTTATCGGAGAAAATGAAGTATCAAAAAAGTTGGCAATCGGGAGCTTTGTTGGGCATTTTTGATGCGTTTTTAGCCAAATACAAGCATGGCACGCTTTATGCTTTGCCAATTGCAACCGCACTCAAAAGGAGATTTGTTATGTCGTTTACGGAACAGGATATGAAGAAGCAGATGGAAGATTTCGCCGCCCTCCGTGAAGAGTTTTCCCGTCTGGAAAGCCAGGAAAAAGCCATGCGCAAGCAGCTCGGCCTGTCAGAGCAGGAAAAGACGGATCCGGCCACCCTGACTCCCGAACTGCGTAAAATGGCCGAAGAAGCCGAGGCCGAAGCCCGTCGTGCCGGTGAAGCCCGTGCCGCCCAGGCCCGCACCGCTGCTAGGCCGGCCGCTGCCGGCGGCATCCCCGGAGGCGGCCGCCGGAATATCGTCCGCCTGTAAGCGGACAGGCATCGGGCCCGCCGTTTTTGACCATTATCCTTTGCGTCGTTGCAGAACAACAAAAATCAGGGGTTATACATGAGCAAAGTCAATTTCGATAGCACGTCCTCTGTTTCGTTCGGTGAACTGGGCCCCACCACGAGCCTGCAGCTGATGTTCGCCAAGCTGCAGCTGGAACTGGCCGAGACCGCCAAGACCCAGGCCAAGGACAAGATGGACGCCATCGCCAAGGCGCAGGACGAACAGAAGCTGGTCTCCCAATTGCTTAATGAAGCCCGGCAGTCCAAGGCCAATGCCAAAAATAAAAATAGCGAGGATATTACGACAACTTATTATAAATATGACAAGGATGGCAAAATCACCGGATCTTATACGGAAACAGCACCCAAGGGGAAGAACTATAACCCTATGAGCAACGATATGGTGAAATATATGGACGAGCATAATCTTGCCTATGACAAGACAGGGAACGACCACATGCATACTGCGGAAGAATGGGACGTGGCCATCACGGCCCTGGAAGGCCGTCTGGAAGAGCTGGGCACCAATACCCAGCAGGAGATGGTCTATATCCAGGATTACATGGGCCAGTACAACTCCTATCTGCAGGGCGCCAACACCCAGATCGCCAACTCCAACCAGACCCTCACCAGTCTGGCCCGTGGTCAATAGGCTGCGGCCGACATAAGGAACTGATATGAGCCAGGTCAATTTTTCCTCGACATCTTCTGTTTCGTTCGGTGAACTGGGCCCCACCACGAGCCTGCAGCTGATGTTCGCCAAGCTGCAGCTGGAACTGGCCCAGACCGCCAAGACCCAGGCCATGGACAAGATGGATGCCATCGCTTCGGCGCAGGACGAGCAGAAGCTGGTCTCCCAGTTGCTCAACGAGGCCCGTCAGGCCAAGGCCGATGCCAAGGCCGGGGTGGGCAATGACGCGGCCAAAACGGAGACGTTCAACGTGCCCAAGAAGGATGCTAACGGCAAAGTTTTAGTCGACGACAAAGGAAACATTATTTACGAAGAAAAGCCCCGTACCGAGACTGTGCCCAAGGGCAACAATGCGACTTTCATGAGCCAGGAAATGGTGGATTATATGGAGCTGCACGGTCTGGCTATAGACAGGACAGCCAACAATTATTCACATAGTGCCGACGAATGGGACGTGGCCATCACGGCTCTGGAAAGCCGCCTGGAAGAACTGGGCACCAACACCCAGCAGGAGATGGTCTATGTCCAGGACTACATGGGCCAGTACAACTCCTATCTGCAGGGCGCCAACACCCAGATCGCCAACTCCAACCAGACCCTCACCAGTCTGGCCCGTGGCCAGTAGCCGTCAGACAGGCAGACGGCATCCACCCCAAGGAGCGAGTATGAGTCAGATCACCGAACAGGAAAAAGACATCCAGTCCGCCCTGCTGGACATGGCCAAGGCGGCGGGGTTCACGGAAGAGGAGTTCCACACTATCCAGGCTGCCCTGGAAAAGGGGGCGACCCTGGCCGATGTGTTCAACATCAGCAAAGACACGCTGGAATCCGGTTATGCCTATGCCTACAATCTGTACAAGGCGGGCAACTACAAGGATGCCGAAAGCATGTTCCGCGGCCTGTGCATGTATGATGGCGACGATCCCCGTTACTGGATGGGTCTGGCCGGTTGCCTGCAGGCCCGGGAAGCCTGGCAGCAGGCCATCGATACCTACGGCATGGCCGGTGTGGCCGGCGGCCTCAAGGATCCCGCGCCGTTCTACTATGGCGGCCTGTGCCATCTGAAGCTGGGGGACGGCGAGAACGCGGCGGCTTCCTTCCGCGCCGCCCTGGGGCTGGGCGATGCCTCCATCCCCGCGCACAAGGCCGTCCATGACCGTATCCGTGCCCTGCTTGCCACGCTGGTCCAGTCCAAGGAGTGATGTCATGAGCATGGTTCAGGGAACACGGTCCGGGACGCCCGCGACCGATCTGGGCGCGCTGCTGCAACTGGCGGCGACCCAGCAGGGGGCGAACAAGGCCCCGGATGTCAAGGATCTGGAAGAGAGCCTCAACGCGCTGCGTTCCTTCCTGACTGCGCGCTGCGGTTCGCTGCTGCCGGATCTTGAAGAGCCGTCCCCGCAAAGCGGCACCACGGTCTCGCTGTCCGCTTTGACCATGAGCGGCCTTTCTCTGGAGACCCTGCTGGATGCCGTCGGCTTCGAGCAGCGCCGTACCGAGACCAAGGCCGGTGTGGCCTCGCTGGAGGCCCGCGCCCAGGAGCGCGCCATGGCCAATGAGGAAAAACTCAAGTCCATCCAGGAGCAGCTGGAAAAGGCCAAGAGCCAGAGTTTTCTGGATGGCCTGCTCAAGGCGTTCAAGTATATCGGCATGGCACTGGCGGCCATCGGCTCCGTGGCCATGATCGCCGCCGGTGCGGTAGGCCTGGCGGCCGGTGGCTCCGGCGCGGCGCTCATCGCCGTCGGCGTCGCGAGCCTGGCGCTGCTGACCAGCTCCATCATGGAGGAGGCGTCAGGCGGCAAGGCCGGCTTCAGTCCGGCATTCATCATAGGCAAGATCATGGAGGCGTGCGGCGCCAGCGATACGGCGATCCAGTGGACGAAGTTCGCCGTGGATCTCGCCACCACCATCGTCCTGGCGGCGTGCACGTTCGGTGCCGGGGCGGCAGGCGCGGCCGGTAAGGCGGCCCAGACCGCCACCAAGGCGGTTTCGGACACGGCCCAGACCATCCAGAAGGCGGCCTCCTGGACGGCCCGTGTGGCCACCATGGCCGGTGGGGCGAACACCATAGCCCAGTCGGCCACCACCATAGCTTCCGCCGTCAACGAAAAGGATATCAGCTTCCTGCAGGCCCAGCAGAAGCGTTTACAGGCCATTCTGGAGCGCATCGCCATGGCCAATGAGCTGGATGTGGAGCATATCAAGGAAATGATGCGGCGCTCCGAGCAGACGCTCCAGACCGTGTCGGACATCGTCCAGGAAAGTGTGCAGGCCAATGTGGCCATCCTCAGCGGCAATCCGGCCATGGCCTGATGCCTGAAAAGGGAGATAGTATGGACACCATCATCACGAATGCAACGGGATACAGCTCCGTCGAGTACAGCAGGCTGCTGGAGCAGGCCCAGGCGAAGGGTGTCAGCGCCGCCAAGGTCGATGAGACCCTGATCAATGCCATCCAGGCCGGCAAGGACTTTACTGCGGCCGTCAAGGACGTGCGGAGCCAGCTGCCCGACCTGGCGTCGCCCGGAGAAAATTCGGGAGACCTGTCGGGCTGGACGGCCCTTCCCAGCCCCGGCGCCCTGTTCGCTTCCGTGATCCTCAAGGATGCGGCGGAGCAACGGCGCACCAACCGCAGCATCATCCAGGCGCAGGGGTTGCAGATCGTCGACCTGATGAAACAGCAGGCCGACAAGATCGAGACGGGCGCCATCCAGAAATTCGCCTGCGCCGTGACCGGGGCCTTGGTGAACATGGCGGCCGGTGCGGCCAGCGTGGGCGTGGCCATCGCCGGTGTTGGCAGATCCTCGAGCGGCGGGCTGGACATGCTCGCCCGCAAATCCGCGGACGGACAGCTCACGACCGCTGTCGCACAGTCGTTCAGTACCATGATCTCTGCGGCCGGGAGCATGTTCACGGCGGGCGGGGAGTTCGGCCAGAGCCTGCAGTCTGCCGAGGCCAAGCGTCTGGAGGCCCAGCAGGAGCAGATCCGCACCATGATGGAGCAGACCAAGCAGACCAACGAGGCGCTCAAGGACCTTGTCTCCAAGTCTCTGGATTTCATGAATTCCATGCAGGCCAACATGAACCAGACCCGCACCAAGATCCTGGGATGATCCGGCAGCGCCCGTAAGGGCGCGCCGGTCCGGAAGAAAAGGTTTGACGATGACGCTTGTTTTTGCGTACCGTTGAACTGTGTTTGGACATGAAAAACGTATGCAGGACTGCCTATGGTTTCGCTGGATGACAAGGTCCGTGCCCTTGCGGTGACGGCCGGTTGGAAGTCCCCCCGTCCGGGACAGGACGGCTCATACAGCTTTCGGCTGGAGGATGGCCTTGACCTGAAAGTCTTTTCTCCCGACGGGCGCTTGTGTTTCCTTCTGGCTGACCTGCGCGCCCTGCCGGAGCCGGGACATGAACGGGACAGTCTGCTCCGCAATGTGGCAGGCCGGCAGGCCGGCATCTGCCGCGAGCGCGCCTCGGTCGTGGCCCTTGAACGACAGGAAGATGCGGCTGCCCGGGGCCTGGACGGGGAGCGCCTGATATTGCAATCCCGGGTGCCTGTGGACGTACCTCAGCAAGAGTTCGACGATGCTGTCCGGGATTTCCTCAATGACCTCGCCTGGTGGAAAAAAAGCCTGGGGGACTCGCCGCGTGAGGAGTTGCCTCCCATGTTCTCCATGCCGGGTACGTTTTTCGGAGGCGTCTATTGAAGCGCCTTGTAGCTGTCTGCCTGTGCTGGACCTTCTGTTGCCTTCTGGCAACAGAAGGTCTTTGCGCGTCTTCCCGCAGCGCCTTCCCGTTCCGGGCGGCGTTCTCTCATTATGCGGACAATGAAAATATCTGTACGGTCCTTTCCGCTTTTGCCCGTGCCGAGGGCTATGGCTCGGTATGCAGTCCTGCCCTCAAGGGGCAGATGAGCGGCCGTTTCGAGCAGGTGGACCCCCGTACGTTCCTCAACGGCATGCGTTCGGCCTTCGGGGTGCGCTGGTATACGCAGGGACGTACGGTGACGTTCTGGACCGACAGTGAACAGACAGAAGCCTTCCTGGCGCCGTCTACGGTCTCGGCCGCTGCCTTGCGGGACATGCTGCGCAGTGCGGGCATGATCTCGCCGCAGCTGCCTGTCAGGCTGCTGCACGCCCAGAATCTGCTTTCGGTCAGCGGTCCGCCCATCTATCTGGACCAGCTGCGCGGGGCCATGAAAGCCTTTGAGGATGCCCAGGGCAGCCGCAGCGTCATGCGCGTGTTCCCGCTCAAGTACGCCTGGGCGGAAGACATGAAAGTCAACAGCATGGATTCCACCGTGACCATCCCCGGTGTGGCCAGCATCCTGCAGGCCATGGCCAACGGGACCCCGCTGACCGGGTCACAGGTGACGGCGCAGCCGTCGGCGCAGGGTGGTCTGCGGGGCAAAGGGCTGATCGCCATGAACGCCTCGACGGATACGTCCCAGGCTTCGCCGGCAGTCCCCCAGAACGGGAAGGATCAGTCCGGGACGACTGCCGGGCCCAGCATCATCGCCGATCCCCGGGTCAATGCCGTTGTGGTGACCGATGCCGAATACCGCATGAGCTATTATGCCAAGGTCATCGCCGATCTGGACAAGCCTGTGGAGCTTGTGGAGATCCATGCGGCCATCGTGGATATCGACAGCGATTTCTCCCGTGATTTCGGCGTCAACTGGTCGGGTACCGGTGCTTACGGCAAGCACTGGACAGGCGGCGGCAGTGCCGGGGGCACTTCGACCAGCGGCATCTTCCCCTCTGCCGGGGCTTCCAGTGCCGGGGGCCTTTCCTATTCCACCCTGTATTCCTACGGCTCGGACTACTTCCTGGCCCGCGTCACCGCTCTGGAAGAAGACGGCCAGGCCCGCGTGCTGGGCAAGCCTTCCGTGCTGACCATGGACAACGTGCAGGCCTCGCTGGAGAATACCAGCTCCTACTACGTTCCCGTATCGGGCAACGAATCTTCCGACCTGTTCAAGATCGACTCCGGGACCGTCCTGAAGGTGACGCCCCACATCATCCCCGGCCTGCCGGGGCAGGCGGACAGCATCAAGCTCATGGTCAGCGTGCAGGACGACCGGGACGACGGCTCCAGCCTTTTTTCCGTGGATCCCAACAACCTTTCGCCCATCAAGCAGACCAAGATCAATACCCAGGCCATCGTGGGAGAAGGGCAGAGCCTGCTCATCGGGGGACATTATTACGAGATTCAGAGCGATGCGGAGACCGGCATCCCCGGCCTCAAGAACATCCCCATCCTGGGCGGCCTGTTCGGTTCTACGGGCAAAAAGCATCAGCGCATGGAGCGTCTTATCCTGATCACGCCGCGCATCGTCCGCATGGATACGGCCTCCAATGTGCCGTCCCGCGTGGATGACCCCCGTTTCAGCCGGACGCCGACACAGGCCGACTATGAGGAACGCCGTCCCAAGGAGATGCCTGTGGGCGGTTGTGCACGTCGCCGTGAACTGGCGCCGGACGTGCAGCCCGCACCTTCTGTGACGCTCACGCCCCAGCCGGTGCCTGTGCCCGCCACCAACAAGAGCATCCAGAATTCGACCATGCCGCAGCCCATACTGACTCCTGTCAGCACGGGGGCCCAGCCGGTGCCGGCCCCTGTCGGCAGCACGTCTGTTTCTGCCGGAGGGCGGCAGTGACCTGCAGCCGGGGCAGTGCCATCTGCCTGTATGTCTTTTCCGGGCCGCATCTGGGGGCCTGCGTTGAACTGACGGAAGGAAGCTGGGTCGTCGGGTCTGATGATGCCTGCGACATCATCCTGACCGGTCTTGCTCCCCGTCATGCCGTTCTGGACATTTCGTCCGAAGAGAATGCCTTTCCCGTACTGGCCGTGACGCCCCTGGATGGTCCCCTTCGCCTGCAGGGAGAAGAGCCCGTGGAGCCCGCCGAGGCCGATGGTCCCTTGCGCCCCGCAGCCGGGAGCGCCTGGTATCTTGGCACGACCTGTTTTGCCTGGAACCGTCCCGGAGTCCCCCAGGAAAGCCTTGTACCGGAGCTGTCCCCGCACGCCCGTACCGTCGGGGCCGAAGAAGCGGCGTCCGCAGAGGCAGAAGCTGTCCCCGCTGTCACGGAGACAGCGGAGCTGTTGCCGACCGCCAATGATCTTGGCATGGACGCCGGGGCTTCGGAAACACTGTTGCCGGATGTCCCGGAATCTTCTCCCGCTCGCCGTGTCGGCTGGCGGGCCTTGCTGCTGGTACTGGTGGCGATTTTTCTGCTTGCGTTGTCGCTGATGGTCAGGCCTGCGGACTCTGATCCTGAACATTATCCTGAGATCATTAAAAAATATCTTGAAGATGCCGGCATACGCGGGCTGGCTGTAAGCCGCCGTGATCCCGGAGTGGAGATCCGCGGGACAGTGGCGGACGATGCTGCCATGATCCGTTTGCGTGACATGGCACGTGGCTTGCATATCCCTGTGTACCTGGAAGTTGCCGTACAGGAAGACATGCTGCGTGCTGTGCGCAGTTCGCTTGGTATCCGCGGTTTCCATCCTGATGTCGTCCTGTGGGAGAACAAGGGCAATCCGCGTTTGCAGGTCAGGGCCTATATGAAGGACGAGCTGCTGGAGGCAGCGGCTTTCACGGCCCTCAAGGCCGAAGTCCGGGGCCTGCCGGCGGTGGACCGGCACATCGTTTACGAAAAGGATCTGGCGCCGGTGCTGGATGCGGCCCTGCAGCGGGAAGGTCTGGGGAGCGTCCGGGTCATCTACCTGCCGGGCAGGGTGGATTTTTCCGGTGATTTCCGGCCGGAAGACACCAGAAAACTGGACGCCATCCGTCAGGATGCCAGCGAGCTGTTCGGTGTTCGGTTGCACGGGACCTCGTCGGCGTCGGGCGCTCTGGCAGCTGCAGAGCGCTCCCTGACACCTTCCCGGGACGGTGAACCCGCCGCTGCCACACCGGCCCGGCCTTCGGGCGGTACCGGCGGGGATCCCCTGGGCGGGCTGCGCGTGACCGGTGTCACCATGTCGCCCATGCGTTTCGTGACTACCGCCGACGGCAGACGCCTGTTTGAAGGCGCCGTGCTCCCCAGCGGCTGGACCCTGGAGAGCATCGATACCAAAGTCCTTGTCCTGCGTAACGGCAGCCAGGTCGTCAGTCACAGATTGAGAGGTAAATGATGGAAATGGAATCAGCCTTTGACATGCTGGCGGAAGATCCTTCGGGCCGTGGCCTCAAGCAGCTTCGCGAGGAGCTGTTCGAGATGCGGACGGACGTCAAGCGCGCCATGGATGCCGGCATGACGTCAGACGAGATGGCTGTTGCCCGGCAGGTCATGACCGCCGTGGATGCCGCGGAGAAAGTGGCGGAGCGTGTCTACGATACGCTGAACCGCTGATCCGGGGAAAGCCGCCGCAGACTGCGGATGGCCGGTGTGGCCGGTCCCCGCAGCTTAGGAGCGGCCCTTCCGGCCGCAGCGCCGGGCAGCAGAAAGCGTAAGAGCAAGATGACCGCATTGCGGATCAGTCAGGAGAATATCATGAATATAGGAAGCTCGGGCGGGATCGATATCGGCCAGCTGTTCCAGAATGCCACCAACGGGCTGAGCCAGGACGGGCAGGCCCTGCAGGCCAAGATGGACCAGATCAGCGCCTCCGGCGAGGTGGACCAGATGCAACTGCTGGAGCTGCAGTTCGCCATGGGGCAGTACAACGCCAAGCTGGAGACCATCTCCTCGGTGACCAAGAGCATCCAGGATATGCTCAAGTCGCTGGCCCAGCGGACGGGCTAGCCTCCGGGAACGGAGGCGTGCAGGCAAGAATGTTGTGATGGGGCCGTTTTCCGGCCCCTAAAACGGGAGAGATATATGGTTTCCGAAAAACAGATGGCCCGCCTGCTGGATCTGGCCAATCTGGCCTGCCAAAAGGGGCTCGTCGGGGAGGCAAGGACCATTTTCCAGGCAGTCCTGGCGCTCAGGCCGGGGTTCGCGCCGGCCCTTGTGGGGCTGGCATTTTCTCATGTGGTCGTGGATGATTTCGATACCGCGCTCACCATCCTGGACCAGGTCCTTGCGGATAATGCCGCTGATGCCGACGCCCTTGCCATGCGTGGCCTTGCCTGTCTGCTGGCCGGGCGCAGAGGGGATGCGGAGCAGGCCTTTGCCGCCATTCCGCAGGATTGCGCTGCGGCCGATATGGCCCGGGCCGTCATGGAAGTCGCCTGACCGGCGGCATGACGTTTTGTCCACCGGGAGGCACGGCGTATGATCCCCGCATCGGCACAAGGGGCGACCAAGCTGCTGGAAGCTCTGGAAAAGCTTTCCCAGTGGGCGGGCGAGCCTTCCGGGGGGGGGCCTTCCGGTGCGCCGTCGCGTGAGCTGGTGCGGGCCTTCGAGGAAGCGCTCTCCACGGCTCCGCCAGAAGGCCCCGCAGCTGCGGCCGGTGAGGGCGGCCCCACTGCATCGTCGGCAGCGGCGCTCCTGCCGGGACCGGCGGAAGCCATGCCGTGCCCGCCAGTTGACGGGGCGGGGGCGGAAGGCTCTCTTGCTGTGGAACAGAGCGGGAATACTCTTGCCGTGGAGCAGCCCGCCGCAGCCGGTGGCGCTGATGTCCCCGCCGGGCAGGAGGTGACGGAGCCTCAGGCCGTCTTCCAGAGCGAAGGGATCTCCCGCCAGGATGTTCTGGAAGAGCTGGGCCAGTTGCTGGAGCGTGTCTCCGCGCAGGGGGCGGCCATCAGCCCGCAGGAATTGCTGCATGTGCAGCAGCTTGTGGGCATACTCAACGTACAGGCCAAAGTGGGTGTCCAGACATCGCAGCAGACGACGCAAGGCCTGGAAGGCCTGCTGCGCCAGTCCGGTTAGGCACCCGTATCTTAAGAGGTTTTTTCATGCTGCGTCCCATGCTTTTTTTGCTGCTTTCCCTGCTTCTGCTCCTTTCCGGCTGTAAGGTGGAGATGTACTCCGGCCTGTCCGAGGATCAGGCCAACCAGATGCTTTCCACCCTGCTGCGACGGGGGATCGAGGCGGAAAAGCAGGCCGCAGGCAAAAACGGCTATACGCTGCTGGTGGATGACGACCAGCTGGTGCGCGCCCTGCAGGTCCTCAAGGAGAACAGCCTGCCGCGCGAAGCCTTCAAGAACCTGGGGGAAGTGTTTGCCGGTGACGGCATGATCTCGTCCACCTCCGAGGTCCAGGCCCGCATGTCCTACGCCCTTTCGCAGGAGCTGGCGGACACGCTCTCGCGCATCGACGGTGTGCTGACGGCCCGCGTCCATGTGGTGCTCGGCGTCAACGACAAGGTGAACAACATCACCATCGCGCCTTCAGCGGCGGTCTTCCTGCGCCATACCCTGGATTCGCCCGTAGTCAACCTTGTGCCCGAGATCAGGGAACTGGTGGCGGGCGCCGTGGCCTCGCTCAAATACGACAATGTGAGCGTGATGCTGGTCCCGGTGCGGGAAAGCGTGACGGTACCGGATACGAAGCTCCCGTCCCCGCTGCTCTCGCCGGGGGCCCATACGCCCGCCCTGCTGTTGCAGATGCTGGCCATGGCGGCCGTGCTTCTGGCCCTGGGCGTGGGCGGCTGGGTCTATGGTCGCCGTCTGCTGGCCCGTCGTCGCGCTGCCCGTGAAGCCCTTGAGGCCGGGGAAGGGGATGACACCGGCAAGCAGGGTGAGGCCTGATGCACAAACAGTTTTTTGCAGACGTCCTCGCGCGTCGTCCGGCTTTGTGGCAGCGCCTGCTGCAGGCCAATCTGCCGGAAGGCGGACCGCGACTGCCGGATGACTGCCGTGAACAGCTGGGCGGGGCTGCGGACAGTCTCTGGGCCTGGCTGCAGCAGCGCCCGTTGACGCACGGGCCGGACGCTGCTGAAAGCGAGCCTGCCGTACCGGTCCCCTTTTGGGATTACGCCGAGGAGTCGCGCCGCCTGGCTCTTCTGGATGCTCCGGCGCTGCTGGAACTGTGCCGGGTGACGGGTGTCGTCCTGCATGCTCCGGCCATCGCGACGGTGCTGCTGCGGGATGAGGTCCTGCCCTTGCGGGAATCCCTAGGAGAGGAGACGTATCGGTACGCCCTGCAGCGGGGCCGCTACCAGCTGGGGGGCGTGCGGCGCTTCTTCCAGTGGCGGGATACGGATCTGCCCCTGGCGGAACGCTGTGCCCTGCACGGCAATATGGCGCTGCGTCTGGTGGCCGGGCTTTGGCCGGAAGACGTGGCCCTGCGCGTCTGCGATCGTCTGCCCGCGCTGCCGGAGGCGGCCGTGCTGCCGTCCCTGGCGGAAGATGAACGCCACGAACTGTGGCGCGGGGTGAAAAAACTGCTGCTCAAGGAGGTGGCTCCGTCATGGGCGCCGTGTTTCGACTGACGGGCAATACCGTGATGCCCGCCCCTGGGGTGCGGGTGCTGCGCGCGGCCGATTATGCTCGTCTTGTGGAAGCCAACGATGTGCTGGCCGCTGCCCGGGAACGGGCTGCCGCCATGGCTGCCGAGGCGGAAAAAGCCTACGAGGAGCGCAGGCAGGCAGGTTATGAGGACGGCCTCATGGAAGGCCGCATGGAGCAGGCCGAAAAGATGATGGAAACGGCCATGCAGGCCGTGGAATACATCGAAGGTGTGGAAGCCAAGCTCGTGGGCGTGGTGACCTCCGCCGTGCGCAAGATCATCGGCGAGCTGGACGACCGGGAATGCACGGTGCGCGTGGTGCGCAATGCCCTGAACGCCGTGCGCAGCCAGCAGCGTGTGCTCATCCGTGTCTCTCCCGACGACAAGGACGCGGTGCGGACCTCGCTGGCGGCCATGATCTCGTCCGCTCCCAACGGCGCCACGTTTCTGGACGTGACGGCCGATCCCCGCATGAAGCCCGGGGACTGCATCCTGGAATGCGAGCTGGGGGTCGTGGACGCCAGCCTGGAGACCCAGCTCAAGGCTATCGAGCACGCCTTGCTGGGCAAGATCAGGGAGTCGTAGATGGCCTTCGAATACATCGGCGACCTGCTGGAAGAGGCCGTCCGCGACGTCAATCCCCTGGAGACGCGGGGACGCGTGGAGCAGGTGGTGGGCACCATCATCCGTGCCGTGGTCCCCGGTGTGAAAGTGGGGGAACTCTGCCTGCTGCGCAATCCCTGGGAAAACTGGAGCCTCAAGGCCGAGGTGGTCGGCTTTGTCAGGAACGTGGCCCTGCTGTCGCCCCTGGGCAATATGCAGGGCATCTCTCCGGCCACGGAAGTCATCCCCACGGGCGAGATACTCTCCGTCCCCGTGGGCTATGAGCTGCTGGGCCGCGTGGTGGATGGTCTGGGGCAGGCCATGGACGGCGGTCCGGCCATCAGGACGCGCACCCACTATCCGCTGGTGGCCGAAGCGCCCAATCCCATGACCCGCAAGGTCATCAGCAAGCCCATCTCCCTGGGCCTGCGCGTCATCGACGGCGTGCTGACCTGCGGGGAAGGGCAGCGCATGGGCATCTTTGCCGCAGCCGGCGGCGGCAAGTCCACGCTGTTGTCCAGTATCCTCAAAGGCTGCACGGCCGATGTCTGCGTGCTGGCGCTCATCGGGGAACGCGGCCGCGAAGTGCGGGAATTCATCGAACGCGACATCGGTCCGGAAGGGCGAAAAAAGGCCGTGCTCGTGGTCTCCACGTCGGACCGTTCCTCCATGGAGCGGCTCAAGGCCGCCTATACGGCCACGGCCATTGCCGAATATTTTCGCGATCAGGGCAAGAGCGTGCTGCTGATGATGGATTCCGTGACCCGTTTCGGACGCGCCCAGCGCGAGATCGGTCTGGCGGCCGGAGAACCGCCGACCCGCCGGGGCTTCCCGCCGTCGGTCTTCTCGGAGCTGCCCAAGCTCATGGAACGGGCGGGCAATTCGGACAAGGGCTCCATCACCGCCCTGTATACGGTGCTGGTGGAAGGTGATGACATGACCGAACCCATCGCCGACGAGACCCGGTCCATCCTTGACGGGCATATCGTGCTTTCGCGCAAGCTGGCCGCTGCCAACCATTATCCCGCCATCGACGTCCAGGCCAGCGTCAGCCGCGTCATGAACGCCGTGGTGGACAAGGAGCACAAGGCCGCGGCCCAGGCCCTGCGCAAGATTCTGGCCAAGTATGCGGAAGTGGAGCTGCTGGTGCAGATCGGCGAATACAAGAAAGGGGCCGATGCCGAGGCGGATTTCGCCCTGGGACATATCCAGGCGGTCAATGCCTTCTTGCGCCAGGGGCTGGAGGAAAAAAGTTCGTTCGAGGAGACCCTGGCGGCCCTGAAAAAGGTCGTGCTGTAAGCGGGGCCCGGCCTCTGCATATGGCAAAGGTGCATCATGGCGCAACGACTCTATCCCTTGCAGGCCCTGCTGTCCGTTCGCCACTATCGGGAGGACGCCGCCCGCAACGCCTTGCGGCTGGAGGAACGCCGGCTGGTACAGGCTCGTGAGGAAGTGGGGCGGCGGCAGGCCGAGCTGGAACGCTACCGCATCTGGCGGCAGGAAGAAGAGGAGCGGCGTTATGCCGCCATCCTGGGGGCCAGCCTTTCTCTGGAAGAGGTGGCGGATTTTCGGGCCTCTCTGGGCATGCTGGCCACCGGAGAGCAGGAACGCTTCCAGGCCGTGCGCCAGGCGGAAGAGCAGGTGCGGCAGCAGGAACAGGCCGTGACCGGTGCGCAACGGGCCGTGGCCCTGGCCCGCCGGGAAGCGGCGAAGATCGAGAAACATCGTGACATCTGGCAGGAGAACGCCAAACGGGAGCAGGAGCATCTGGAAGATCTGGAGCTGGAGGAGTTCGCCACCCCTTCCCGCGCCAGTGACGATGCCTGAGGCCCCCCGCAGGGTGTTCGGCCGGATCCGCATGGCGGCATATGCTGGAGGTGCCCATGGGCATGGAGATCAGTTCCCGACGCTTGCAGGAAGCGGATTCCCGCATGCAGGCGGAGCGTGAAGGCGCGGATCGTCCCGTGGACGACAGGGACAAGGAACGTTTTGACCGGGCCATGCAGGAATCCCGGGAACGGGACGGGCAGGGCGGTCAGGAAAATGGTCGGGGCGGTTCCCGGCAGGATGCCCTGTCGCCCCAGGCGCTGCTGGACAGCCTTTTCGGCAGCCGCATGCAGAGCATGCAGACGAGCGCCGCACAGGCGGCTCCGGCTCCCGGGGATGTGGACGCCCTTGTGAACGAACTGGTGGACCGTATCCTGGTCTCCGAGCCGGGCAAGGGCTCTCCGGAAGTCCGCATCACGCTGGGGCAGGGCCCGCTTTCGGGCGCGGAGCTGTGTCTGGCACGGGCGCAGGACGGCCAGCTGTTCATCCGGCTCGCCTGCGCCGATCCGGCGTCCTTCCAGACGGCGGTGGGGGCACAGGATGCCTTGCGCAGCGCTCTGGAGCGCAGTGGCGAGAACGTTCGCGTGGAGATCGTCCAGAGCCGGGCGGACGGCGGCAATGAAGGCGATGCCCGGCAGCAGTCCCGGGGCCGCCAGGATTACGTCCCTGACGTGGAGTAGCTACGGCCGCCACACGGCGCGCCACGATATTTTCCCCCTCCGAAGGGGAGCGGACAGATCCCGCTGATTTCGGAAAAGGTGAGTCATGTCCCAGGTGATCCCTTCCCGGCCTTTCATCCCGCCAGCGCTGCCGCCGTTGCAGGCGCGGCTGGTCAATGCCCTCGTCTGCCGGGCCCTGCCGCTGACCGTAGCGCTGGATGCCGGTGCGGAGCAGCCTGTTCCCTGTACGTTGTCGTTCAATGTCGCGGCGGCCACCGCGGAGCAGGATGCTCCCTTTGTTCCGGCGGCCGTGCTGTATCTGAGCAGTGGCGAGGATCTGTGGCGCTTGGAATGGTCATCTCTGGAGGCACTGGCCCTGAGGCCGGATCTTGCCGCCTGGCGCAGCGCCCTGCCCGCAGGGGAGCAGACCTTTGCCCGCCTGCCCGGCGAATTGTGTCTGGCTGTTCTGGAGCGTTTGCTGCAGCCTGCGCTGCAACGGCTGGAACCCTTCCTGGGCTGTGAACTGCGTTTTAGCGGTACACCGCAGGCCGGGATCGCCTGGGGCGGTTCGTTGCCCCTGCGGCTGGATCTGCCCGGTGGTGAGGCTGTCTTCCTGCGTCTGTCCTGGGCGAAGGAAAATGCCGCACGCTATGTGCTGGAGCGGCTGGAACAGCTCCCCATGCGCACGGAGGCCGGGGTCTGTTTCACGGGGACATTGGCCTGTCCGCTGGAAGCGGGGCGCATGCATCTGTCCGCAGACGAGGCGGCGACGCTGGTCCCGGGGGATGTCCTTTTGCCGGAGAGCTGGGCCCCTGAGACGCCGCGTCTGCGCCTGCCGCAGGGCAGGGCACTGGCCTGCCGGCTTGGGGAAGGGATCTTGTCCGTGCTGGGGCCGGATATGGGTGATCCCGGCCGGGAGTCTGCAGAGAAAGAAAGCGAGGACGGCATGAGTGAGGAACAGCTGGCCCCTGCCGGGGCCGTCCAGGGCGATGGGCCCGCCACAGAAGCCCCCACGGTGGCCCCCGCACCTGTCGGGGCACTGGAACTGCCTGTGGTCTTTGAGATCGGCAGGCTGCATCTTCGTCTGGACGAACTGGCGGCGCTTGTCCCCGGGCATACGCTGGCCCTGGGCGGCGAGACGCCGTCGCCCGTCGTGGACATCCGTGTGGCGGGGCAGCTGCTGGCGCAGGGACGTCTGGTGGATGTGGGCGGCATGCCGGGCGTGCAGATCACCCGCATGCATGCTGCCGGACAGGACGGCGGTACGCCGCAGGGGGTCGGGGATGGAACTGGCCGGGATTAATCCCCTCTATCTCATCGCGGGCCTGGCGCTCTTAGGGCTGGCGCCCTTTTTGCTCATGATGGTCACGTCCTACGTGAAGATCGTGGTGGTCACGAGCCTTGTCCGCAACGCGCTGGGCGTGCAGCAGGTGCCGCCTGCCATGGTCATGAACGGCCTGGCCATCATCCTGACGGTCTTCATCATGGCGCCGGTGGCCATGGATACCAAGGCCCTGCTGGAGGAACAGCGGTTCAGCGCGAACCCGAAGCCTTCGGAGATGCTGGAGACCCTGCAGGCCGTCTCGCCGCCGTTGCGGCAATTCCTGGAAAAGAACACCAGCCCCGCCATCCTGCAGGAATTCATGGGTACGGCCCAGCGCATATGGCCGGAGCATCAGCGGCAGAGCATCACGCGTGACAACATGTTCATCCTGGTGCCGGCCTTTACCATCACGGAACTGACCAAGGCGTTCCAGATCGGCTTTTTGCTCTATTTGCCTTTCGTTGCCATAGACCTTATCATTTCCAATGTCCTGCTGGCCATGGGCATGATGATGGTTTCGCCCATGACCATTTCCCTGCCGTTCAAGCTGCTGCTGTTCGTGACGCTGGACGGCTGGCTGAAGATCAGTCAGGGCCTGCTGCTCAGCTATCAGTAGCCAGATTCGGAGGTTCTATGGAAGTCATCGTAACGGAACAGGACGGTATCGCCATCGTGGAGCTTGCAGGCCGCATGGACGCCACGACGACACCGGAATTCGAAAACGCGACCCGCGCCCTGCTGGAAGCGGGCAAGCAGCGTTTGCTCATCGACATGTCCCGGCTGGAATACATCAGCTCCGCCGGACTGCGGGGCATCCTGGGGCTCGTCAAGGCGCTCAAGGCCTGTGCCGGCAAGCTGGCCTTCTGTTCCCTGCAGCCCATGACGGCGGAAGTGTTCCGCATCTCCGGGTTCAACGCCATGCTGACTGTCCGGGACAGTCGGCAGGAAGCCCTTGCGGCTCTGGCCGGCTGAGAGGGCAAGGAGGTAGGCTGTGGCCAGAATCATGCTTCCCGCCCGTGTTGACAGCTGCGCGCCGGCCATGGAATTCCTGCGTGAACACCTGGCCGCCGACTACGCCGACATCCTTGGTTTCGTGGAACTGGCAGTAGAAGAACTGCTGGTCAATGTGGCCACCTATGCCTATGCCGGCACCTGCCCGCAGGAAGGCGACAGGAGCGCCCACTGGGGGCAGATGGAACTGGGCTTCAAGCGGGTGAGCATGGACAGCGCGCCCTTCCTCTGCGTCTGGATACGGGACTGGGGCACGTCTTTCGATCCGTTCATGGAGACCGCCACGCCGGACACGTCGCTGGCCGCAGAGGATCGCCCCATCGGCGGTCTGGGCGTCCACCTGGTCAAGAACGTTTCCGCGCACCACTGCTACAGCGGTGATGACGGCACCAATACCATCGAACTCTATTTCCAGCTTGCCCACGACGAAAATTGAGCCGTGAAGGATAGCCGCTGCCTTCATATTTTCTGTTTTTTTTGCCTGCTGCTGTGCCTTTTGCCGGCCGGGGGCTGTGGCTCCCGGACGTCCGGGCATGTGGCGCCTCCGCCGGAAGCGGCATTGCCGCCGGTGCCCCTGCAGCCCGGTACGGGCATCCTTTCCCATGAATATCAGGAGCAGAAGGTCCTGCCGCGCATGGTACGGGTCGCTTCCCTGCCGCAGAAAAAAGCCCCGGGCGATGCCCGGCAGGCCGCAGCGGCCATGACGGCTCCTGCCCCCCAGACCATGACCGTGGCCGCCGTATCAACGGCTGACCGGGACGAGCGGCAGGCTTTTGCTGCCGCACCGGAGGAATGGCGCCGTCTGGCCCGTGAGGCCGAGGAGATCTTCGGCCTTGATGCGGGGCTTGTGCTGGCGGTCATCCAGGCCGAATCCTCCTTTGACCACACCGCAGTCTCACCCGTAGGGGCCCAGGGGGCCATGCAGATCATGCCCCATACCCAGGAAGAGCTGGGACTCATCGACCCCTTCGATCCCCGGGCCAATGTCTATGCCGGTTCCCAGTATTTGATGCACCAGCTGCAGCGCTTCGGCTCCGTGGAGCTGGCCCTGGCGGCCTACAATGCCGGGCCCGGCAGCGTGGAGCAGTACGGCGGCATCCCGCCTTTTCCTGAAACGCAGGAATTCGTCCGGCGCGTCCTGGTCTACTGGAACCGGAACATTCCTGCGGACCAGCCGACGCATTCTTAAGAACAGGCGGGGCGGGAGCCCTTGCTGCCGTCTCTCATCTCCTCTGCCAGCCTTTATGCTGACGTGGGGCCGCCGCAAGCCTCGCCTCCCTGGTGCCTCGGCTGAGCCCTTCCGGCCCTGAGCCGGTGCCCTTCCCCTGTCTATCTTCTCTTTTCCTTCCGCTTCCTCGTTCCCTTTTGCTTCCTGGTTTCCATGGCCGAAGGCTAAGCTGCCTGTCGGCGCATCCGGGATTTCTCGGGCGTATCCTGTCCGTATCGATCCTTCCGGGGGCCTGTTTGCCGTCCTCTCCCGGCTTACTGCGGGCTCTGGACGTTCGCCCGATCAAGGATGATACGTTCCCCTCGTGGTGCCGTCAGCGGGGAATGACGCCGGATGTAGTCGCCCGTCAGCTCCCTGACGGACAAGGGACTGGTGGCCAGCAGACGGCCTTGCCGCAACATCCCGAAACCGTCGCCGCCTGACGCCAGAAAATCGCTCAGGACCACACCATAACGGCCCTGAGGATCGAGCACATGCCGCCGACCGCGTTCGTCCACGATATGGACGGCCTGCAGACGCCGGCCTGCAGGGCGGCTGGTGTCCGCCTCATAGGCCAGGCCCGCCACCTGCAGCAGCTGCGGCCCTTCCCCGTCGGGCCCGGACACGGCGTGCTCCAGGGCGTCCATGATCTGTTTGCCTGAATATTCGCGGACATACACCTGACCGTCAAAAGGATGCAGGGCCAGCAGATCTCCCCGGGAAATGTCGCCTGCGGGCAGGGAGGCCCGGATGGCGCCGCCGTTAACCAGAGCCAGGCGGGCCCCCTGTTTCCTTCCGTATTCCAGAAAAGCGTCTGCCGTCAGCAGGCCGCTGAAGCAGTCGCCCTTGCGGCAGGCTTCCATGCCGTCCGGCATCCGCACGCTGTGGCGGCCTACGATCTCCGTACGATAGCGCTCCAGGCTCTTCGCGTAGCCGGCCACCAGACGGGTCATGGCTTCGTCCTGCGGCAGGGCCGGGAGGAGTTCCCGGGGACCGCCCGTCCAGGACACAGGGGTGCCCGCCGCATCGAAGGTGATGCTCAGATCCCCCAGATAGCGGGTCGCACGGGCGGCTGTCACCACGAGGACAGGAGCGCCATCCGGCGCGTGTTCCACGATGGGGTAGGGGCCATCCTTGGAGCCGGGGCCGAGATAGGTGTGGGTATGGCCGCCCACGATGACATCCACGCCGTTGACGCTGCGGGCCAGCTCCCTGTCCCGTTCCAGCCCCAGATGGGTCACGATGATGATATGCCGGATGCCCTGAGCCTCCAGCTCGGCGACGTACTGCTGCAGTGTTGTCCGTGCATCCCGGAACGTGGTCCGGGGGCAGGCGGCCGCCAGTCCGGTGACTTCGTCATTGGCCAGCCCGATGATGCCCACCCTGGTCCCGCGTACCGTCCGGACAAGGTAGGGGAGTATGCGGCTCCCGGCCAGCGGGCAGCCCTGCTGCGGCGTCAGATTGGCGGCCAGCACCGGCAGGGGCTGGGCCTCCAGGAAACGGGCCAGTTCGCGGCATCCTTCGTCGAACTCATGATTGCCCAAGGTCATGGCGTCGTAGGGCAGCAGCGCGTCCGCAGCGGCGATCACGGGCCACTTGTTGACGCTGTAGAACAGGGTGCCCTGGAACTGGTCGCCCGCGTCCAGGGCGATGACGTTGTCCTGCTCCTGCCGGGCAGTCTGGATGGCTGCGCTGATGCGAGCCAGGCCGCCGCGGCAGTCCGCGGCCTCGAAACAGGCGTTCATGTGCTCATCGATACCGGCAAGAAAGGCATGGGTATCATTCACGTGCAGGAGGCGCAGCTCCAGACCTGCATCCGGGGTTGTCTTGCGGTGCGCAGGAGCGCAGGCAACCATGAGGAGGAAAAGAGCACAGAGGAGGGCCGTGAACGGCAGGAGCCGCATTCGTTCCCGTAGCAGGTGATGCATGGATATATCCTTTCTGTTTGCCTGATGTGCGGGAGAGCCGACGCCAGCACGATGGTGAGGGCCCCAATGCCTGCCAGGCTTATGCATGGAGGCATCCGTTGCAGGATCGCATGGTGAGGCTGGTCATGCGCAGGCAGCGTGCCTGTGCCTTCCTTGGGGCAGGATGGCCGCAGCCGGACGGTATGCACGGACGGGATAGGCAACCCGTCCCTCGCCCGACGATTGTTATACGGGGAGGGCGTGAAAGGGAAGGGCATATCCGGGGTGGCGGGTGTGCCTTTGTTTTGCTTTTGGCTGAGGCCCCCGGGAACAGAAAAACGGCACCTGCATGACTGCAAGTGCCGTTGGACATGTTGCCGGATCGGGGCAATGGTGTGTATGGCTGGCAGCCTGCCGGTCAGACAGGCCGGGGAGAGGCGTTAGAGCGCTTCCCGGTAGATGTTGATGGCATCCTGCAACGAGACGCTGCGCGGATTGTTGCCCAGCAGGCGGGTCACTTGCAGTACGGATTCGGCCAGTACGGGTACATCGTCGGGCGTGACGCCGTAATCGGCAAGATGACGGGGCACCTGCAGGTCGCGGGCCAGGCTTTCCAGAGCATCAAGGCAGCGACCGGCGGCCTTTTCGTGGCTCAAACCGGTGGTGTTTTCTCCCAGCATGGCGGCCAGTCGGGCAAAGCGTTCCATATTGCCTACCATGTTGAAGCGGAAGACGGGCAGGAGCATCAGGGTATTGGCCAGACCGTGCGGGATGTGGTAGCGCGCGCCGATGGGATAGGCAAAGGCATGCACGGCCGTGACGCCTGCATTGCAAAAGGCCACACCGGCGTAGAAGCTGCCGGTCAGCATGGCCTGCCGGGCCTGGATGTCCTCACCGCGGGCCCAGGCCTTGCGCAGGTTGGGAGCGATGAGGGCGATGGCATGCTCCGCCCACATGTCGGTAAGGGGCGTGGCATGGATCGAGGTGTAGGCTTCCATGGCGTGGATGAGGGCATCCATGCCGCTGGTCGCGGTGGGGCCCTTGGGAAGGCTCAGGGTCAGTTCGGGATCCAGGATCACGCTGGCGGGCAGCATATGGCGGCTGACGATGCCCATCTTAAGCTGGGCGGCTTCGTCGGAGAGGATGGCGATGTCCGTGACTTCGCTTCCCGTACCGGCAGACGTGGGGACGAGGATCAGGGGCGCTCCCGGCTTGGACACCTTTTCGATGCCGTACAGTTCGCGGATGTCCTGCTGGTTGCCCAGCAGCACGGAGCAGGTCTTGGCGGTATCCAGCGAGGAGCCGCCGCCGATGCCGATGACACAGTCGGCCCCAAAGGCACGGGCCTGCTCGGCGGCGGCCAGGACGCTCTCCACCCGGGGTTCGGGTTCCACGTCGGCATGGATCGCCACCTCAAAGCCCTTTTCACGCAGCAGGGCCGCGGTCTTCTCCGTCAGGCCCAGCTTGGCCAGGATGGGATCGCAGACCAGAAAGATCCTGTGGCCGTTCAGCGAGGCGGCCTCTTCGGCGATATTCCCGTAAAAGCTGCCGCATCCGTTGACGATACGGCGACAGATCTTGAACGTCGTGATGTCCATGGTGTTCTCTTTGATGTTGATGGTTCCGGTACGCCTGCCTACAGGCTGCTGAGGCCCAGCAGCTTCATGCCGTTCTCATAAAAGAGCTTGCGGCGGCATTCTTCAGTAAGATCGAGGCGCTGATATTTTTCGACGGCCTTGTGGACTTCCACGAAGGGATTGGCGCTGGCAAAGACGACTTTGTCCGTGATGTATTCGTTGGCGGCCTGGATGTAGTTCTGTCCCATCAGCTTGGATTCGCAGGTGGAGAAGTCCATGTAGACATTGCTGTGGCGCAGGACCAGGGCGATGGCTTCCAGCACCCAGGGATAGCCGCCGTGGCTGAGCAGGATCTTCAGTTCGGGGAAGTCGGTGGCCACGCGGTCGATGTGGCGGGGATCGGTAGAATCCAGGACTACCTTGGGCATGAAGGGCGAAAGACCGGCGGTCATGATGACGGGGATGTCAAACTCGCAGCACATGGCGTACAGCGGATAGAATTTGGCATCGTCCACGGCACAGTGGGCCATGGCGGCGTCGATGGCGGCACCGCGGATGCCGTCTTCGAGAACGGCCTTGCGGAAGCGGCGCACTGCCGTCATGCCCTTGTGGGGATCATAGGCCCAGAAGCCGATGAACAGGTCGGGTGCGGCCGCCATGCATTGCAGCACGTCGTCATTGGTGCTTTGGATGGCATAGGTGGATTCGATGTCGCGCCCGGAGACCACAGCCTTGGCGATGTCGAGGCCGCGCAGTTCGTCAATGCACTCCGGCAGGCTCTTCTCGGGGCGGGAGCAGAAATCCGTCTTTTTGATGTATTCGCAGTACACGGGGTTTTTGATGACACTGTCGAGAGAGGCACGGGTGCTGGGACGATAGCGGAAGTCGATGATCTTCATGATGTTCTCTTATAGGTTGATGGTGAGGTTCTTGCGGACGAGGGAAAGGGCCAGAGCGAAGACGCCCGTGAGGCAGAGGACATAGGAAACGATGCCGAAGTGGCTGTAGACCATGACAGGCAGCCAGGTCCCCAGGGCGCTGAAGGTGTAGTAAACGGAAAGATAGACGCCATTGGTCATGTTCTTTTCGGCCAGGCTCATGCGGTTCACCACGCCGGGCAGCGTGGTGTAGACCAGTACGAAGCCCGTCGTCATACCGAATATGGCCAGGAGCAGGGAGAGCGGGCTCGAAGGGAGAAGGCTCGGGACAGAGGCGAGGAAGAGCAGGACGCCGCAACGGATCGTGCGCATCTCACCGTGCAGCAACCGCATGATCTTTTTGGAAAAGATCCCCAGCAGGGAGCAGATGAAGGCAGGGACATAGAGCAGGCCTGTAGCCCAGCTGCCGGCATCAGGCAGGAGTTCCCGCATACGGAAGGGCGCCAGGTTCAGGACAGAGGCATGCGCGAAGATGCACAGGGGGCCGATGAGGATGAGCAGCAGCAGGCCCGGCTGGCGCAGCACCCCTAACAGGTGGGCCGGGGAGAAAACGTCATGCTGTGCGCTCCTGGTCCGCTGCAAAAGCAGGAGGCAGGGCAGTGCAGATCCCAGCAGAAGGGCATATGTCAGGAAGGCGGCCTGCCACCCAAGCCAGCTGGTGATGAAACCGGAACCTATCCTGCCCAGGAAGGCCCCGAACATGGTGGTCGTGGTATAGATGGCCATGGCCCGTTGCAGGGACTCCTGCCGGCTGTGCAGGGAGATGTGCGTCATCAGGGCCAGCAGGATGGCAGGGACCAGCAGCCCGGTCAGGGTGCGCAGGGCCAGCAGCTGCCAGAAGGCCGTCGTAAACGAGGCTGCCAGCAGGACAAGAGCGCACAGAGCTGTGGTCAGCTGCAAAAGGCGGCGGGTACTGCACAGGTTGAGGATATAGCCATAGCAGACCGGCGCCAGCCCCAGCGGCAGGATTGCCAGCGTCATGAGCAGACTGGCAGACTGGCTGCCGACCCCGAAATGTTGCTGGATGACCGGCAGCAGAGGCTGGGGACCATAAAGAGCGGCAAAGGCCGCAAAGGTCGTCCAGAGCAGGACAAGGAATTCCACCTTGCCCAGGCTGGGGGCCGGTGAACGCATGGACATGGGGACTGCTTCCTCCGCATGGTTTTGGGGAGGCTGGCAGGATCTCCCCGTTGCGGAGGGGCAAAGCAAAAAGGGTGCCGTTATGGGGAATTTACTATGTTTTTACGTATAACTAGTTTATAATATTTATTAAATAGTTTTTTATGGATGGCCTGCCCCTCGCAGACAGGGGAGGAGTATAGAAGGAGGGTATTGCATATTTGCATTGCGCAAATGCATGATGATCCCTGTAGCAAAGGAAAGTCTTCACAATTTGCATAAATGCAGTATCATCGCAAAAACAGCCGGGGCCGCTCCGGCCTGCCGGTCTGTACCGTGACATATCTCCAATCTTTTCAGGGCGTGCCATGAGTTCTATGGGTATTCAACTTTTGCCGCAGCAGCTTGTCCCCCTCATGCCCATCCTGGATGCCATGAGCGATGGTGTCCTTGTGGTGGATGCCAGCGGCAGCATCATTGCCGTCAATAAAAGCATGAGGCGCTTTTACCAGGGGGGCGAGACGCCTTTTCCCGGGTATCCGCTGGCGGATTTCAATGCCGCTGACTGGGTGGAAGCCAAACGGGTCCTGACATCGGGAAAACCGCTGCTGGGGCAGACCATGCACCTGCCTGCGGCCACGGTGGTGGCCAACCGGTTGCCTATCCTGCAAAACGGCAAGGTGGCGGGCGTGGTCTGCGCCATGCAGGAGATCTCATCGCTGGATGCCGTGGTGCGCCAGCTGGGGGCGTATCGGGAGCTGGACAGCCAGCTGAAAGGATTGCTGGAGGCCTTGCCGCAGGCCGTACTGGTGACGGATGCGGAAGGGCGCATCCTGCGGGTCAATGCTCCCTGCTGTCGCTTGTGCGCCATGGAGCGCGACAGCTTGCAGGGGCGCAACGTGCGCGAGCTGGAAAAAGATTTTCCCGAGCTGGCCGTGGAGGTTGCGCACTGCCTCCAGCGGGCCCTGCCTGCCCAGAGCATCGCCCGCTGCCAGGGACGGCCCCTGCTGTTGTGGTCGGTCCCTTCTCTGGACAATCACAAAAAGCCCCGCTTCGTCGTGGTCTCGCTGATGGATCTGGAGCGTTTCGATTATGTGCGCCAGCAGCTGGAAGACAGCCGCCGGAGTGCCGAAGAGGCGGAAGCCGTGGCACACGGGGGCGACATCTTCAGTCAGGTGACCCAGGAAGTGGGCATGGTCGTCCGCAGCGCGGCCATACGTCGCGTGGTCGACAGGGCCATCAAGGTCAGCCAGACGGACAGCTCCGTCCTCCTGCAGGGAGAATCGGGGGTGGGCAAGAGCATGCTGGCGGCCATCGTCCACCGTCTTTCGCCCCGGAAGAGCGGGCCGTTCGTTTCCATCAACTGCGGTGCCATCCCCGAGCAGCTCATGGAGAGCGAGCTTTTCGGCTACGAACGTGGGGCCTTCAGCGGCGCCAATCCCAAGGGCAAGACAGGCTTGCTGGAAGCGGCCCACGGCGGTACGGTCTTTTTTGACGAGATCGGCGAACTTCCCCTGCCCATGCAGGTCAAGCTGCTGGAAGCACTGGACAAGCACGCCTTTTTGCGGGTGGGGGGGACGAAGCCGGTCTCCGTGGATGTCCGCATCGTGGCGGCCACCAACAGGAACCTGGCCGAGGATGTGGAGCAGGGCAGGTTCCGCAAGGACCTTTTTTACCGGCTCAACGTCATCCCGATCCTGATCCCGCCATTGCGGGAACGCAAGGAAGATATCTATGCGCTGGCCCTGGACATGCTGGACAGGCATAACGCCCGGCATGGCTGCCGGAAGCGCCTTTCTCCCGAGGTCATCGACCTGCTGCTTTCTCACTCCTTTCCGGGCAATGCCCGGGAGCTGGGCAATATCATGGAGTGGATGCTGGTCATGTCCGAAGGCAATGTCCTGCGGCCCGAAGACCTGCCCCTCGCCATGCGGCAGGGAGGGGCGGCGCAGGCGGCAGCCCCGGCCGAACAGGAGGGGGATGCCGCGAGCCTGGTCTACCAGCACGGCAAGCCCCTGAAGGACATCCTTTTTGCCGTGGAGGAGGAATGCCTGCGGCAGGCGCTGCAACGCTGCGCGACCATGCATGAGGCGGCCCAGATGCTGGGCATGCATCCCACCACCCTGTGGCGCAAGCTCGCGCAGCACAACATGGGACAGGAAGGTAAGGCGTGATGGCATACGGGGAAGCAGTGGAGAATCTTTCCAGAGAGATGGTCCTGGTCTCCCATATCCAGCGGGGGGCCGTCCAGGACGGGCCCGGCTGGCGGACGACGGTCTATCTCAAGGGCTGCCCCTTGCGCTGCCCGTGGTGCTACAATGCCGAGAGCCTGCATTTTCAGCAGGAATTGCGCTATGTACCGCAGTTCTGCATCGGTGCGGCGGCCTGCGGCAGGTGTCTGGAGGTATGCCGGTCCGGAGGGATCGTCCCGCCGGGACCGGATACGGACGGCAGGCCCGTGGTGCGGCGGCAGCTTTGCCGTGTCTGCGGAGAGTGCACGCAGGTCTGTCCCTCGGGGGCGCTCTCGCTGGTAGGGCGGGCCATGACGGCCGCGGACATCGTGCAGGAAGCGGAAAAAGACAGGGATTTTTACTGCACCTCCGGCGGGGGGCTGACCCTGAGCGGCGGTGAGCCGCTGGTCCGGCCGACCCTGGCCGCCGCAGTCATGACGCTGGCCCATCAAAAGGGACTGCATACCGCTATCGAGACCTGCGGCTGGTTCGATCTGGATGCCCCGGAAAACAGGACGGCCCTGCGGCATTGCGATTTGCTGATCTTCGACCTCAAGCATCTGGACAGCCGCCAGCACCGGGCGTTCACCCATATGGACAACAGCCGGATACTGGAAAATCTGGACAGGATCGTGCGTGAGTTCCCGGCCTTGCCCCTTTGGGTCAGGACCCCGGTCGTCCGGGGCTTCAATGACAATGAGGCGGATATCCGGGACATGGCACGGCATGTGGCCCAGTTGCCCACGGTGACGCGCCACGAGCTTTTGCCGTGCCTGCCGGTGGGGGAAGAAAAATATGCCCAGCTCGGGATGGTCCGTTCCCAGCTGGCCAGCGTTGGTCCCGACAGCGCCCAGTTGCAGGAGCTGCGGGCCGTGGTGGCGGCCTGCCGTCGTGAGGCGCGGCACGGACGGGCAGAAGGGGCGGCGTGATGAAGACTGTCATGACGAGTCCGCGGGCACGTACGGCCCGCATATTGTCCCGCTTCGCGGGCCAGGTGCCTCGCCTGTCGGTGGACAGAGCACGTTATTTCACCCGTTCGTTCCGCACTACCGAGCACCTGCCGCTGGTGGTGCGCTGGGCCAAGGCCCTGGCGCACGTCATGGAGAATATAGACGTGCGGATCCTGCCGGACGAGCTCATCGTGGGCAGGGGCGGGCCTGAAGGGCGCTACGGCATCCTTTATCCCGAACTGGAAGGAGCCTATTTTGCCACCGCCGGCAGCCTGCTGGAGTCGGCGGAAGATATGCCGCATCATTTTTCCGGGCAGGACATCGCCGTCATACGCGACGAGCTGCTGCCCTTCTGGGCCGGCAGGACCTTCCGGGAAAGTCTGGCCGATGCGGTGCCCTTGCATCTGCGCAGGCTCCTCTACAAGGACGGGGACATCTACGTACCGTCCTTCATCATCCACGAGACAGCCACGGTCCGCCATTCCCTGCAGTGGGTGCTGGATTACGGCAAGGTCCTGCAACGGGGCTTTTGCGGCATCTATCAGGAGGCCGCCCGGCGCCTGGATGCCCTGGACATCAACGACCCGTCCAACAACTGGGACAAGGCACCTTTTTACCGGGCGGTGATGATCCTTTGCGAAGGCATACGGAGCTTTGCCTGCCGCTATGCCGCGCTTGCCCGGCAGCAGGCGGCGGCCTGTGGCGATACCGTGCGCCGTGAAGAGCTGGAGCGCATCGCGGCCATTTGCGAGCATGTGCCCTGGCAGCCCGCCCGTACGTTCCACGAGGCCTTGCAGGCCCAATGGTTCACCCAGCTGGTGTCGCGCCTGGAACAGCTGCACGGCGGCATCATCAGCAACGGCCGCATGGATCAGTACCTGTATCCTTTTTACAAGAAGGATAGGGAGGAGGGCCGCCTGGACGAAGATCAGGCCCTGGAGCTGCTGGACTGCCTGTGGCTGAACATGGCGCAGTTCGTGCGTGTCCAGCCGACGGCGGCCGGGATCCAGATCTATGAAGGCAATGCCCACTGGGAACACACCTGCATCGGGGGCCAGCTGGCGGACGGCAGTGATGCCACCAACGAGCTTTCCTGGCTGCTGCTGCGTTCCCGGCGCGAGTTCCCGCTGGATTATCCCGAACTCAGCCTGCGGATCCACGAAAAGACGCCGGAAGATCTGCTGCAGGCGGCCTGTGCCGCCATCCGGGAGGGGCGCGGACCGAAATTCATGAACGATGTCGAGATCATCGATCTGCTCGTGAGGAAAGGGGCCGGCCTTGAGGAGGCGCGTGACTACAGCGGCTCCGGGTACAGCGAGGTGCGTCTGATCAACCGGACGACTTATCTGACCGGCACGACCTGGTTCAACCTTGCGGCCGTGCTCGAGATGGTGCTGTATGACGGGCATTGCAGCATGGAGGGAAGCGGCCGGCTGGGGCTGGAGACAGGCGATCCGTGTGCTTTCAGCACATACGCTGCCTTTGAGGAAGCCTTTTTCGCCCAGCTTTCCTTCATTCTGGAGCAGGTCCTCATCCAGCAATATGTGGCGGATACCCTGCGCCCCGCCCATGTGGCGGCACCGTTGCTTTCCAGCCTGCATGACCTGTGTATGGAGCAGGGCAGGGACATCAACGTGGGCAGACTGGAAGGCGCCCTGATCCTGGGCGGGCAGATCGGCCCTACCGGCTTCGCGACAGTGGTGGATTCGCTGGCGGCCATCCGCTGGCTGGTCTATGAGCGGCGCGTTCTGGACATGGCCCGCCTTCTGGAAGCTCTCAGGAACAACTTCGAAGGTTTCGAGCTGGAGCGTCAGTACTGTCTGGCCGCTCCCAAGTTCGGTAATCAGGATGACAGGGTCGACGACATCGCTGCCAGGCTCGACCGTTTCATGGTCGAGTTCTGTGGCCGCCATCTCAATTATTACGGCGGCACCCCCGAGATCTTCTACGTGCCTGTGACCAGTCACCGGGCCATGGGGGGCGTCACGGGCGCCACGCCTGACGGGCGCCGGGCCGGCGATGCGCTTTCCGCAGGGATCTCGCCGGGGGCGGGCTGCGCCCGCAACGGCTTTACGGCGATCCTGCATTCCGTGGCTGCCTGCAAATATGAGCGGGGCCTGGCCCGTGCCGCCCGCATGCTGGAGATCCCCATGCCGCCGCGTGCGGTGGCTGGTAAGGACGGCTGCGCCAGGATGGCGGCTTTTGTCAGGACCTGGAGCCGGCAGAAGCACTGGCACCTCAATATCTGCATGCAGGATGCCCTGCAGCTGCTGGCCGCTCGTAACGACAAAGAAAAATTCTATGCCCAGATGATGCCTTTCGAGGGCTATGCGGCCCTTCCGGGGCCGCTTCGACCGGAGGTCCAGGCGGAATTGTTGCGGGATGCGCTGGAGCAGGACATCCAGACATGATGGCCTGTTTCATGTGAACCTTTTCCTTATATGCGAAAAAAGGGAACGCTGTGCGTTCCCTTTTTTTGTGCCCTGATGTCCTTTGTCGGCATCATTTTCCCCTTCGTTTTCGAAAGGATGCATTCCATTTAATATTATGGATAATCATTATTTACTTTTACATTGCATCCCTACAGTATTGCAAAAATGAAATAAATATTATAACTATTTGTTTTTATTTATTTTATTTATGAAATAGAATGTACACTGCGAATTTGCAAATGTGCAGGCGTCGCACGGGCATTGATTATTGCAATAATGCAATAATCACAAAAGGAATCGAGAGGATTATTTTTTAACATATTGAAAATATTGCTTGTTATTTTTGTGGCACAGCCTTTGCTTTATACGGACCAAGAAATCAACAGGAGTTTCCCAATGGCAAACCATAAGATCACCATTTACCATGACGGTACCATCCTGACCATGGATGCGGATTTCCCCCAGGTCGAAGCGCTGGCCGTGATGGACGGGCGTATAGTGGCCACGGGCTCTCTGAAGGATGTGAAGCAGGCTGTGGGCGATGGCGCCGACCTGGTTTCTCTGGAAGGGGGCACGCTGCTGCCGGGATTCATCGACGGGCACAGTCATTTTTGCAGCGGCGGCATGAACCGTCTGTATGCGGCCGACTGTGCTGTGGAGAACATGGAAGCCCTCAAGGAGAGCCTGCGCCGCAAGCTGCATGACGACCGTCCTTCCCAGTGGGTCGTCGGGCACAGCTTCGACGAAAAAGGCATGGAGGAGCAGTGTTATCCCACCCGCGAGATCCTGGATGAAGTTTCCACGGACGTTCCCATCTTTTTCCGCCGTGTGACGGGCCATACGGGCATCGCCAACAGCAAGGCCCTGGAGATCGCGGGCATCACCCGTGATACGCCCGATCCGGCCGGCGGCATCATCGGCCGTGATGCCCAGGGCGAGCCCAACGGCATCCTGGAAGGCATCCCGGCCCAGACCCTGGTGCGCAAGCACATCCCCGGCTTTACCCTGGACGAGATGCGTGCGGCCCTGGCTGACGACAGCGCCCGCTATGCCTCTTGCGGCATCACCACGGCGCAGGGTGGCCCGGCCTTTTCTCCCATGGATGCGGAACTGGGCCACAAGGTGACCGAGCTGGTCCTGGACTGCGTGCACGACGGCACCCTGACCATCCGTACCGTGCTTTTCATCCGCGCCAATGACATGAGCCGCCTGGCTCCGTATCCCAACCATGTGCCCGGCACGGATCTTTCCGGCAACGGCCGGGTGACCATGGGCGCGGCCAAGCTGTGGGCCGACGGGGATCCGCGCGGCCATACCGGTTACTTCCTGGAGCCCTATCCCTTCGTGGATCCTGCCAAGGGCGCGGATTACCGCGGTGAATTCCTCTATACCGTGGACGAGCTGGTGGAAAAGATCCTGCCCATCCACAAGGCCGGCTGGCAGATCGCCATCCATGCCAATGGCGACGGTGGCATCGAGATCGTGACCCAGGCCTACGAGCGCCTGCAGCAGCTCCATCCCCGTCCCAATGCGCGGCACCTGGTCATCCATTGCCAGTATCCCAGCTACAGCCAGTTGCAGCGTCTCAAGGCTGCCGGGGCCTATCCCTGCTTCTTCATCAGCCCTCTGTACCACTGGGGCGAGATCCATGCCGGTTATGTGGGCGCGGACCGTGTGGCCCGCTTCTGCCCCTGCCATGACGCTGATGAACTGGGCCTGCCCTACAACCTGCATACCGACGCCCCCATCACGCCGGTGGATCCCCTGATCCAGGTCTGCACGGCCGTGACCCGCACCAGCCGCAAGGGCACCGTGTACGGGCCTGACCAGGCCGTGACGGTCATGTCGGCCCTCAAGGCCGTGACCATCCATGCTGCTTTCCTCAACTTCGAGGAGCATGTGAAGGGGTCCCTGACGCCCGGCAAGTACGCCGACATGGTCCTGCTGGCCGAGAACCCCCTGACGGTCGCCCCCGAACACATCAAGGACATTGCCGTGCTGCGCACCTATGTGGGCGGCGATGTCGTGTACAGCCGCTCCTAGGATGGAGGAGATCATGGAAAACCAGTCCCTGATACATCGCGAGGCCAATTGCCTGTCCCGCTTCGACCGCCTGCCGGTCAAAAGCGAAATGCTGAAGATCATCGCCGTGCTGGCCGCGGTGAGCGTGGTGGAAGCCTTTGACCTGGGCCTGATCGGCCAGACCGTGCTGGTCCTCAAGCAGATCTGGAACCTCGGCCCGGCGGAGACCGGCCTGCTGGCCACCTGCTCCACCATCGGTGTGGTGCTGGGCACCTTCAGCTGCGGCTTCCTTTCGGACCGTTATGGTCGCAAGCGCGTCCTTTTCTGGGCCGTGTTCATCTTCACGGTCTTCACCTTCATGGGCCCCCTGATGGAGAACTTCTACTGGGTCGTGGCCATGCGCTTCCTGAGCGGCCTTGGTTCGGGCGCCGTCTTCCCCATCCCGTACCTGTACATTTCCGAGCTGGTGGGGGCCAAGCAGCGCGGCGTCACCTTTGCCTACTGCAATTCCATCCTCGTGCTCTCCTATGTGCTGCCGTCTTCCTTCGGCGCCTGGGCCGTGGCCACCTTCCCGCTGGAAGTGGCCTGGAAGCTGCCCTTCCTCGTGGGTGGTCTGCCCATCGTGATGCTATACTTCATCCACAAGTACATGCCGGAATCTCCCCGCTGGCTCATGCGCCACAACCGTCATGACGAAGCCGAGGCCCTGGTGGAACGCCTGGAAAGCAGCCTGGGCATGGAGCATGACAAGAACTACATGGATCCCGCCATCCTGACCGCCGTGAACGAAGCCCGCTCCGGCAACAAGCCCAAGGTCAGCTGGACCATGCTCTTCAAGCCCCCGTACCTGAGCCGCACCATCGTGTCCTACTCCATGTTCTCGGCCGCCCTGGTGTTCTGGTACGTGGTCATGGTCTATGCGCCCACCATCCTCACGGGCAAGGGCTTCCAGATGTCCAGCTCCGTGCTGATGGGCGGCCTGATGATGGCCATCGGTGCCGTGGCCGGCATGGTCTGCGGCCACATGATCGAAAAGTACGGCCGCAAGCCCATGTACATCATCCTGGCCCTGCTGACCGCCGGTTGCAGCATCCTGCTGACCATGGTGGAGAGCCTCAATGCCTGGCTCATCGTGGGTACGGCCCTGGCCTTCTTCGGCAATGCCATCTTCTCCATCTGCAAGCTCTACATCGCCGAACAGTATCCCACGGAACTGCGCGGTACGGGCGCCGGTCTCGGCGAAGCCGTGAGCCGCATCTGCGGCGGCGTGCTGGCGGCCTACTTCATCGCCTTCCTCATCGCCTCCGGCAACCAGCACGCGGTGTTCTGGTTCCTGGCCATCTGCTACCTCGTCTCCACGGCGCTCCTGGCCATCTGGGGACAGGAGACCATGGGCAAGAGCGTGGACGCCACGGGCAGCTCCAGCGGCAAGTAGAGGATCGTACAACAAGAACAAACAACGGGCCTGCGGGCCCTGGAGGAACATATCATGTCGTGTGCCTGCACTTATTCCGAACAGGAACAGCTCCTTCTCGATACCATCGCCGGCAAGAGCAATCCCTATGCTGAAAAGCATCCCCGCCTGTACCGTCTGGTGGCTGCCTTTGAAGGTAAAAAGCCCCATATCGACGTGGAGCGCGCGCTGCTGTTCACCGAATCCATGAAGCAGACCGAAGGCGAACTGCTGGTGCTGCGCTGGGCCAAGGCCCTCAAGCACATCGGCGAGAACATGACCGTCTACATCGACGATGACCAGCTCATCGCCGGTCGTTGCGGCCAGCAGGGCGCCCGTTACGGCATCCTGTATCCCGAACTGGACGGCGACTATCAGGCGTCCGCCCTCAAGGAACTGCCCGGCCACGAGGCTTCCCCCTTCGACGTCAACGCCGAAGACGCCCGCGCCGTGGAAGAGATCATCACCCCCTACTGGAAGGACAAGACCTTCCACCAGGATCTGAACAGCCGTCTGGATCCCGAGTCCCACCGCCTGGCTTATGCCGACAAGGGCGGCTACATCTCCCGCTACATCTGCTGCGAAACGGCCTCCAATCGTTCCAGCCTGCAGTGGTGCCTGGACTGGGAACGCCTGTTCAAGCTGGGCTTCAAGGGCATCCGTGAAGAAGCCCTGGCCCGCATGGCCGAACTGGATCCCGACGATCCGGTGGACCAGAGCGAAAAGCGTCCCTACCTGGAAGCCATCGTCACCGTCAGTGAAGGTATCGTCACCTGGGCCCGCCGCCATGCGGAACTGGCCCGCCGCAAGGCCGCCGAAGAGACCGATCCCCGCCGCAAGCAGGAGCTGCTGACCATCGCTTCCAACTGCGAATGGGTGCCCGAGAACCCGCCGCGCACCTTCCATGAAGCCATCCAGGCCCACTGGTTCACCCAGGCTTTTGCCCGCCTGGAGCAGAAGATCAGCTCCAACCCCACCAACGGCCGCATGGACCAGCTTTTCTGGCCCTACTACCAGAAGGACCTGGCCGAAGGCCGCATCGACGAGGAAGGCGCCATCGAGCTCTTCCAGTGCATGTGGGCCAGCATGGCCCAGTGCCTGGACCTGGCCATCACGCCCTACAACAAGGCCACGCATGAAGGCTATTCCCACTGGGAAGCCGTGACCGTGGGCGGCCAGACCCGCGACGGCCGCGACGCCACCAACGAGCTGTCCTACATCATCATGCGTTCCAAGCGGGAATGCCCCCTGCATTACCCCGACCTGGCCGCCCGTGTGCACAGCCGTTCTCCCGAGCGCTTCCTGACTGCTGTGGCCGAGATGATCAAGCAGGGCTGCGGCTTCCCCAAGCTGCTCAATGACGACGAGATCATCCCCCTGCATCTGGCCAAGGGCGCTCCCCTGGAAGACATCTATGACTATGCCGCTTCCGGTTGTGCCGAGATCCGTATGCCCCGCGTGGATACCTACACCAGCGGCCATGCCCAGATGAACTTTGGTGCCGCCGTGGAACTGGTGCTCTACAACGGCCGCATGAAGAAGTACGGCGACGAACTGCTGACCGTGGAAACCGGTGACGTGCGCAACTTCACCACCTGGGAAGAGTTCTGGCAGGCCTACGCCACCCAGCAGAACTACCTGATGCGCCACGCCTTCATGCAGCAGTACCACATCATCAAGGCCCGCGCGCAGCACTTTGCCACGCCCATCTCCGATGCCCTGCATGTGCTGGCCATGAAGGAATGCGTGGACCTGCACCAGGATCACCACTACGAAGGCGGCCTGGATCTCGGCTACTTCGAATGCCTGGGCTACAGTACGGCCATCGATTCCCTGTCGGCTGTCCGCAAGCTGGTCTTCGACGACAAGAAACTGACCATGCAGGAGCTGCTGGACGCTCTGGAATGCAACTTCGAAGGCAAGGAAGACGTCCGCAAGATGCTGCAGAGTGCCCCCTGCTACGGCAATAATGATGATTACGCCGACAGCATCGGCCTGGAGATCGACCGCCTGGCCCAGGAATTCAGCAAGAAGTACGCGCCCCGTCTGGGCATCAAGTGCGACTTCCGCATGGTGCCCTTCACCTCGCACGTGCCCTTCGGCCGCGTGGTCTCCGCCACGCCCAATGGCCGCAAGGCCTGGACGCCGCTGTCCGACGGCTCTTCCGCTTCGCACGGCGCCGACGTCAACGGGCCTACCGCGGTGCTGCTCTCCAACTTCAACTCCAAGAACTACAACATGTTCCAGCGTGCCGCCCGCCTGCTGAACATCAAGTTCACCCCCAGCTGCCTGGCTGGCAAGGAAGGTACCCGCAAGCTGGTGAGCTTCATCCGCGCCTTCGTGGACCTGCGGCTGTGGCATGTGCAGTTCAACGTGGTCAACCGCCAGACCCTGGTCAATGCCCAGAAGGATCCGGAAAAGTACCGCGGCCTCATCGTCCGCATCGCGGGCTACAGCGCCTACTTTACGGAACTGTCCAAGGATCTGCAGGACGACCTCATCGCCCGTACCCAGCACGAGCAGGTCTAGTAAATCGCCAATCCAACCTCAGGGAGGGGGCTTCGGCCCCCTTCCGCCTTTCGGGAGAGATGCCATGTCGGACAAGAATCGCGGTACCGTTTTCAACATCCAGCGCTATTCCGTGCATGACGGCCCGGGCATACGGACGCTGGTCTTCCTCAAGGGCTGTCCGCTGCGCTGCCTGTGGTGCAGCAATCCCGAATCCCAGGAGGCCGCACCGCAACTGGCGTACAATGCGGACAAATGCCTTGGCTGCGGGCGCTGTGTGGCCACCTGTCCGCAACAGGCCCTCCGCCTCGAGCAGGACGGCATCCATCGGGACAGGGAACGCTGCGATCCTGCTTGCCGTGCCTGTGCGGAGGTTTGTCCGGGACAGGCGCTGACCTTTTACGGCAAGACCATGACGGCCCGCGAAGTGCTGGACAAGGTGGAAGAAGATGCCGCCTTTTATGCCCGCTCCGGCGGCGGCCTGACCCTGAGCGGCGGCGAGCCGTTGCAGCAGGGGGATTTTTGCCTCTCCATCCTGGAAGAGGCGGAACACCGGGCCGTGCATACCGCCATGGAAAGTTGCGGTCAGGCCCCCGAAGAGACCATCCTTGCCGCCTGCGGCAAGCTCGACTACCTTTTGTTCGACATCAAGCATCTGGACAGCAAGGCCCACAAAAAGGCGACGGGCATGGGCAATGAGCGCATCCTGCGCAACCTTGCGGCTGTGCGGAGCGCGTATCCGCATCTGCCCATCCACCTGCGTACGCCGTTCATCCCCGGTATCAATGATGACGAAGAGCTGATCCGGCGTATCGTCGAGCTGGCCCGCTCCATGGATGCCGTCCATTACGAGCTTTTGCCCTACCACCGTATGGGTGAGCAGAAATACCGCTTTTTGGGCAGGGAATATCCCTATGGCGGCCCTGCTCAGGTGGACGCCGGGATACTGGCGCGCCTGCGGGGTATCGTCGAGGAAGTTTTCCCGGAAAAGGACTGATGTCCGTTAAAGAATGTGTCTCCATTGCCGGAATATCCTCCAGTGCTGCCAGCATTGGAGGATATTTTCATTTTTGAATATAGGTATGTATTGATTTTTTATCCTGATAATAGAATGTTGTTTATGTATTTCTTGAATAGATCATGTTATATGTTTTAATAGCTATTTATTATGTATTAGAATGATGACGGATTGTTTATTTTTCGACTAAATTGTTTTTATAATAAAATTATTGCTTATTGTGTATTTATTCTTGAAAGCATCATCCTTGAAATAATTTTTTATTTTTGCTATCGGTGCCGTCGGCATCCAGGAAAGGAAGGAAGAGAAGCCAGGATACATGATGAAGGGAGTGCTTTCTGCTGATGCAGAAAATATTGCCTGCTGATATGCCAGGGAATTAGCTATTGATTAGAAGTCATTTCATAATTCTGGAGAAAATTTAAGGTTTCGGTTAGTCTCAAAAAATGAGCAAAGCCGAAATGCTAACTGATGATCAATGGTCTGTCCTGGAACCTCTTTTTCAGAAAGAGCGCACAGGCGCAGGACGTCCACAAATTCATTCTGACAGAGAAGTTTTAAATGGCGTCCTCTGGGTCTTGCGTACAGGCGCGGCATGGGCGGACTTACCGGACAGGTTTCCATCTTCCGCAACTTGCTATCGGAGATTCAGCAAATGGGTAAAAGATGGAAGGCTTCGAAAAATTCTGGAGTCTCTGGCCCGGCATCTTGAAGATAATGGCCTGATAAATCTGGAAGAATGCTTCATTGACGGCACATTCGTTGTCGCAAAAAAAGGGGCCCAAAAGTGGGAAAGACCAAGCGGGGCAAAGGTACGAAGCTCATGGTTATTGCTGACGCTTCTGGTTTACCTATCGCCGTGTACACGGATTCTGCTAACCCTCATGAAGTCAGACTTGTCCAGGCTACAATCAATGAAATTGTCACGTTGGGACGATCCCGAAGAATTATTGGGGATCGTGCCTATGACAGCGATCCGCTTGATGAAGCCCTTGCTTCTCAGGGAATTGAACTCATCGCGCCGCACCGCAAGAATCGTAAAAAGCCGGCGACGCAAGACGGACGGCTCTTGCGCCGTTACAAAAGAAGATGGAAAATTGAACGCCTTTTTGCGTGGCTTAACAAATTTAAAAAGGCAATAACTCGTTGGGAAAGGTGCGTTGAACGTTTTACGGCTCTTGTCCACCTTGCTTTTTCTATGATTTTGTTGAGAAGAGTTATAAAAATTGCCCATTAATTATGAAATGAGTTCTAGCTTGAGGAGAATACTGTGAGAAACGTGTTTGTGCTGATGCTCATGCTTTTGGCGATACCTTTGAATGCATTCGCTTTTGATATCCGTGGCTGGTGGCAGCTTGAAGAGATGCCATCCATCTTCATGAAGATCAACGAAGAAAAGATATACGGATTCAAGTATAGGATAAGCAAGGAGACCGAGGAAAGGGTGGAGATCTTTGTCGATAACTCGGATGTTCCCTGCTATCTTGATAAAAAAGGCGAAGATGGGCTTTTGCTCATTAATGCCCTTGGAGAGCAGAAGTCCTACAAGCTGGTGACGCGAGATACCAGCCTTCCGCAAAAGGACGTACGGAAATTGTGCGGTATTGAAGAATAGTCCCCCTGTGCCCCAATATTGGGGGGCAGGGGAGAGTGCTTTTGGAATATGACGGCATGCCTGCAGATAACGGGCATGCCGTTTTTATGTATGCTCTGTAGAAACGGTATCGTATGCTGTGCGGTAGCAGGGTACCATGCGTATGATGCTGGCATGTGGAGGCGTCCCGGTGTTGCTGGGGCTTCTTTTAGGGAGGAGCTTGCACTTCGGCGTAGACATCTGGAGCTGTCATCCCACGCAGGAAGGGAATGATGGGCGGCCTTACGGCCAATGGGTCCCCACCCATGTCATCGCCGAGCCGTACCGCACCATCATCCACTGGCACCCCAATACGGAGTTTCGCGAGGATCAGTCCAGCTGCGAGGCCCTGTATCAATCCGTTCTGCAGGCCAATGAGGTTTACGCCCAGGAGCAGGCCAAGGCGGATCAGGAGCGCCGCGAGCGGGAAAGCCGCTGCGAGGCCTTCTGGCAGGAACACACGTCGGAATGGGCCAAGGGCTACATCGTCGCCGAGCTGCGCGAGGAATGAGAGAGATATCATGACCGACTACTTCGCGCATAGCGTGACCAGGCGCGTCCTGCTGGGCTTCTCCAAGTCCGACCGCAACAACTTCCGCGAGATGCGCAAGCTGGCGGCCACCTTCGGCCCCACGGAAAAGCTGGCCACGGAAGGGGAGGAGAATCGCGAGAACTATGCGGGCGGCTCCGGCTACTACCTGAGCGGCCCCTATCGTCACTCCGGTTGGACAATCCGCAAGGAGAGCCTCAAGTACGGCCTGCCTCGCGGTAGCCAGGCCGTTCTGGATGTCGCCCACTGGCTGGAGACCGCTTCCCGCTAAATGACAAAGGCCCCGGCAGAAGCCGGGGCTTAAAGAAATATGCAGGAAAGATACAAGTATTTACTGACGTCTATAGTAAGTATACATTATACTATTATTCTTCAGGATAGACGCGCTCAACAAAACTGAGGAACTTTTCTGATGCGCGCAGTACTTCTAAATCTCTATCTTTATTACACTTTTAGTTACACGGTTGGTAAGCCTCCTTTCGAGGGGCTATATCAACACCACCTCTGGTGGTATCTGATTTTTCGATTGTAGTATCAAGATACCTTTTGCCAAAACAACTCAAAAAGTACGAATACTCTTCAATTCCGCTTTGCTGTTGATATTCAGTTTGCGGTATATATTTTTTAATATAGTGTTTACAGTGTGTATACTGATACAGAGTCGCGCCGAGATTTCTTTTGCGCTCAGCCGCTCTCGGGCCAAGACAAATACCTCACGTTCCCGCAGTGTCAACAGTAAAGCTCCCTCCTGCTCTTTCCTCAGGCGTACTACTCCTCGTTCACGGCGGGAACAGACGGCCCGCAATTCCGCAACCTGTTGCGGCATGAGGGCAAAAAGCGGCTTGAGGTCGGAAGCCAAGCGGGCAAACGGAAGATATATCCCGTCCGGCAGGGCAAGCTGCAAAGCCTCTTCCATATGGGAGGCAGCGCCCGACATGGCACCTTCCCTCGCTTCGACTATGGCCAGATACAAGGCATGGTACAGTCGAGGAAGGATATAGTTCATTGCGCGAGCCTGCTGCATAATCAGATCCTCGCACCTGCGCAATTCCGCGTGTCGTCCCTCCAGCAGGAGATAGTGCTCATACAGAATCAGGGCATAGGGAATGCTGTGGGTGTAAACTACCCGCTGTATTCCCGCAATATCGCGCAACCATTGAGGAATATTCTCAGTCTGTCCCAGACTGAGGTCCAGGGTCGCCTGACATAGTTCCCCTAAACGCAGCACGGAACGTTGCCCTGATTCTTTCATATTGCGGACAATGCTTTCACGGGTCATTCCATAGGTTTCAACGTCTCCGCGCAGAATCGCGACTTCGGCCAGGAGAAGATCCGCGCTGAGAATGACTCCGTATTGCCCCTCCTTGCGTGCCCGGTATGCAGCCTTGTAAGCCATGAGTTCCGCTGCCTCGTCATCACCGGAGGCAAGAGCCGCCTCTGCGCGGAAAATGTGTTCCGCTCCAGCACCGTGTCCGGAAGCCAGCTCAGAATACACTGGCAAGTAGGTGTCCATAAGATCCGTCAGATGGCTCAGACTGCCCAGGCTATTCCAGTACAGGCAAAGAACAGAGACCGTACCGAAGGGCATGGTGCCCCGGAAAACCTCGGAACGGGGAATGTCCGAAACAGCCCGCAGATGATGCAGGGCCTTGCGGTGGAACTCCCCCATTCTGGCGATGTCGTTATATTCGGTGAAGGACATGAGCATGGCATATTCACCGCAGGCTTTCTCCCATTCAATTCCATGCCTTCCTTTGTTCGCCTCAAGCAGATTACTGAGAACTTCCGTGGCATGCCGAAAATAGGCATGAGCCCCTCTCCGAAAAAAATTATACGCCATGAGTACGAGAAAAACCGGGTGAGCCTGTAGAATTTCCCGTGGGCATCTGTCCATTAAGCTCTCGAACAGGGCTGTGATGTCCCGTTCTTGATTATTATAGACATACTGGGTGGATATGGGGAGGGCCAAAATTGCCTGGTAGTCTTCCACCTTCATGAAGAAGAGAGCTGCCTGCAACAGGTCGTCTATATCAAGACTGGCAAGGGCGGCCTTGCGGTACGCTGCTTTTTTGAACTCTGCGGACTGCATGGAAAAGCGTTCCAGCAGATAATCTCGCAGGATGCTGTGCATGATATAGGCCTGTCTATCCGCTGCGTAGCGAATGAAGAAATCAAGAGAAAGCAGCTCCGCGACAGTATCTGGCAACGCCATGCCGCCACTCATGATGGCGGCCTGATGGCTGTTGAAGGACTCCAGCAGGGAGAGTGCCATTATGAGGTTCCGTTCTTCGGGTGAAAGTCGATTCCATATGGCAGTTTCCACCAGAGGACGAATGTCACTGAAATCGAGAAAATTTCCGGTGTGCCTGTAGTTTTGCAGCTGCAGACGGATGGCGGCTACCCAACCCCTTGAGCTCGTCTGGAGCAACTCTATCTGTTTCTGTGAGATGTCTATGCCCGTCAGACGGCAATATTCAACAATGCATTTATTATCGAAAAAGAGGTCGCGCGTCGTGATACCGAGATATGGCTGAGCATGAAAGGTCAATCCTTTTCCTTCATCCTTGAGGGGCTGTGTCACTAGAATGATATGTATGTTCTCATCCCGGCAGGCGGAAAAAGCGGCGATGCAGCGCTTTCGCACCGGGCTATCGAAGAGCTGGTAATTGTCGATGACCACAAACGTGGGTTCTGCGCAGGTATAGCCGGAAATGAGAAAAGCTATATCAGCCAGATTCTCCAGAGAGGGTTCACCAAGTTCCAACAGCTCATCCGTTATGCTGTCCTCCGCCCCGCCGAAAAGTGCGCAGATCCCCGCCCATGTCCTGCCTGCTGATTCGCCGAAACAGGTATACCAGCGCACTTCGGCCATTTGTTGTTCCCGTGCCAGATATTCGCGCAACGCCGTGGTTTTGCCGAAGCCTGACGGTGCCTCAATGACCGTCAGGCCATACATGGGAATATCCGCCAGAGTTTCCCGAATGTGTTGAGAGAAGTAGTAACTGTTATTCTTTTGCGGACTGCACCTCATGGGGTTCCCTCACCTGTTCCTGATTCTCTTCCTGTTTGCTCTCCTGTATATACCTAATTTCTGGTGATAGCTACTTTCTTCTGTTTGGGGTAGTCAGATATTTAAATTAGCATGACCCTATAATGGTAGAATTGCAGGGAGAGACTGGTATGAAACGGTTTACTTCATTCGGATGCCTGATGATGTTTTTTCTCCTTTTGACGCCTCTTCCGGCCAGGGCGGAGATGACTGTAACTATCGTCAATGGTTCGTCACTGGAAATCAATTATCTGTATCTGGATAGTGGAGAAGGCGGTATGGGGTCATCGATGAGCCTTGTCCCCGGCAACAGAATCAATATGAATGACGGCAATGCTTCTATCCTCAAGGGGCTTACGGTATTTGCCGGAACCAAGCGCTATGTCTTTGAGTCAATGAGTCTTCCCGGCCCGAAGCAGGTCCTGCGTTTTGTCCTGCACGATGACGGTGTACCGGCGCTTGTCCCTGAGGGAGAGTCCCAGTCGTCTGCCCAAGGAGAGAGCTTTGATGTTGAAACTGGTCCCATCTGGGACAACGATGATGCTCAGGAACGCTGTCCTGAAGTGCTGGCAGCCTGGATGGAAGCCAATCCCGGCAAGGAGGCCGAATGGACAGGCAACTGGACGACGACTGTTGAAGGGGAGACGAGTGTTTGCAATCTTCGGCTCAGAAATGCTTCTTCCAAGGTTTCGGCGTTATCTTCCGGAAGTATCACCGGAAAATCAATCCCGCTGATCCCCGAAGGAACGGTACCCGTTGACCTGGCACAGGTGCTTGCCGCCCACACTATGGCGGATCTACGCCCGATGAACATCACTGAAGCATCCT
This sequence comes from Desulfovibrio piger, assembly GCF_951793255.1. Lineage (NCBI taxonomy): Bacteria > Pseudomonadati > Thermodesulfobacteriota > Desulfovibrionia > Desulfovibrionales > Desulfovibrionaceae > Desulfovibrio > Desulfovibrio piger. The sequence continues at coordinate 2,247,276 of NZ_OX636706.1, forward strand.
ATCCATTCGCGGGTGAATTCTTCCTGCCTGTAAACTTTGCGGAGACAACCTGGCTGGCCAGAATTATTCCTGAAAACAGTGGAGAATTTTTCGGCAAAAACGTGGATGAATGCCCCATCAGCAGCATCGTGTTTCATACGGCCATTGACGATGAAGGTCTCAAGAACATCATTCTCGCTTTGTCCTCCGCAGGATACCGCCCCTGGTTCGCTTATGTGAAGAACGGGGAAAAGATGAATATTACCGATGCAATACATTTCTGGGATAATGCGGATACGCCCACTCAGTCCGATGCCGAGGAAACGATGGCCGAGAGTTGCGTTACTGTTTTCAGCGAGACCGATCCCATCATCCTGGAAGGTATTTATATTTCTGCGAAATGCTGGGACGAGGCCGTCAAGGGGGAAAACCCGGTCGCCCCTGTCATGCGTCTGCATGTTACCTCCAATAAGAACCTTTCCCTAGTCTGGATGGCCGATGGTTCCACGCTTATTGAGGCAAGCCGCGAATAGAATCATGCGTAGGGGAGTAGCGATTGTAGCGACGATAGTAGCCTGTGCCGTACTGTTCTGGGTCATGGGAGTCCTGCTGCTGACACGGCAAACCTGCCAGCTGCTGATTCTCATGTCCGGAGTAGGTATCGGGGCCATCTGTATGGCTTTCCACGCCCGGAAAAGAGGCAGCCGAGTTCTTCTTGTCATTGCTCTTGCAGGCTTGGCGCTGGCTGTGGGGCTTGGCTTCATGGCCCTAGTGGACATGCTCGAACCGGAAATCCTCTCCTTCCGGATCATGCCGGAATATTCGCCAAAAACTCTCTCATAAGCCACATGTAGGTGAGGAAGGTATGAAACATTATTTTTTCTTCTGGAATGTCTGTCTATGCACACTTCTGCTCTGTTTTGGTCCTTGTTGCGGACAGGTGTTTGCCGAGAATGCTGGTGAAGTTCGGCCCGGCAAATGCGCGATTACGTCCGGTGGACATACATACAGGCCTTCAGGTTGTCTAATCAGGAAGGGAACAGATGAGGGGCTCGGCTGGCGTATTATCGAGAAAAAGGACGGCAGCCCTTTGCTGGATGAAATACTTACCGTTTCCATAGTCGAAACTGGCCCCGGGACTGCCGAGGTAAGCGGACTGACGCAAGGCGGCATCAATTCCCGCTGGGGGGAGGCCAAGCGCGACGGAACCTGCTGGTCAGGAGAAGACTTCCGTATCTGTATCGAATAGGATGATCGATTTTGCGCACAACGCAGAGCAGGAAAAAACTCGGGAGGATACATGAACATCTGGCTTTTGGGGGCGCTGGCAATCGTGGTGGCAGCGGTTCTGTGGTACATCATGACCATGAATCGCTTCGCCAGACTTCTGGTGAAAATCAGGGAAGCCGATTCCGGTATTGAAGTGGCTCTAACCAAGCGTTTCGATACCCTGACCAAGATGCTGGAGGTGACTAGGGCTTATGCTAGGCATGAGGCCGACACTCTGGGGAACATAGTAAAAATGCGCCAGGGGATGAACATGACGCAGCGGTCTGATGCCAACAGTCAGATGGATGTCCTGCGTGAAAAAATCAACGTGCTGGCCGAAGCCTACCCGGAACTGCGTTCCAGCGACAATTTTCGCGCATTGCAGACCTCCATTACAGACGTCGAAGAAGACCTGCAGGCCGTGCGGCGTATTTATAATATGAATGTCTCGCAATTCAATCAGATGCTGGTGACTTGGCCAGACAGTATTGTGGGGCATATACATGGACATAAAAATCAGGATTTCTTTAAGGCAGAGAAAGATAAAAAACAGGATGTGGCAATACATTTTTTCCTGTAACCTTTAACATCTTTCCCGATAAGGAGTGGAAGATGAAACACACACTGAAGAAGCTGTATACATATTTTTCTATAATACTCTTGACTGCATTCTGTACTTTTTCCTTCGCTCAGGATGCCTTTTCCGCGCCAAAATGGATCAAAGTCACCTACAGTAAGCCTACACTTCAAGTTATCGGAAAAGATAAAAATAATTCAGGCTACCTAGCTTTAAAAGTTTCTGTGACCCACAAAAACAACAGTAAAAAGGGCGAAGTAATTAAAGCTATTTTTGATAAAACCCTTCAGGTTTCATATGCATTAGGACCAGGCCGGTATACTTCCTTGTCTAACCCCGTCAATGTCACCTCAAGAGTTAAATCAAATAAGGTTAATAAAGTCGAGATATACCCTGGTCAGAAATTCACCCTTTACTATTTAGTTCCCATTGATAAAAAAGGAAGTATTGGTAAAAGCTGGAGTTCTTTAAACGATCAGATTATTTCTGATTACAAGGCAGGGAGAGTGAACGATATTTTTAAAAATAGAAAATATGCTTATGACTTCCAGGTAAAAAAGGGCAAATAGATTTCATGGAGTTAGGCAGTAGAATGCCATAACGGCTCTTCCTCTCTCAAGAGTTTTTATTGATGAGCGGCCTTTGGTGAAGGATGTATTTTTGATGTGCATACATCAAATTGCACAGCAGCATATACGTTGTATGCGTGTCTTGGTGCTGGCTGTAGCGCTGTTTTTTCTACTGCCCGTGAAATGGAGTTTTTGCTCCCCAAATGACATTTCAGTACATTTCAAGGAATTTGTAGTCAGAGATGGCAGATGGGGAGCAAAATTCTCGCTGAAGAACAACACCAGAGATCATGTGGTAACACACATCGACTACCGCGGCGAATATAAGAAAGATGGCAAGAAGAAAACCTTCACGAGAAAACGCGAGGGGAAACTGAAGCTGAATAAACCGCTGCTGCCAGGGAAATCCTTTACACTCACAGTTCTTTTGTCCGCTCCTGCGACATCCCATATTGAGAATATCACTCTTGCCGTTACTGATTACAGGTATAGAAATAAAGCCCAAAAAAGTACCTCTCCGGGAGACCATCTCGGCAAACAACTCGCTGCAACAGTGCAGGATTATCTGGGAAGCCAATATGTCTGGGGTGGTACAAGTCCTGCAGGCTTCGATTGCAGCGGCTTGGTGCAGTATGTCTGCAAGAAACATGGCATTACCATCCCCCGCACCAGCGCAGAACAGGCCAAAAGTGGAATATTTGTTGCCAAAGAACATGTTCGCCCCGGAGATCTGGTATTTTTCGGCCGAAAATCTTCAGGTCCGGTGGATCATGTAGGCATATATATCGGCAATGATATCTATGTTCATGCTCCAAACCCGGACTATACCGTCATGAAGACACGCCTCAGCGACAACTCCTTTACCATGGATGGCACTCGTTATGTTTTTCAGGGGAAATATGTGACGGCACGGCGGGTGACTCCCTGACGCCATATTCGTTTTATTCCAAACCGGCACACGTTGCTCAATCGATATGTCTGACGTTATTTTTATTGTCATTGCCCTTCTTTTCGAGTTTGTCGGCCCTGTTCTGCTTGCGGGTCTGCTGATCTGGGGAATCTGGAAATTCATACGGATCCGCCGTCTCCGCAGGAGTCTCAAGGCCGCAAAGAGCGATGCCGCGGCCCTGCAGATGGAATATACCCGCATCGGAGCCGGCGCTGTTACCTTTCTTGGCTGGGCGTCGTTCCCTGTGGTCATGGCTGCGGCCATGAGTATGGGAATGGAGATGGGAGTGTCCCTGATCTTAGCGAGCCTGTGCTGCAGCCTAATCCTGTATGGCTCACAGCGTCTGAAAGGCCGCTACAACCAGGATTTCAAGGAAAAAGTTGTCCGGGCGGAACTGGAAAAAGCCTTTGACGATCTTTCGTTCCAGCCTGAGGGCGGCCTGAATACCGATGTTCTGGGTTCCCTCGGCCTGTTCCCTTCCGGCAGCATACATTGCAATGACCTGATCACAGCCAAGTATCACGGTCTTGACTTTTCCCAGTGTGATATCCGCATTCAGGAGAACAGCGAGGTCGTCACCACCACGGAAGACGGTCACGAAGAGCGCCATACCTCCAGACAGACGTGTTTTCAGGGCAGGGTCATGCGTTTTGCCGTCGCCTCATCGGTCAAGGGCCCTGTGCAGGTGATACGGCGCGACTTCAGCGCTGCCTGCGTACTTTCGAATCCGGGCCAGTGGCAGCGGGTGGAAACGGAACTCGCGGCCTTTGGGGAGCGCTTTGAAGTCTTCGCACACGATCCGCGGGACGCTATGCGTGTCATGACGGCACAGATGATCGAGGGGATGTATTATCTCGATCGAAAGCTCAATGTTCCCTTGGCGTTCCATTTTGAAAACGGGGAGATGTTTGTCTTCATAGCCCTGCGCCGCGACGCATTTGATGTCTCCGGTAAAAAAACACTGCTGGAAGAGCGGAAACTGCTGGAAGAAGATATCAGCCTGATCACGGGATTTCTGGACACCATGTACTTCAAGGAAGACAGGAGGCACATGGATGGCGAAGGGAACGAGGAGAAGGCGCGAGAAACGGCAGCATTGGAAGCGGCATCTGCCGGCAGTGCCGGATTTCCCCTGCCCGGCAGACTTTCTCGCCTGAGAGTTGGGCTGCAAAGGCCCATTCGACTGCTTTGCCACCTCGTTTTCTGGCTTCCCGCCGCTGTGTGGGGAATTTCTGTGATTGCAGCATTCCTGCGCCTGCCGGACGGCATCGCTCTTTCCTTCAGCATCACGAACGGGACAACAGAATTAACGGACTCCTGCAACACATTCGCATATATTGTAGTGGGGGCCTTTTTTGTTCTGCCGTCGGCCTTTTTTGTGGGGAGCGTTATGGCCAGGGCCTTAAATGTGTTCCTGCTGGGCGGAGGGAGCGGCATTAACAGCGGCAGCCGCATTCTCCAGATGCTCAAGTCTCTCGTTCAGGCCCTGTTCGTCGGTATTCCCCTGTGGCTACACCTTTTAATCATCAACATCAATTTGGACGCGCTCTAGGGACGATTCCGCCGGAGGCTACCAAGGAGAATGTCATGCACGCACTTCACCCGAGAAATCTTTTTGCGCTGTTTTGTCTTCTGCTGCTGACAGCATCGGCGGCAGCCGCCACCCCGGCAAATCACGATGCCCTCATGACCGACGGCGAATACCGGAAAGCCTTTGAGGCCTATTCCACAACAGAGCAGGAAGCCGGGGAACGCCTTGACGCCCAAGATTTTGCCGCCGTCCAGAAAGTTGTGCAGGCAGAAATGGCGGAATGGGCCGAGATGGAAATATCCGCTGGCTCATCGGAAACCGAAGCATGGAGCAATGCCTATGCGACGGGACGCGACAGCCTGAACCGCGAACTGATGTGGGACTGGCTGCGCCGTCACCCTGAAGGCGTTCAGGGATTCTACCGGATGCAGAGCAAGACCTTTGACGGCTGGATGACCGTGCGGAAGGAAAAAAACGCGGATATGTACGCAGTGCATATTGTTGCCAGCCAAAAGAGCACTCCTTTCAACAGCGGTGAGCTGGATGGCGTGAGCAGGCTCAAGGACAACAGCATGCAGGTTGCGGATCAGTCCGATGAAAAGAATCCTGTCCAGATTGCCTTTCATGGAGAGACGGCAACCATCGTCGAACCCGAGGCTTTCAAAAAAAGCGGAGCCCTGGGCTCCGGTGTCAGCTTTGACGGTGACTTCATACGTGAAAAGAAATTCGAGGAAAAAAACTTTTCTACGGAAGAGAGAAAACGTATGAGCGTATTCCTGTCTTATTTCACCGAAATCGGTATGATGAATTTCACGGCTGAAGATGTGCTCAGTACAGATACCCCCTATGAAATGATTCGATTCGGCATTTGGCATAATTTCATGAACGACGATAGCCACATTCAACCTTGTGCCGCGCATGGATGTCCATGGGGTTCTCTGACCATAGACTGCGCTTACGTCAAAGACAGCCTTCAGCATTATTTTGGCTATAACCTCAGGCAATGTCTCTCTGCAACACATCCGGATTCGAGTTCTCCCTATGACAAGTATCAGTTCGATGGCACGCGGTATCATTTTGAAGGGGCTGCCGGTGAGGCTGTCTACTATACGCAGGTCAACGAGGCCAGGCAACGCACGGATGGGTTGATTGAGATGAAAGGCATAGTCTACAACGCGGACGGCAAAAAGGACATTCTAGGCAACGTTACCGCCCTAGCCAAACCTCATACCTGGAAAGGAAAGGACACTTTGGCTATTGTGAGCCTGAAAACACAATTCAAAGAGTAGCTTTGTATCTGTTTCGGAACAAGGCCAACCTATGCAACCTGATAAAGGAGTAGACAATGCCTAAAGCCATACCTTTTCTCTTTCTTGTCCTCTCGTCTTTTTGTCTATGCCCGTTCGCTTTCGCTCTGCCGCAGCAGCATGAGGCATGGTATCAAGATAATGATGCCTACCGCACAATGTATGACCGTTACGAGATCGGGCTTCAGAGAGCCTATGACGCATTACCCGAAGAATCATACAAAATATTGGAGAAAGAAAATGATGCGGCCATTGACGAAAGTGTGAAGCATGCCGAACCTGCAGGGAAAAACGCCGCCTTGACCTGTGCTCAGGCTTTGGCGGAACGCATCTTGATTATGGAAGAAATGGTGAGCAATGCGGACTCGGAACGGGTTGCGGGCACGCCCAATCCTCTTGAGGGATTCTACCGCCTGATCGGGCGTCAGGGGGATGATGGCTATCTGACCATTAGCCGGGATGGAAACGGCTGCTACTGCCTGGAAATTGCCGTATGGCAGACAGACACGCCGCAAAGTTTCGGGTGGAGCCAGGCTCAAGCAGCTACAGTGAGCGATAGTTTCAGCACTACGGCGGTGTATCATCCGCAAGCTGCCGAAGAAAGCAACGCCAGGGACATCCAACTGCATTTCACCATCAAAAGCGGCCAAGCTACGGTCACTACCACAGAAGTATTCAAAAAAGGGGGATACGTCTGGTTTAGCCGAGGAGAAAAATTCGTTGCAAAAAATATTATCCTGGATGGAACCTATCGGCGTATGCCCTACAGCCAAACTGGCAAGTAACAATGGATGCGAAAAATAACCTCGGAATGGCCGCCTGGAAAATCTTTGTCCCTGTTTTTGACGTAGAGCCGTAAAATTTGTAGGGCAGAGCGTGGTTCCGTTCGAGCCTCGGGAATAATTGCTGTATAGACTCTCCCGTTTCTCTTCAGCAGACCCAAAACAGCTATTTTTCCGGCAGATCTCCGCCCCCGTTTACCTTTTCTTACTCCTCCAAAGTAACTTTCATCAGCTTCTATCTCACAGGCCATGTGATAACTGGGGAGATGAGAAGCAATAAGACGGCGTAAGCGCATGAAATAGAATGCAGCTGTGTTACGTTTTACTCCGACTATCTCTCCCGGCAGCCCTTGCCGTAGCACCTGCTACAAAAAATTTTATGAGTTCTGTCTGTTGCCGATTACTTAGTTTGCTGCGCCTTTCACATATATGTCGCTATCCTCTGTCCAGGATGGAAGCCGGAGGTTTTCTGCCTAACGCCGAGTGAGGACGGAGAAAATTGTAATACTGTGTCCATCTCGGCAGGCAGACTGTCCTCTTCCATGAGTGGGTATACGTTTACGCGTATGCCCACTCTTTTAACGCCGTTCGGATGAACCGCTCCGCTTTACCGTTGGTTTGGGGTTGGTAAGGACGAGTACGCTTGTGCCGAATACCGAACTCACGGCAGGCTTCCCGGAATTTGTATGGTCTGTAGCAGTAAGTACTCTTTCAATCCTGATGCCGCAGGAGGCATACCAGGCAAAACCGCACACCACAAAAACTCGACGGCGGATTCGACAGTTTCGTCTGGGTAAATGCCCGTACAGGCTGCCCGGGAAGCATCATCCACACAGACATGCAGATATTCCCAGCCGGGACGGCGACGAGGGACTTGTCGCGTTCTCGTCTTTCTGTGTCCCACGCCATCAATCTTGCCCAGACGCTTGATATCCAGATGAAGCATTTGTCCGGGCTTTTCCTATTGATAACGTCGCACAGGAAGTTTTTCCTCCAGAGAGGAGAGGTGGGCGCAATCAAGTTTGTGCAGGATGCGAAAACCGTACTGCGCGAAAGGCCGAGACTTGCCGCTATGTCATCGCCGGTCTGCCGTTGTTTGCGCAGGGCAAAAACTTTTCCGTGTATCGACTCTGTCAGCTTGCTTCGACAGCGGACAGAGCGGGAACTCCTGTCAGCCAGAACTTCTACGCCACCCTGCTGATAACGTTTTTTCCGTTTTCTGGCGGTTCGTACACTCACGCCAAAAACAGCCGATACTATCGCGGCTGGGCTATGCGCCATCCGCCTGACCATTTCCTCTCGACCTCGTGCCGTCAATTTGGCATTCTTATGGCTGTTCACCTTCTCCCCAAATTCTGTTGCTGTTCTATGATAAGAGAATGTCCGGCCTACACCTTGCTATACCAGTTTTTTCCAAAGGATACAGGCCAAAGCAAGGTAAAGTAGTCCCATAAAATTGACGAGGTAACAACAGTAGCGAGTGCGTAAGCTCCGAAAACCCTTCAGCCAGGCAAATGTCCGTTCCACTACCCAGCGGCGGGCTGGATTCCTCCGGCCTTCACGGACTTCTTCCCCCCGGCTGCGGATATGTTCCTCAAATCCGTTAACATAAACTTCCTCGCTGACTCGCGGATAATCATACCCCTTGTCCAGACAGAGGTGTCGAACTTCAGCCCCCAGGAACCAGCCGCCCATTTCCCGAGATTTTTTCAGCGTTGCTCCTATCAGGCGGCTGTCATGCTCATTGGCGCCTACAGCCGTCACTCCCAGAGGAATACCCTGACCGTCCACATGGAGATGGATCTTGCCGCCACTTCGCCCTCTATCCGTCGGGTTGCGTCCGAGGCCCTCAGCCGCTGATTTTTTGAGAGCGCGTCGGCGCTTGCAGCAAGGTGCCGTCCATAGCTTGCCATTGGGCATCTACGCCGACCTTTTCCCCATATTCCGCAAGAAATATGCGAAAAATCTCCGCCATGACACCGGCTTTGTTCCAGCGTTGGAAGTGTTCGTGGACAGTGCTTTTTGAGCCATAGCAGGCGGAAAGCATGGCCCATTGGCATCCGCTCCGGCATTTGTAGAGAATCCCGGCAAGAATCGTGCGCTGTGAAAGCGGCTTGCTGCCGCCACTTCTTTTTCGTTTGAATGGGGCAAGAAGAGTCTCGATACGTTCCCACAGTTCATCAGGCACATCGCGAAAGTCTGTCTGTTTCATGGGACGAGCTTACCAGATTTTTTTAGAATCAAAAATCATGCCGGATATCCTCTTAATTCTGGATGATCTTCACACTCTATACCTTCTGGAACAATGCGATATATTTTATCCCATAAGAGCGAGGCTCCTAAAACCCAATTCTTATATCTAAAATTTATTGAAGGATAATAAATTGCTGCATTCATTTCTATTCTTCAAGATCATTTGTTGACTATATTTTGTGCAAGCACTTATCTATCCTGCGCATCAAGATATGCATCCAGTGCCGCCCGCACGACATCAACCTCTGAGCGCTCCTGTTCAAAAGCAAAGCGGCGCAAACGTTGATTCAGGCCAACAGGCAAGGCAAAGGACTTGACCTTGACGGCCTCTCCCTTTGGCCTGCCAACGGGACGTATTTCGGCTTTTTCCACGAGGGACTCTCCTGATGCCGCCGTGCCAGTAGTCTCAGTCGGTTTGAAAAGTTCATTTACTTTCAAAGCATTGCCCTCGATACGGTGCTTTCCTCGTTCGCCAAGGCCCATATCCCTATCTCCATATTTTCATATATCACTATTATTATTTTTTAATATAGAAAAATAATCATATTTTTCTTGTGCGTGCAAGGAACTCGTTGGCAAGAGCGCCGTAATCCTGTGCGCCAAAGGACTTCGCCCGGTACTCAAAAATGCTCTTGCCATTACTGGGCGCTTCGGCCAAGGCAACATTGTCGCGGATGCAGGTAGAGAACAGCATATCCCCCAAACTTTCCCGCAGTCCCTCGGCCACATCCCGATTCAGGGACTTACGCTTATCATAAAAAGTCAGGAGAACCCCCAGAAGAGACAGCGATGGATTGAGGGCCTCCCGCACGCTTTGCATCGTCTGCTGGATCAGTTCCAGCCCCGCCAACGCATAATATTCTGCCTGAACCGGGATCAGCAGGCTGTGCGCTGCGGTCAGGGCGTTGACGGTCAACAGCCCCAGTGAAGGAGGACAGTCAAGCAGGATGTAGTCATAATCGAGACCCAGCAAAGCCTTTTTAAGCAGGTTTTCCCGTCCCATGCGCGTTGCAAAGGCCAGTTCGGCCACAGCAAGATCCCGCGACGCCGGGAGAAGATGCAATGTATTGGACAGAGGGAATACTGCCTCCGGGACAGCTCTGTCTCCTGCCATGACTTCGTAGGAAGACGCCTGAACATCGGCAGAGGCCAGTCCGCAGGCATCCGTCAGATTTCCCTGGGCATCGAGATCGACCAACAGGGTTTTCATCTGGCGGCTCAGGGCCATTCCCAGATTGTGCACTGTGGTGGTCTTGCCAACGCCCCCTTTCTGATTTGCAACTGCGCAAACATGCATAGCGCACCTCCTGTTTTATATAAAAATATATCTATATTAAAATTTTTTCATGTCAATATTTTTTCATATGGAAATATTAAAAAGCAGTTTCCAAGTCCTAGAAAAATCATCGTCTCCCCGTCCGCACAAAAATCTTCTTAGGCGTAACACGTTAATAATAAATAAAAATATGAGAGTATTGCTAAAAGAATGATAAAATATCTTCTCTTTGCCCGTTCACATGAAATCTGGCAAAGAGAGATATTGTGAGATCAACCATTCGCAAGGACCTTGAAACCACCTGAGATTTACGTTTGAAACGGGCAAACCAGTGTCTTTGGCGGGCATTATTTCGTTCAATTCGCACGGTTCCCCGTTTTCCTTGAATGAGGTCGTCCTCGGGTATTTCCCGTGGATATACTTTCCAGTTGTCGGTACAGAAGAACCAGACAGACCAACAGCGAAGCCTTGCCATCAATCTTGCAAGAGTGCTTTGGTCACGATTGCCACATTCCCAGTCAATGAGTTGACCGGTATCGCGACAATAAGCTTTCCAGAGCCATAGTTTGTTTTTTTTGAATGCAAATAGTGCCACATCTCATCAAGTTCTATGATGACAGCTTCCCCAGGAGAAGGCTTTTCATAAGTTTTTTCAGCGAAATCCCGGACCCAACGCATGACGGTCGATGTTGCAACTCCATAAATACGTGCTATGGCATTAAACGAAAGGCCCAAAGTATAAAGCAGGATGGCCATTGCCTTTTCCGTTGCCGGTCGTCCTCTGGGAGTGTCACGGGTAAATTGAAAACCGCAGTCTTTGCAGCGAAATCTCTGACGCTCCAAGTGTCTTCCATTCTTCACAATCCGCTCTGACGCACATTTTGGACAGTATTGCATAAAGAACTCCTTAACTGGAGTATGCCATTATAACATTCTTTATGCAATACTCTCAAAAATATCAGTTCCCCCTTCCTGACAGTCGGGATTCTCTCCCTGCTTTCCTTGGCCTGCCGAATAGGGTATACAAAGGTTTCTTTAAGATTTTTCAGGAGTTCCGGCAATCCATGAAAATTATTGACAATATCAATATTCTTCTTGGTGATGACCTCAAAAAAGCACTTGGAAGAAAGGGCCGTCTGAAAATAGCGGCTTCCTGTTTCTCCATGTACGCCTATGAGGCATTATGCAAAGAACTCAAGCACCTGGAAGCCTTTGAGTTCATATTTACGGAGCCGACATTTGTACCGGACGAGGCCGCAGGCAAGATCAAAAAAGAGCGGCGTGAATTTTTCATTCCCCGGCAGCATCGGGAAAGCAGTCTGTACGGCACGGAATTTGAGATACAATTACGCAACAAGCTGACGCAACGGGCCATTGCCCGGGAATGCGCTGACTGGCTCCGGCGCAAAGCCACGTTTCGATCCAACCGGACACAGGCTCCCATGCAGCAATTTGCCTGCGTGTCATCTCCGGAAGGAGAGACTGTCTACTGCGGCATTCAGGGATTCACGGCTGTAGAGCTTGGCTATCAGAAAGACAATGCCGTCTCCCGCATGATCAACTGTCTGGAGGAACAGCCCTTCACATCAACCTATCTTGCCCTGTTTGACCAGATTTGGAACAACACCGACCAGCTCCAGAACGTGACGGAAACAGTCTGCGACCATATCGCTTCCGTCTACACGGAGAATGCGCCGGAACGCATTTATTTTTGGCTCTTGACTAGCTGAGAGGATTTTCTCTGAGCAGTTTTAGCACCAGAAGGTAAATGTTCTCTTGTCTATGATTAAACCGAAACTCACATTCTTTCAAATGGAGATAAAACGTTTGTTTTTGAAGGCCCCTAAAACGAACCAGCCGGGTTTTTGCATAGCTCCAAAAACTTTCTATCCCATTGATATGTGAGTGCTTATTGGAAAATTCATTGTGCGAATGCTGGACGCGGAAGTGTTTTTGGTATCCCAAATCGACGAGCCCGTCATAACCTCGCCAACCATCGGAATGAATGACGCTTTCAAGGTCTACACGTCCACGTATGATGCCCTGGAGAGTGGCTCTGGAGCAATCAGGAACGATTTCCGTATAGACGTTATCATTGCGTTTGAACAGGCCGAAAACAATGGTTTTTTCGCGTGCTCCACGGCCTCTGATGCCCCTGACCCGGCGAGCGCCGAAGTAGCTTTCATCAACCTCGACTTCCCCTTTGACGGGAGACTCCGCCTCGCAATAACGGGCAATTCTTTCCCGGAAAGCCGTCACATACCGGTTGACGGTGTTTCGGTTAACACCGGACAATTCCGCAATCTGTGAAGCTGTCAAATCAACGGAAAAAAGCTTCACAAGTTGCCGAATTTTTGCCTCGGAAATTCTTGAACGATATGCGTACTTGTTTTTCATTGCCATGGCTGCCTGGATAACCTTTTTAGGATATCTCAGCTAGTCAAGAGCCAAAATTAATAGCAAATATCTTATTATGCGATCTTATACTGTCACTATTAACCTCAGTATTCTCTGTTTGTAATATCTTTGGCGTCCATTGTGAGATATAGCTGGCATCCTCCTGCATCCGTTGCAATTCACGAATGACGGCGCTGTTATTCTCGCGTGCCAGCGCCAGTTCCGCCTTCTGGGGGAATTCCTTGCCCAGAGCGTCCTGTACTGTTGCCAGTTCGGCCTTTTCCTGTCGGCATTTCTCCCTGAATTTTTCCATACTTTCGTCCAGTCCCTTGCCCAGAAAGTTGTCCATGCGCAGGAACAGACCGGACAGGCTGAGTTTGTCATCGAACGTGTAGATCAAATTGTCGGGCCTGAACTCCTGCTCTCCAGGACCACTGACGACAATACGGAACCCGTCCTTGCCGCCAAAGGGTTGCGTATAGCGCACAATGTGCATGGCAAAGCCCCGGTAGGAGCCGAACAGGGCCTTTGCGCCGACATTGCGCGTAACACCCTTGACGCAGCCCAGCAGCAGGTCTTTCATCTTGTCGCCGTCCTTGTCGGTCAGCAGCCCTTCATCCGTGCGCAGCTCGATCCGGATTTTCTCTTTGTCCTTTTCCCGGACAATATGCGTATTGGCGTCGCGGCAACGCAGATTTGCGGCATGGTCGGCTTCTGCTGCGGCAAGACGCGCATCCGTGCCTTCGAGCCATTTCAGGCGGTCACGCAGGCGATGCTGGCCACGCTGATGCTGGGAATACAGCGCTTCCAGCTTGCGCAGATCGGCGGCAAGCTGCACCTGCATGAGTATGAGCGGATTGCCGGATGCGGCAGCCTTCATTTCCGCCGCGTTGGCGGCCTCGCTCTGGACATCGTCAATCACGCGCTGCAACAAGTCCCCCTTGCGGAACTGCTCAATGGCAGCCGCCTTGTACTCGATGGTTTGCCACATCCGGGCGTCATAGGTCTGCTTTGTGGCATAGTTGTAAATGCCCACCGAAAAATTGTCGGGATCGCGCTCATAGAACAGATTTCCCTGCCGGATGATGCGCCCGTTCCGCTGCTCCAGGTCGGAAGGACGCCACGGCGCATCCAGATGATGCGCGGCCACCAGACGTTTCTGGACGTTCATGCCCGCTCCCATCTTGCTGGTGGAACCAAGCAGAATGCGAACGTGCCCGGAGTTCATGTCGGAAAAGAGCTTTGCCTTGCGGACATCGGTATTGGCCTCATGGATGAAGGCAATCTCTTCTGCCGGAATCCCCCGCGCAACGAGTTTGCTTCGAATGTCGTCATACACGGAAAAGCGGGATGACAGCGCAATAACGGCATCCATATCAGAAGCAACGGTCGCGTCCTCGCCGTTCTCGTCTCCCTCTTCAAGGCTATCCGTGCCGCGTGCCGCCAGTTCCTGCCGTTCCGGGATCAGCGTCCCGTCCACGTCCAGCAGCGTTTCAAATTCCGTATCCCGCTGAGGGCTGGCATCAGTAAAGAGTACCTTGCCACCCTTGGGGGTGGACAGATCGCAGAAAACAAGCTGCGTTCCTCTGTCGGCTGCCGTGCCCTGCCAGATGCTATGAATGCGCTCGACAGCAGCATTGATCTTGGAGCCTGCAAAATCCTCGGCTTCCGGGAGAATCAGGCGAAAATCCAGACCTGCCTTGCGGGCGTCATTGGTAATCTTGAGCGGATTGTCCTGACGCGGGTCTGGCGGCAGATTCTCCATGCGGTGAATGATGCTGTTCATGTATTCGGCCTGATTCGGAGATCGCTCAGCCACGTCATTATACGGCTTGCCGCCGGTAACAGGGGGCGTCAGAGGACACAGCCCGGCCTGCTTTGCCTGTTCGTCAAGATCGTTCTTGGTGACAACATCGGCAAATGTCCGGTACATAGAGAGCAGTTCCGGGATATTCTGGAACTTTGCGAACCGGCTTTTCAGCTTGTAGTTGACACTTGTTTTATGTCATAATTACATGAAATAATAGATTGAACACTCCACCGGCTAAAGCCGGTGGATTCACCGTGGCGACTAAAGTCGCGTTCCGGCTAAAGCCGGTATGGCCCCTGCTGAAGCAGGCTGAAGTCATTCCCCCTCAATTCGGAAGGTTTCATCTGCATCTTCCTGTTGCGTGATGTATTGCTTAATGACCTCATCGGTCACATTGCCACTGCTGCAACAGAAATAGCCACGCGCCCACATATGACGTCCCCAGTACTGGCGGCGCAACAATGGAAATTCATTTATCATGGCATGCGCGGTTCGGCCTTTCAGTTGTTGCATCAACTTGCTCACAGCAAGGCTTGGTGAAATCGAAACGAAAAGATGGATATGGTCGGGTGCTATATGTCCTTTGAGAATTTCCACCTGATGCTTTTCACAGATGCCGCGTATCAGCGACCTGGCTCTCTGGGCGATGTCGCCTGACAAAATCTTTTTCCTGTACTTGGTTATCCAGACCAGGTGCAGGTGAATTGAAAAAACACTGTGGGAGCCTTTACGATAATTGCTCATGCCCACAGACTACAAAAGAAACGCTAAAGCCGCCACCTAAAGGTGGGGGTTTTACCCCTCCCTGAGTGGGACAATAAAAACTTTAAAAATATTTTTGATACCCTGAAATTTACCCTGTAAAATACTGGATGAGAAAAGCTGCTCCTAGTCAGTACCAGACAGAAATGAGGGGCGGCGCTGTACCGGGATTGATCAGTATGTCCAAGGAACGAATAGGCTGGTAAGCTGCTTGCCGGGTAACCTTTTGCCTGCTAACCTTATATTTCAGAAATTTTTCATGGAGAAGAAAATGGGGAAGCAGAGTACAAGCAATATTGGTTTTGAAAAACAGATATGGGATGCCGCCTGCGTTTTGCGTGGCAATCTGGATGCTTCTGAATACAAATCCGTCGTGCTTGGGCTTATTTTTCTCAAGTACATATCCGATAGCTTTGAAGCCAAATATCAGGAGCTTCTCGCTGCTGGAGAGGGGGACGAGGAAGATCGGGATGAATATACCTACGAAAATATTTTCTTCGTGCCTCCTTCTTCCCGCTGGTCTCGCATAGCGCAAGCGGCGCATACGCCGGAAATCGGTGTAGTTATTGATGAGGCTATGCGCGAGATTGAAAAGGAAAATTCGCGCCTCAAGGATATATTGCCCAAAAATTTTGCCCGCCCGGAGCTGGACAAGCGTCGCCTTGGGGATGTGGTGGATCTCTTCACCAATATCAAGATGATTGAACACGGCAATGAGAAAGATATTCTGGGGCGAACCTATGAATATTGCCTTTCCCGTTTTGCTGAGCAGGAAGGCAAGCTGGCTGGAGAATTTTACACGCCTTCCTGTGTAGTTCGTACCCTTGTGGAAATTTTACAGCCTTACAACGGCAGAGTGTATGACCCATGCTGCGGTTCCGGCGGCATGTTCGTCCAGTCGGCAAAATTTGTCGAAAATCACGGCGGCACAATCAACACCATTTCCATTTTCGGGCAGGATTCCAATCCCACCACATGGAAGATGGCGCACATGAACCTTGCCATTAGGGGGATTGAAGCCAATCTTGGAAAATTTCATGCCGATACGTTTTTTGACGACAGGCACCCCCAGCTCAAGGCGGACTTCATCATGGCTAATCCGCCCTTTAACCTCTCAGACTGGGGCGCGGACAAGCTGAAAGATGATGTGCGCTGGAAATACGGCCTTCCTCCGGCGGGAAATGCCAACTTTGCCTGGATGCAACACATGATTTTTCATCTGGCCCCACGGGGGAGGATCGGGCTTGTGCTGGCCAACGGCTCGCTTTCCTCGCAATCCAGCGGAGAGGGAGAAATCCGCAAAAAGATTATTGAAGATGATTTGGTGGATTGCATCATTGCCATGCCGCCGCAGCTTTTCTATACCACCCAAATCCCCGTCTCCCTCTGGTTTCTGGCTAGAGACAAGAAACAGAAAGGAAAAACGCTATTTATGGATGCCCGGAATATGGGCACAATGGTGACGCGAAAGTTACGAGAACTAACCGGAGAGGACATAGCGAAGCTGACGAAAACCTATGTCGCTTTTACCGAAGGTTCCCTTGAAGAGGTGAAAGGCTTTTGCGCTATTGCGGCAACGGCTGATATTGCCAAGCAGGATTATATCCTCACCCCCGGACGTTACGTGGGTATTGAAGAGCAAAAGGACGATGGCGAACCCTTTGAAGAGAAGATGGGGCGTCTGACAAAGGAACTCTCGGAACTGTTCCAGAAGTCCCATGAGCTGGAGGCACAGATTAAGAAACAGCTGGAGGCGATTGGGTATGAAATATCGTAAACTATCTGAACTATGCGAATATGCAAGTGACAAGATTTTAGTAAGTATATTATCTCGGCAAAATTATATTTCTACAGAAAATATGCTTCAAAATCGTGGTGGGATATGTGACGCAGAGATATTACCAAGTACATTGAAAGTATCTAATTTTGCAGAAAATGATATCCTTATTTCCAACATCAGACCATATTTTAAGAAAATATGGAGAGCAAAATTTTGTGGCGGTTGTTCAAATGATATACTTGTAATGCGTGCAAAACAAAATTGCAATCCGATTTTTTTATATTATATACTTTCTAGTGATAGTTTCTTTTCGTATGCTACACATACATCAAAGGGCACAAAAATGCCTCGCGGTGATAAAAAAGCTATTATGAATTATCAAGTTCCAGATCTTTCATATCAAGCTCAAAAAATAATAGGGGAATTCTTAAATGTCTTTGATCGCAAAATCGAACTGAACAACAAGCTAAATGATAATTTAGCTGAAATACTTCAAACGCTTTATCAGCAGCAGTTTTGCTATTCAAAAGGCACTGGTAATCAGGGGAGACTGGCCGATCTCTGTGACTACTCTAAAACAAAAGTTGCCGTAGCAGAACTTTCGCTTAGCACTTATTACTCAACAGAAAATATGCTACCTGGAAAAGCTGGTGCAGTAGATGCTGCAAGTTTGCCAACAACAGCACAGGCGACAAAATGTCAGATTGGCGATGTTTTAATTTCTAATATCCGCCCCTACTTTAAGAAGATTGTCTACTGCCATTCTGATTGCGGCTGTTCTGCGGATGTTCTCTGCTTTACTCCTAAAGTGTCACAGTTGTCAGC
Source organism: Desulfovibrio piger (assembly GCF_951793255.1). Lineage (NCBI taxonomy): Bacteria > Pseudomonadati > Thermodesulfobacteriota > Desulfovibrionia > Desulfovibrionales > Desulfovibrionaceae > Desulfovibrio > Desulfovibrio piger. Next base: position 2,265,342 of record NZ_OX636706.1, read on the forward strand.
CTATCTATATAGCACTCTATATGTGGATTCTTTTTTTGACTTTATGGTAGCGGGTTCAAAAGGAACTAAAATGCCGCGCGGCGATAAACAACAGATTATGGCTTATGTTATCCACATTCCCACTGAGGAAGAGATTAGAACATTCAATAAGCTTGCCATACCAATCTTGGGGCAAATGGAAAGCACTCATCGCGAAAATATGCGTCTATCATCTTTACGGGACAGCCTTCTTCCTAAACTCATGTCCGGCGAGCTGGATGTCTCCGAACTCGACATTTAGGCCGCTAAATTATCATTTATCGGCGGATATTGCCATTCTGACGGTTTCCTGCCATACCTGCAATGAGCGATAACGCGGAGAAAACGCCATGTCGGAAAAATATTCAGAAAGTAATTATGAAAATGCCGTACTGGAGATTTTCAGAGCCTCGCTTGGCTATAACTATATCTATGGTCCTGATTTTGAAAGGGATTACCATAAACCTTTCCATGAAGCAGCGTTGCGGGATGCCCTGCCGCGCCTCAATGCGCATTTGCCCCGTCAGGCTATTGCCGAAGCCCTTTCCAAACTGGAAAATCTGGAAAGTGGTTCGCTGCTTCAAAAAAACATGGTTTTCATGGATTATCTGCAAAACGGCATTCCTGTAAAATTTTTTGAAAACGGTACGGAACGTTCTTCCATTGTCCATCTGCTGGATTACAATGATCCATCAAAGAATAATTTTGTTGTTGCCAATCAGTGGACATTTATTGAGCATTCAGAAAAACGGCCAGATATTATCCTCTTTATCAATGGGCTTCCTCTGGTTGTTATAGAACTGAAGTCTCCTTCTCGTGAAGAGACGGATGCTTCCGCAGCGTACCGGCAACTGCGTAATTATTTCCATGAGATCCCTACCTTGTTTGCGTATAATGCCATCTGTGTCATGAGCGATATGACGACCTCAAAGGCAGGCACTATTACCTCCGGTGAGGATCGCTTCATGGAGTGGAAAACAAAGGATGGAAGCTATGAAAATACGCAGTATGCGGATTTTGATACCTTTTTTGAGGGGATGTTCGAGAAGGAACGTTTTCTCGATATTCTGAAAAATTTTATCTGCTTCAATGTCGATGGGCAAAATACTTTCAAAATCCTTGCGGCCTATCACCAATATTTTGCTGTGAAAAAGGCTGTGTCCTCAACACTGACTGCTAGTGTTGGCAATGGGAAAGGCGGTGTCTTTTGGCATACTCAGGGAAGCGGGAAATCCCTCTCGATGGTTTTCTATGCTCATGCCTTGCAAGAGGTGATGGAAAGCCCGACCATCGTTGTGCTGACAGACAGAAACGACCTTGACGACCAGCTGTATGGACAATTTTCCCGCTGCCGCGATTTTTTGCGGCAAATTCCGCAGCAGGCAGAAAGCCGAAAGCATTTGCATGAGCTTTTGGCCAATCGACAGGCCAACGGTATCATTTTTACCACCATGCAAAAGTTTGAGGAAAGTTCCGAGGCTTTATCTCTGCGAAAAAATATCGTCGTTATGGCGGATGAGGCACATCGCGGACATTATGGATTGGTGCCCAGAATACAAACCCGCACACGGGAAGATGGCGAGGTGGAAACAAGAACAATAACAGGCTCAGCCAAAATCATTCGTGATAATCTGCCACATGCCACGTTTATTGGCTTTACCGGTACGCCAATATCCTCCAGAGATCGCAGCACACGAGAAGTGTTCGGCAATTACATTGATATATACGATATGACTCAGGCGGTCGAGGATGGAGCAACCCGCCCGGTATACTATGAAAGTCGTGTTGTCCATTTGAATCTTGATGCTGAGATTCTCAAACTCATTGACGCCGAGTATGATTTGATGGCGCAAAACGCCGAGCCTTACGCCATCGAAAAAAGCAAGAAAGAACTTGGCAAGATGGAGGCCATTCTCGGAGCGGATCAAACACTGAACTCATTAGTTGATGATATTCTTGAACATTATGAAGGAAACCGAGCGTTTTTGCTGACAGGCAAAGCCATGATAGTGGCCTATACACGCTCCATTGCCATGAAGATTTACCACAAGATACTGGAACGGCGTCCTGACTGGACGGATAAGGTGGCAATCGTCATGACGCAGGGGAACAATGACCCGGAAGAATGGAGAAAAGTCATTGGAAATCAGGCCCACAAAGAGCATATGGCGCGTCTCTTCAAAGATAATGCCTCGTCCCTGAAAATTGCCATTGTCGTTGATATGTGGCTCACGGGGTTTGACGTGCCATCTCTTGCCACCATGTACGTCTACAAGCCCATGTCCGGACATAACCTGATGCAGGCTATTGCCCGTGTAAACCGTGTGTTCGGCGACAAGGAAGGCGGGTTGGTGGTGGATTATGTGGGTATCGCATCGGCACTCAAACAGGCTATGCACGACTATACCGGACGAGACCAGAAAAACTACGGCGATACGGACATCAGCAAAGCGGCTCTGCCCAAATTTCAGGAAAAGCTGTCCATTTGCCGTGACTTTCTGCATGGTTTTGACTATGGGGCATTCCTGCACGGCAATGATCTGGATCGGGCGAAAAGCATCAGCGGCGCGGCCAACTTCCTGCTTGCAAAAAGCACTGCTGAGCATCAAGCCGGGGTTGATGACAAAGATACCAAGGAAAAATTCATCAAAGAGGCCTTGCTGCTGCGGCAAGCTCTCTCTTTATGTGCGAGTTTGGTAGATGAGCTTACCCGCCTTGAAGCCGCTTTCTTTGAAGCCGTGCGCACTGTGCTGGTGCGTCTTGCCAGCGGAGGAACAGAGCAGAAGTTATCCCTTGATAAAATAAATGCCCGTATTAATGAGTTGCTGAAACAGAGTATTAAAAGTGATGGAGTCATCAATCTTTTTTCGGATGTTCAAAAAGGATTTTCACTTTTTGATCCAAAGTTTCTTGAAGAAATAGCCGGTATGAAAGAAAAGAATCTGGCTATAGAAATACTGAAAAAGCTTATCGCTGAGCAGGTTTCGGTATACCGAAGAACAAATATTGTCAGATCGGAAAAATTTTCTGAAATCATTCAGCGCGCTATGAATCAGTATCTCAACGGTATGCTTACCAATGAAGAAGTAATTCAGGAACTCTTGAAGCTTGCTGGTGATATTACCGCTGGAAATGAAGAAGGTGAATCTCTTGGCCTTACGACAGAAGAACTGGCCTTTTATGATGCCTTGACAAAGCCTCAGGCTATCAAAGATTTTTATCAGCATGAAGAGTTGAAGTCACTTACCAAAGAATTGACTGAACTATTGAGGAAAAATCGTACTATCGACTGGCAGAAGAAACAAAGCGCACGCGCCGGTATGAGGATACTTGTGAAGCGTCTTCTCAGACGTTACAAATATCCTCCTGAGGGTATGGAGGATGCTATCCAAACTGTGATGAAACAATGTGAATTATGGGTAGATAATCAATAGTAGTATAGGATATTACGATGGAAAACAATTTTTGCGACATTTCTGTAGATGATTTTGTGGAACTTTTTCGTAATGCTCAGGTAATGCACAGTACGAAAGTGAAGATTTTAAAAACACATTTTCAATGCACAGAACATACCGCGACAGCAAGACAATTATCTGAACTTCTTGGATATAAAAATTTTAATGCTGTTAATTTACAATATGGTCTATTTGTAAAATCTTTAGCTCTAGAATTTGGGATTTCAAAAAATCAACAGAATTTTGATTGGCTTTTCTTCCTTATGGATTTTATTCATCAACCAAATGAAGAATGTAAGTTAAGGCTCAGAGAGAATACTGTTCAGGCATTAAGAAAAATTGGTTGGTGAAAAACAACATGTTCGTAGTGTTATATGGAATTATGAACATGACTAGCAGTAAAAATAAAGGAGCCTTAGAATATATAGGTATAGATATACTATTTCAATATGTTATTAAATAAACAAACATGCTGCATCCTGTAAAAATAAGTAATAGTGCCGAGATTCCTTGTTTCCATATCCCCTTTTTTTCTTCGACGAAGCTCTTTGCGCTCAAAACGCCGCAAAATAACCCTGCCGCGAGACACAGCCCGCTGATGAGCCAGCCTGAGGGCATGTGCAGAATTGCCGCCAGAGGAACATCCCGTCCGGTGTTGATACGGAAGCCCGCCCAGAGCATCAGACTCCCGTAGGCCAGCAGGCAAATCAGAGCAAGCAGTCCCATCGGCACCAGCCTGTCGTATCGAATTTTCGAGGCAAGATTCCGCGATTCCTTCACCACACTGTTGGTAAGCCGGGCTTGGGCGGCGGCAGTTTCCTTTTCGGCGGCAGCGGCCATGCTGTCCACGATGGCTCTGGACGCTCCGGCGATTTTTTCCGGCAACGCTTCATAGTAGATGCGTTGATATTCCATCGCGGCCAGCAGCGGCCAGAGCGCGTCATCCTCCCGGAGATTCAGCCTGTTGCCGATTTCCCGCAAACGCGCCGCTTCCGCTTCGGACAATTCCCTGCCGCACGCCTTGCCGAGATCAATCACAGTATCCATGCTCATGACGCTTCCCCCATGACGGAATCAAACATGTTCGCGCACACTCTCCGCCAGCGCTGCAATTCCACCCGTGTGCCGATGGGCATTTCAGTCTGGGCGGCGCGGATGGACATGCGTCTGGAATACAGCCAGTCGGCCACGCGGTTGCCGACCGCCGGAAAGTCCAGCGTCCTGCCGTTCTTCTCCACCGCTTCCCGTGCCTTGGAACTGTTATACATATCAAAACGCCGCGCTTCACCGAAATACAGATTCCGGCAAACGTGGATGGGCACGTCCGTGAATACTTCCTGAAAGGAGTGCAGAAGCTCGATGGAATCGCGGTGACGATTGATTATCCAGAAGACAACCAGTTCCCGCCGCATCTCTCGCAGAGCTTGCTTCATGATGTCGCCGTGACTGGCCGTGCTGGTCTTGGTACGGGCGGCGGCATTGATGACCACGGCATGATCCGGGTAGTTCTGTACAGTGTCCAGCAAATCCGCCCAGCCGTCGGCGTCGTCCAGACAGTTCAGACGGCAGAGCAGATTCGGCAGGGCAAGCTCCTTGTGCGCCTTGAAGACATCAGGGTTGTCGGTATCGGTATCCACAAGCAGGACGTTTGCGTTTCTGTTGAGAAGATAGTCCACAAGGGCGAAGGAAAAGAGGCTCTTGCCGACGCCGCCCTTGCTGCCGCCGACATAGAATACGCTGTTCTGAATGTTCATGATCAAAGCTCCGAATCGGGTTTGTCCGGCGTGTAGAAGTCCGGGATTTCTTCCTGTGCGTGGGACGTGACGGGAGGAGCCGCGACGGGTTTCGCGGTTTCGGGCCGGGGCTTCGGCTCACGTTTTCGCGAAGCCGCCTTCGCGGGAAGCACCTTTGCCCTGATGACGGGCGCGGGAATGACCACGTTGCCCTGGGCCAAGATGTCCGCCAGCTCCTTCACCGTGTATCCCTTTTCAAACGCTTTCAGGATATTGGCGTTGAGCAGTTCGGCGGCTTCCTCCCGTGTCTTGCCGAGATTTTTGTCCGGCAGGTCGTCAAGGATTTTCCGCATGGCATTGATGTCTTTCACCGGAATGCGTTTGAACTTTCCCATGCGCGTCGCTCCCTATCGCATCCGCATACGCGGTCGGTTCTGCCGTTCGCCTTCTATGCGCCGTTTTTCAAGGTCGCCAGCAAGGTCTGCAAGCTGCTGTACACTTCGCTGACATCGGTGAACAATCGCTTCAAGGTGCGCAGTTCCGTCTGAATCAGCATCTGCCTGTCCTCCAGTACGTCGATCCTCGTGCCGAAGGCCGTCAGTCGGGCGTTGCAGTTCTCCTCCATCCGTTTCAGGCTTTGCATCAGCATCCGTTCGGTTTCGGTCATGAAGGGGCTCCTCCTGAAGCTGGGGCAAAAGAAGGGCTTCCTCGTCAGGGAGCTGTTTCCATTTTGCCGGATAGCGTTTGATGTTGCAGGCGGCGCGTTTTTCAATGACGCGCTCAAAAGCCGGTTGCAGGCGGGCGACCATGCGCCGTGCTGTTTCCTTTTTCTTTTCTTCGGATTCTTCTTCCTGAGCGACTTTGGGTGTCCAGCCTCTGGCGTAAAAACCTCCCCGGAAGCGCATCTTCATGCCGCTGTTCGGGGCAATGACGCTGATGTAGTCCCTGCCTTCGCGGTTGATGCTCAGCCCCTGTTCCTTCAGGGCGCTCAGAATATCTTCCCGGTTCCGGACAAGTCCCTGCGTCACTTTTTCCTTTAGGAAAGCATGGATAACCTCTTTGGCCCGGTCGCGGTCGCTTTCTCTGATTTCCTTGCCCCATCTCGCCATTCGCGCCTTGAACAGGTTGGCTTTTTTCGGAAGCTCATCCCTTGCCCGCGCCGGGTCGTCAGGCCGCGCCCAGCCTTCGCGCCAGTTGAACAGGTCGCGGAACACGTCAAAGTCCTTTTGCCAGCCGGGAGGACAAGCATTGAAATCCTTGCCGCTGGAAAGCTCCAGGCGCGGAATGAGGAAATGCAGCTCGTGATGCCCGGCATGGGTATGCCTCACCCAGAGGATATTGCGCTGATCCGCGTCCAGACCGGCGAAGGCCACCCGCTCGAAAGCGTCCATGACTTCCTCTTCCTGTGCCTCGCTGATCTTCTCATCCGGGTGCCATGACAGAACGCCGGAAGTGAATTTCCATCGCCGCTCTATGCTGTCGATAAGCGCGCGGGTCATGACTGGATCGCCGCGCAGCACCTGGGGCGGGGCTGTGTCTCTCCCCGGATAATCCGGGCGTACAAGATAGCGGCTGGGCTTGTCGCCTTCTCCGGTGCCGTGCGGAAAGACCTTCATCAGCATGGTTCCGCCTCCGGTTCATCTTCCGTTGAGGCGCATGATGCGAACTCGATAATGCGCTGTTCGATGCCCGCCAGCGCCACCAATACCTCCACGGCTTCCGCCGCGCGTTTATAGGTGTTGGCCCATCTCGCAAGTTGATTGATGTTCGCGCCGATGCGTGCCAGTTCCCGCAACCGCCGTTTCTCTTCCGGCGTTTTCCGCAGACGGATGCCAAGGCAGGTCTGGCGGATGTACTCCGACATGCTCATGCCGTGCAGCCCCGCGTTGAGGCGGAGGATGTCGCGCTCCTCCGGGAACACACGCACGACGACAGAGGCAGTGCGAACGGGTTTGACGCGTTTCACCGCTTTCCCTGCCTTTGGGCTTTGCGGGGTTCAAAGGGGCAGCGCCCCTTGCCAGCCGTGAGGCTATACGCGCAGCGTATAGACGAAACGTAGGCTGGCCCTCGGAGACAATGCCGGACGAGCGAACAGGCATCCGCGCAAAAACGGGGATGCATGATGCGGGCATCGGGAATGCGGCGGGTGCGTATCGGGCGCGGCGCGGACTTGTATTCGGCGAGTCGCTGGTGGGTATACTGACGGCTCCAGATAAACATCCGACACATGAGGAGATGGTATGCGGCAAATGCCTGAACGCCATGCACAAGCCGTGTAGTCAGTATCCGACACAAGGCAAGGTCGGCATAACGCACATGACGGCGCGGACATATAAACGCTGGGCGGGCGGTCACAGCGCATGTATGGGGAGAACTCTGCGGAGCGCAAGCCGGGGCGGCCTTATGTGCATCGTGTCCGCCGCTTGTCGGTATGCGGGAAAATTGCGGGAGGCGGAAAATGCTTTTTTGTATTGCTGCGTTTGTGTTTTTGAACAGCGGACTTCCTTTGACAGAGCCCCCGCCGGAGGCTTCCTCGTCCGTCGCCCGCAACCGTCCATAGCCGGAAAGCAAGGGCATCCTGTCAAGGCCCGCGAAGCGGCCCGACAGGGCATGGCCTTGACCGGATGACCGCTTCCGGCACCCGTGCGGGTGTGACGGACGAAAAGCCGGGGAAGAAGCGAAGTTCATTTTTCCTCCGGTTCGGCGGTGAGCTTTTCCAGAAGTGCGGCAATATCCGCCGCTCTCCACGCCGTTGTGCGCGGGCCGAGTTTGACGGGTTTCGGATAGCGGCCGCTTTTGCAGCCCGCCCACCACGCGCTGCGGCTGACGGGAATGAGCGCGAGTACCTGCGGCAAACGAAGCAGAGCGTTATTGGGTATATTTTGCATGGAGTTCCTCCTGGCTGGTTATGTTCGGCACAGTATATCATGGGTTTTCCCGCTCTTTCGTTTTCGAAGTCCCCGCATACAGCGGGATAAATCCAATAGCGTCCTGTGAGATGCCGCTTGTGTTCAAAAAAATTCAAAATACAGCTTGACATGTTTTTGTGCTTTAAAGCGATATCGTGCAATATATTGAAATTACACAACTCTAACAACACATAAAAACACTGTTTGCACTGTGTTGTATTAGCCGTATTTGTCTTTTACGGACTTCAGATGGCGCTATAGCATGTCATTGTCCGTCTGTGTTGCTTCGCGCAAGCCGTCCAGATAGTCGGCCCATGCCTGCATCATCTGGTGCCGCTGGGGAAGATATTGGGCATGGTTGTAGGCGAACCGGGAAGTATTCTTTTCCTTGTGGGCCAGCTGACGCTCAATCCAGTCAGGCTCAAAGCCCTGTTCATTGAGCAGGGTTGAGGCCATAGCCCGGAAGCCATGAATACACATCTCTTCCTTGCCGTATCCCATAGCGCGTAACGCCTGTAAGGGCGTGGAGTAGTGGATAGGCTTCCTCACACTGTTCCTTGAGGGGAAAAGGTATGTTCCGCCTCCGGTGACGGCGTGAAGCTCTTTGAGAATGGCAACGGCTTGTGATGACAGCGGAACAATGTGCGGCTTTCGCATTTTCATGCGTTCGGCCGGTATGTGCCATTCCCGCGTTTCCAGATTGAACTCGCTCCATTCGGAACGGACAAGTTCGGCGGAACGGACAAAGAACAGGGGAAAAAGGCGCAGCGCGCATTTGACCTGAAAATGTCCGTGATAGTTGTCCAGCCTGTTCAGAAGCACGCCGATTTTTTCGGCGGAAACGATGGTGGCCCTGTGCCTGCCCCGATGCGGACGTATGGCTCCGCGAAGATCGGCGGCAATGTTGCGCGGCACTCTGCCTGTGGCAACCGCATAGCGGAAAACCATGCCGCAATACTGGATGATTCTGTGGGCGATAAGTTCCTTTCCCTTTCTTTCAAGCGGCTTGAGTATCAGCAGCAGGTCTTGCGCCGTGACCTCGGAAATGGGCTTCCGTTTCAAGGCGGGGAAAAGATAGTGTTTGAACGTGTGCAGTTTTCTCCCTCTGTCTTTTTCGGAATTGTGGACTGTCTGCGTATCGTGCCATTCACGGACAACATGCTCGAAGGTATTGGCTTCCGCGAGGAGGGCGGCGTTTTTCATCTCCTTCTTGCGTTTGCCCGGATCAATGCCGTCGGCAAGCAGCTTTTTCGCCTCATTTCGCTTTGTCCGGGCATCCTTCAGGGAGACAATCGGATATTCCCCGAAGCTGAGCAGCTTTTCCTTATCGTTGAAACGGTACGCCATACGCCAGAGTTTTGAGCCGGTTTTGGCGACATAGAGGTACAGGCCGCCGCCGTCCGCGTACTTTTTCGCTTTTTCAGCGGGCTTCAGATTCCTGATTTGCGTGTCGGTCAGCATGACGTACCTCCCTGACTGGATGTATCCTGCAACGCCTTGTCCCGCAGAAGAAAAAGATATCTGGCCCATTCCCGCATCATGGTTTTTCTTTCCGACAGATGCCGCCACGGGTCAAAACGTGTGCGCCCGGAGTGTGCCAGCTGCACGTCGATGATGTTCTGTTCGTACCCAAGGTCGAACAGTAATTTGGCGACAAGAGAGCGGATTCCGTCAAAGGACAGTTTTACGCCGTCATATCCGCGTCTGCGCAGGGAAACGGTGATGGTGGATATGTCGATGGGGCGTTCAGGAGAACGGACGCCGGGGAACAGCAGGGTTCCATGACCGGAGTATTCCTTCAGTTCCCTGAGTATTTTGACTGCCTGTGGCGCGAGAGGCACAACATGCTCATGTTTCGTCGCCATGCGTTTCGCGGGGATAACCCAGAGCCTGCGGGAGAAATCAAATTCATTCCATGCCGCACAGCGCAATTCACCGGAACGGACGAACAGCAGGGGAACCAGCCGCAGGGCGCACCGCACAGGGAAATAGCCGTCATGCCGCTCAAGGTTCAGCATAATCTGACCGAGTTTCCCGGCGTCGAGCGCGGCGGCTCTGTGCCCTGTCTGTCTGGAACGCAGCGAAGCGGGCAGGTCTTCCGTGGAGTTCCGCGCGGTCTTGCCGGTGGCGACGGCATAGCGGCATATCTGGCCGCAGACATCCGTCAGCCTGCGTCCTCCGCGCAATTTCCCGGATTGCCGCAACGGTTCGATGGCGCTCATAATGTCCTCGGCGGTAACGTCTGTCATGGCCTTGCCGCCGAAGACGGGAAAGAAATATTCCGTCATCCCCCGCATCATGAAGGAGCGATAGCGGTTTTTACAGTGAAGGGTTTCCCGCTCGTACCATTCCATAGCCACGGATTGGAACGTAGCGTTGGAGGCGGATGTCCGTGCGGCCTTCCTGTGTTCCGCCGGGTCGATGCCGTCCTTGAGCAGGGCCTTGGCTTCATCCCGGCGTTGCCGTGCGGCGCGGAGTGATACCTGAGGATATTCACCGAAGGAAAGGAGCTTGGCCTTTCGCTCAAAACGGTACGCCAGCCGCCAGAGTTTTTTGCCGCTGGTCGGAATGAACAGGAACAGCCCACCGCCGTCCGCATACTTTTTCGGTTTGTCGGCGGCTTTCAAGCCTTGAATAATGTGGTCATCCAGCATGATTTTCTCCGTATTCGGGATACCCGTAAATCCCCATGAATCCAGTGGTATCAGATACCCACAAATAAAAATATTTGTAGTATTATCAATTGACTATATGAGAATATTTCAGAATGCCAATTTGTATGGATACCCTGAATAATACCCGGAAAACAGCGGGATGCAAGGCGCTATTTCTGGACTTCTCTGGATGACTGTTTTAATATAACATATTGAAATATAAAATATTATAACTCTAAACAAGTCTATTTGGACGTAAAATGAGAGTTTGTAGTTTACCCCGGTGGCATCAAGTTCCCAGCCGTTGGTAATCTGGCCGAATGTGGATGCCCAGGCATCAAAATGCTCGATGCCCTTGGCCTGCAATTCCTCATACTGCATATAACGCTGGAGCGTGTAGACTTCGGCTATCGTGTTCGATATGGGCGTGCCGGTCAGGAAGTAGACGCCGCGCCCTTCATTCTTGCGTTGCAGATAGCGGCACTTGATGAACAGATCGAGGGCCTTGGCAGAGCCGGTGATATTGCCCAGACCGGAAACATTCATGGTCGTCTGATAGGCAAGATTCTTGAATTCGTGACTTTCATCCACAAAGAGCGCATCAACGCCCAGATCGGCAAAATCAACGGACGTATCTTTCCTGCCCGTTCCGGCCAGCAGAAGCTCATAGCGGGCCTCCATCTTTTCCCGCTGTTTCTCAAGCTGCTTGATCGTCGCCCGTCCGCCTTTGGCTTCTTTGACGGCTCCGATGGCGTCCACGACAGCGTCAATCTGCTCCTTCAGAATTTCCTGCTGAATGTCACGGGGCATGTCGATCTTGCGGAAGGAACTGTGCGCGACCACAACGGCATCCCAGTCCCCCGTTGCAATACGGGAAAACAGGCGCTCCCGGTTCTGTTTGGTGAAGTCCGTCTTGTCTGCCACAAGAATATGCGCATCGGGATAAAGCTTGTAGAACTCATCCCGCCACTGATGCAGCAGATGGTTGGGGACGACGACCATCGGCTTGGAGACAAAGCCCATGCGCTTGGATTCCATGATGGTGGCAATGCAGGCCATTGTCTTGCCCGCGCCGACAACATGATCATAAAGGGCGGTTCCTTCCTGAATGGCTCTCCAGACAACGTCCTTCTGATGCGGGCGGAGCTTCACTTCTGCGGAGGCTCCGACCAGCTCAAGGTGGGAACCGTCATAGCGGGGCGGCACATGCGTATTGAAGCGGTCATTATACAATCTGGCCAGACGCACCCGCCGGTCGTCATCCGTCCATATCCAGTCCACAAAGGTCTGCCGGATTTCATCGGCCTTTTGCATGGCAGCCGCCGTCAGCTCCTGATCCAGCTCCATAATCGGCCTGCCCTGTTCATCCCTCTGGCCGGTATCCTTCTCCACCTTGATGGGCTTGTTCATGAGCAGGGCTTCGATAATCCTGCTTGCCGGATATTCGGGAATGCCCCAGACGCTGGTATTCAGGGCCCCGTCGGTAATACCCACATGCGCATTCCATCTGCCGAGCGTCGGCAGATATTCCACGCGTTGAAAGCCGTGCCCGCCATGCAGATGCTCAATGAATGCGTGCACCACGTCAGGCGGCAGCCAAGTTGAGCCAAGTTTTACCCCGATATCCACGGCTTCGATGTCGGGGGGCTGCGCAGCTGTCAGGGCTTCCACATTGCTTAAAAAACGGCTGTCCGTTCTGGCGGCTTCCTGTGCCAGTCGCAACTTTTCCCGGACATTGCCGGTCAGATATTTGTCGCGTATCTCCCAGAGTTCCGTCCCAGGATTGAGAAAAATCAGCCCCTGCCCCTGCAGCTCCTGCCGCACAGTGTCGGCAGGCTTCCCAAGGAGCTGCTCCATACGGGCAAAGTCCACCTTGCCGCTTTCCCTCAAGGCAATAAGTAGCGCATCCTTGGGACTGTCGGCAGTCTGCGCTGTTTCCGCCGGTTTAAGAACGCGCTGCCGGAAGATGGCCGCCTTTCGTGCGGAAGCCGGTCTGGCGGCCCTGCCGGTCTTGCGGGCCATATCCGGGGAAATGCCCTTGTCATACTCCATTTCCAGAGATTCCAGCAGGGCATGTTCCGGGTCTTCCCGCATAAGACTTCTGTTTGTCTGGGAATTGAGATGGCCGTATTTTCTGACAAAGGTGTCATACTGCGTATTGAGCCTCTGTCGCAGCGAGGCCATGCGCCCTTCATCGCCGCTCCCCTTTTCCTCATTGAGCAGCTCGCGCACGCTGTCCCTGATTTGAATCATAGAAATCAGACGTTGCCGGGCAGACTCGCTCTTTGTGGAAACAGGTTCATAGCCGCCGTCGCCAAAGTTGCCGGAGGTCTTGAAAACGATTTTTCTGCTTCGGGGTTCGAGGCAGAATGCCCCCATTTTCAGCGCCTGGAAGTAGGCGGAGTCAATAAACTCCCGGTTCAGCGTCTGTGAGGCGGGCGCTTTTTCCTGCTGTTGCTCTCGCGGCCTGAACTGTGCCGCAGGCAGGATCGCAAGGCGGGACTCGATCTCCTGTCCCAAATCCGTAGCGGGACTGTCTTTGACGCAGTTCAGCGCATCGGCAAACATGCCCCCGGAGTAGACCATTCTCCCGATAATCTGCTCCGGGTGTGCGGCAAAGAAGCTGTTGACGACAGCAGGCCGCCTGATGCCCTGCTTGAGGTCGTCAACCTCAATTTCTGACGTGGTAATCCAGTCCCGGCTGCGCTTGTTTTCGCCGTTGTGCTTCTGGAAAAAGACAATATCCGTCGTAACGTCCGTCAGGGCATTCTGACGGAATGCCGTCTCCGGCAGGCGCACAGCCCCCAGAAAATCAGCCTGATCGGCAATATACTCACGGGCGGACGAGTCTGCCGCATCCATGAAATAGCGGCTGACGACAAATGCCGCTATGCCGCCCTCACGGAGCAGCCGCATGGACTTGGCAAGGAAGTAGTTATGGATGGAAAACTTTTTCAGTTCCGGGAAATCCGGATCATACAGGGACTGCTGGCCAAAGGGCGGATTCCCTATGATGAGATCAAAGTTCGGAGAAAGAAGACCGGAAGATTGAAAGCCCTTATTGTTATGGCTTGATTTGGGATACAAATAGCTGGCGATAGCCGCCGTCGTGGGATCAAGCTCCACGGCCAGAAAACGCGCATTGAACTCTTCCGGGCAAAGGCCGATAAAATTACCGATGCCCGCCGACGGTTCAAGGACATTCAGTTTTTTCCCGGAACCGACGCCCAGCCGGGAAAGTCCCTGATACATGGCCCGGATGACGGTTTCCGAAGTGTAATGCGCATCCTGGGTGGAACGGCGGGCGGCAGCATAATCACCCGGAGAAAGAATCCCTTGCAGCTCCCGATATTCTGCCGCCCACTGCTCATTCTTCGCATCAAAGACCTGCGGCAGGCCACCCCAGCCGACAAAGCGCACCAGCGTCTTCTTCTCTTCCGGGGTGGCCAGTTTTACGCCGCCAGCCTGTAGCTGTTGCAACAGGCGAATGGCGGCCACATTGTCCGCGTATTTGCTTTTTGCGCCGCCGACGCCGAGACGGTCTTCCGGCGTTATGCGGTAGTTGGCAGGTTCAGTTCCACCCCGCAGCTCTCCAGAATTTCCCAATCCGACATCCCCCTCAGGCTCGCCTGCCGGGCTGTCTCGCTGCACAGAATCCTTCTCTCCAGAGATTGCTGCTGATCGAGGCGAATCATCAAGTCGAGATTGTCTCTCGCTTCCAGCTTCTTCAGTTCGTCCGGGCAGTTCAGCGCCCAGCGATCCAGAATCAAATAGGCTGAATTGGGAAATCCCCCCGTCTTTACTTCCTCTATTGTTTCCGGCTTGAGTACGGTTCTTGCGATGTCCAGCGGGTTTGTCGGCTTGTCCAGCATGTTGTCGCTCCAAAGAAGGGGAATGTTGTTGTCTGAAGGCTGCAACTTCCTGAATCGTCAGGAAGTTGTGGTTATTTTGCAGGAACAGTTCTTCCGGGGTGCTGCCGTCTCCGTCAACGGTCTGCATGAATTCGGGATTACGGCTGTACATCCGTACCCCGTTTTCCATTTCATATACCGTCTCTCCGCGTCCGTTGAGGCCAAGCGGTCTCATCGTTTTCGGAGAATCGCCGAGCAGCTCGAACCAGCCTCTGGAAGGCCTGGTCTGCCTGTCTTCCTGAATGTTCTGTTGGTCTGATGCGGGAATAACGCTTGCAGGCCGCTGTTCATCCCTTGGAAAAGACGCCGACTGCGCCTCTTCCCGCATGTCATCCTGAATATTTTCTTTTCGTATCTGCTCAATATGATGCACCATCGCATCGAACAGAGACATCTGGCGGGGATCATGGGTCTGCTTGCGTCGTCTGGCCATCACTTTCGTCCCTCAAGGCGCAGGAAGCGAAAGCGCGTGGCGCGCCCTGTCGATTCCTATTCGCCGGAATTCTGTCTGGGCGCGACTGTCAGCTTTGCGGCATTTTCCACAACAATGCGCCCGTTTTCTTCATAAAAAACGACTTTATCCCCTTCCTGCACCTCAAGTTTTTTCCTGATGGCCAGGGGCAGGGTTATCTGTCCGCGAGACGTTACCTTGGCAATTTCCATGACCTTTTCTCCCTGAATCTTACTTAAAAGATTTTCATTGAAAATAAGATTTACAGGGAGAAAAGGCAGGTGTCAACGGGAAGGGTCACATCAGGGCTTCATGCAGCAGACCATGCGTAATCATCTCAACGATACGCTCCCCGGCTTCCGCATCCCCGGAACGTGCCCTGTCGGCAAGTTCCAGAGCATGGCGAAGCTGCGCTGCCGTAAAATCGCAGGCAGGGAAACGGATTCCTTGCAGCACATAGGTAGGCGTCGAAGTGATGCGGGAACGCGCGGCAAACATATCCGCGCTTACCAGCGTGGACGCCTTGCGCAGGGCGTCTCCAAAGGCTTCTGGCGCAATGGCCGCTTCCTGCAGCGCCGCTTGAAGGATGCCTTCATAGGGGGCGGGAATCCCTAGTTCCGTTCTGGGAACAACAGCATCCCAGAACCGATGCGCGGCATTGACTGAAAAGCTGTGCAAGGCCTCATAGCAGAGCGCCTTTTTCAGGGATTCTCCATAGGCCTCTGCGGGCGCATGGCGCACCACAATGCACAGATTGATATCTTCGCGCTGTGCCCTGATGACTTCCTGAATGCCGCAGTAGGAGGTAGAGTAGGGGCGCGTTATCCGGTCTGGATGCACTACCCCTCTCTCCGAACCGTGCTTGCACCTTTCGATGCACACGGCTCTCACGGATGCCTCCTTGCTTTGGCTCGCCAATAGGGAAGGTCACGGCGGTGAAGCTCATTGTGGCAATCAACACAGAGAACCATGGTCTTTCGACGCATGGCGCACATCATTTGTTGCCACAGTTGCTTCTTTCCCTGTACATCCTTCAGAGCTTTAATGTGATGAACCTCCATATATCCCCCTGTTTTCCCACAATATTCGCAGGTGTTTGCATTTAATCGCTGCACCAATTCTGAACGAGTCATTGTGAATCGTGTAGTATCCCAAGGAGTATCCACATTAGAATTATGGATTTTTGGAGGTTCATGGTCTTTCAACCTGAAAAGCCTGTAGGATTTTGGAATTCCGTTGATATTTACCTTCAGTTCATATCCAGATTGAGCAGATAGTTTCATTTTACGAGCTACTTTTCCTATGGAACTCTTGTGCTTATGAGAGAGTGTTGCAAAGAAACTCCATTGGGCTAGACCAATAACTCTTTGCAGAGCTGTTTTGTAGCCTTGAGCAAGGGAATAATAATTTGCTAATCCTCTCATTTCCGCATTATATGTCATCAATATTTCCACATCGCTACGCCGTAACAATGCAGGACGACTTTTTGGGCGGAATATTGCCATATCTCCATAGCCATTTTTACTCGCGTATTGGAACATCTTTTCAGATGGAATGTGGAGCTGCATTTTTTCTGAAATTGTCCTTCGATTACAAGTTCCCTTTCCCCATGCAATTTTTGTCGTCTTTGTGCTTGTGTATGTCTTTATATCATACCCAAGAAATCTAACTCCATCATTTGCATCTGCGATACAAGTTTTCTCTTCAGACACTTCAAGCAGAAGAACATTATTTATATATTCCTTCACTTGTAGCATTACTGATTCAGCTTCTTTGCGTGTACCAATGACTCCAATGATGAAATCATCAGCATACCTAACGTAACGAAGCCTCCTATATTCAGAGTCAACGTGTAATCTGGAATTGATAACTCGCATTTTTTTCTGTATCTCTCGGCGTTCGCGTAGTATCTCCTTGCGGGCATCATTCAAAGGTTTGCCTTCTTTGAATTTCTGCCTAAGCTCTCTAAGCTCACGATTGATTATAATCATCTGCCTACACAGCTTTTTGTAATCGGGATTATCCTTTCGTCTTTCACCTTTGTTGAATTGGCAAATCATATCTTCCATAAACGTATCAAGTTCATGAAGGTATATGTTAGCTAATATTGGTGAAATGACGCCACCTTGTGGTGTCCCACTCCATGTAGCATTGTATTTCCAATCTTGAGCGTATCCAGCTTTGAGCATTTGACGAATAATATGAATTATGCGCTTGTCATCAATCTTCTTCTCCAGAAATTCAATCATCTTATTATGATTGATATTGTCAAAGAATCCTTTGATATCAAACTCAATAATCCACTTCGTTCCGTTCCAGACGTTTTTTACCTGTCGCAAAGCAGAATGACAGGATTTTCCCGGTCTGAATCCATGAGAATTTTCAGAGAAAATAGGCTCATAGATTTGCTCAAGAAGGATTCTGACCACTTCTTGCACCAGTTTGTCGTCTCCGGTTGGAATACCGAGAGGACGCAACTTTCCATTCTTTTTGGGAATGTATGTGCGCCGTACAGGTTTCGGACAATATTCACGCCTTGCCAACAGCCCAATCAAATGGTTCACCCTTTCTTCGGAGAACCCATCAAGCGTATTTCTATCTACGCCCTTTGTTATGGCTCCCTTGTTAGAGTATATGTTGGCATAGGCTTGCTTCCACAGAACTTCAGGGTTGGTCGCCAGCCTGAACAGGCCATTGACCCTTCTTCCACTCATGGAAACCTTTGCAATGGAATTCATAGCCTTTATCGTAGTTTCTGTTCGCATTAGCGCAACCTACTTATGACTTGTAATTCCGACATCCATAGCTCCCTTCCCCCACATATTTCCGGCTTTCGTCGCATTCCTGCTTTACTTATACCGTAATTGCGGACCGATTGGATACGTTCTGCCATTGTCATTACAACATGACTTTGGGTACTACGGAGCCTCCGTTGCCATACAGGTTGTCTTTTATAACAAACCAGCTTAGGCAATCCTGTGTTTATCTGTAAGTAAAGATACGTCATGGTTAGGTGCCCTTTTCGTCTTTTCATCCCTATTGGGAAGTGCCATGAGGCAGCAAATTATGACAGATAGAATGCCAGTCCATCATATACCTCATTACAACGTCTCAATCACCTTTTCTTCGTTGTTATAGAAACCAAATATTGCTCAGACTAGGGTTCAGGCAATTCAGCTTTCACCATACATGACTTGCACTTGCATAAGACTATGACCGGTGATTGTCATTCTTTGTGCCTTTTCCAGAGATGCTATGTTCACGTTCCGCTTTCGCAGTTTCAGCTTTTACAAGCACCGCTAACTCTGGCGTGCATGGAATCTATTTGCAATTCCAGGGTATTCAACCCACTTCCCTTACAAACTTACACAGCGCACCATTCAAGATTGGCCCAGTATTCGACGACTTCCCCCTGAATGCCGTCCACGGGCCTGCCGTCAAGACAGCGTCTGCCGGAAAGATCGGACAAGGCCGGAGGCGGCAGGGCCAGGTCCTTTGCAAGCTCCGTTCGTACTCCGGCCTCCACGGCAACACGATCCGACATCGGCGTTCCGGCCCGAAGCGACGACACAGGCAACACGAAAGAACAGGCAATCGCCAGTATGAACAACACATTACAGAGCGGATGCATGACTGGCCTCCTGAGATATTTGAAGAAGCTGGGGGATTCGCAGCTGCGCATTTTTCAGGGGAGGATTGGCAAAGAACATATCCCCGCGAACAATCTGTCCGTTGAAGATGAAATGTGCCTCGCCTTCGATCTGCTCCTGCAAATCCCGCAGGACGACGCGGTCTTCCATCTCCACCGTTGTGGCGTTGGCATCCCGATATTCAGGACTGATTTTTTCATCAATGCTGTAGCCGGTGGTGCGGAGAACAGTGCTTTGTCCGGCTTGTCCGCGCAGCAATTCCCAGGTTTTCTCGGCATCCTGCATCTTCATGAAGATTTTGACGCAGGTATTGGCAACCATCTGCTGCGCCCCCTTCTGGTCAGCTTCAAGGATGCCCGCATAATCCTGACTGGCCACAATGGCGGCGATGCCCAGCCCGCGTCCCTGAGTGAGGACAACTTCAAATCCGGGAGTGACAATGGCCGCATACTCGTCCACGATGCAGAGGTAAGGCCCTATGCCTATGGTATCTGTGGGCAGAGACTCCAGCACATCGGCGGCATTACCTTCGATACGCGCCCCAAGACCCACGGAACAGGCATTGCGAATGGCGGAAAGACTGATTTTTCCGAGGCTCTCAAGTTCGGCGGGAGCCTTTTCCAGAGAAGGCAGGGGAACAACCAGAATCCGGCGCTGCATGATGGCATCAGCAAAGTCCACTTCTCCATCTTCCACGCCATAGATATGGGAATAGGTATCCGTCAGACTGGCCAGCGTCTTGCCGAAATATGACTGGGCGTAGCCGAACTGCTCCGCAAAGGACGGCGGCTGATCCTTCAGCTCCCGTCCGGCAATCCAGCTGGTGCTTCCCAGAGCTGCCTGAATGGAGGCGCGGGATTCCTCGTCCAGCTCCGGGCGCATGGCCAGCTCTACGCACTTTTCCAGCGTCAGCGTCTCACGGAGGACTCTGGTGGAGAGCTTGATCAAGCCCTTGTCGCGCAAATCCACCAGCGCATACATGATGCCGGTGATCAGAGTCTGCGCCTTGTCGGCAAAGATGCTGTTTGCTCCATCCGAAACCGACATCAGGGAGACAAGAAGCTGGGTCAGGCCCTCGGCACTGCCGAATGTGAAGGGATTGTTCGTGTTTGACAGCCGTTCCGGCGTCTTATCCCGTGTTTTGCCGCTGGTGCTGTAGTTGAGAACCCGGAAATCATCGTCACGTCCCAGAAAACGCGCCATCTGCCAGAGTTGCACAGGGAGTTTGGCGCTCGATTTGGGATCGATGTAAAAAAGGCCGCTTCCTGTGGCCAGCGCATTGTAGGAAAGCGAGACAAGCGTTTCCGTCTTGCCGGAACCGGTTGTGCCGAACAACAGGCAGTGCGTGAGAATATCCTTGGCTTTCAGCCAGAGTTCCTGCCCGTCCTGCGTGCGATTGCCCAGAAAGAAGATTCCTTCCGGCGCAGCGTATCCGCGCCGTCCGGGCAAGGGATCGCCCCAATCCTTTCCCCTTTGTCCCAGCGGCATACGAAAGGGCAGATGCTCTCTGGGGATGGCACAGCGCCGGGCGGCAAAGAAAGCCATGCCCACACAGAAGAGCGGGATGGCATAGCCGGGAAAGAGGACAAGACACAGCCCGGCCGCACAAAGACCGCCGGTCTGAACCTGTCTCAGCTTGAGCATATCGTTCAGACGCTGCAAGGGAGAGCGCACATCCCGAAGGAGCTGTTTGCGCTCCTGGGTTTCATGATCTTCAAGACCGCGTATTTTTCTGGTCATAGAGCCACCTCAGTACTGTTCCTGCGCCAGAGTCTGATCTTCATTAGCGTCATATTCGGGATCGTCTTCGGCTTTGGAAAAAACGATTTCCGGCAAGGATGCGTCATGGGCGCCGGACATGGGAGGAATGAAAATCTCCGTCAGCCAGCCCTGGGCATTGAGCGCCGCCCTGAGACTGTGCACGACAGCGGCCACATGCGGCTCGGAAAGAGCCTGTCCGGCCTGTTCTTCCGCATGGTAATGCGCCCATGCGGCAGCCCCTTCCATCATGGCCGTGCGTCCCCCGCATTGGCAGAGCGCATACCAGAGGGGCCGATCCAGCGGACGCAGCCAGAGAAATTGCGAATTGGCCAGCACCCCCTTGCGCCGTGCGCGGTACAGCAGGGCCATGAACCACGGCAGTTCAAAGGCCGCATGGCGGGAAAGGCAGCGCTCGGAGAGCAGCGCGTTATGCCGCTCCCAGAGTTCTTTCAAGCGATACTGGAAGGTTTTCTTTTGCAGAATGGAGCACGTCGCCCACTCTCCTTTTTCGACGTAGGACAGGGACATGGCATCCAGAATGGAGACACCGCTTTTTTTGTCCCCACCTGCGTATGCCAGAAACGCAACGGCCAGAGCCTGGCGGCATGGCGCAAGTTCCGCATAGTTCTCAAACGGTTTACCGAGTTGCGCCCGCAGCACCTCAAGCGTTTTTGCCTCGTCCAGACGGGCATTGCCCCAGACGGGAAGTTCCGTATCCGGGAGTCCGTCACGCAAGCCCTGTTCGGGGGAAAACGGCTGTCCGTCCGCATCAAGCAGCAGCCCCTGCTCCAGCGCAAACTGGCCAGGCGTGCGGGCAATACGCCACAGTCCGCTATCAAAGGATTTCTGTGAAAGCAGATAGCTGCCACGCTCGACAACAGGCCACAGACAGGGGAAGGAGGCCGCATTGTTCTTCAGCAGACGATTCATGTTGAAACGACGAACAAGACGCCCGACACGGTCATGGAAAAAGACATGCAGGAAGCAAAGGGCAAGAATCAGTGCCAGCGGCCAGCGTATCCAGGAAGCGGAGTAATGCAGGATATGCCGCATTTGCTCCCAGTTCAGCGATGCCGGGTCTATGTCAGACAAGCGGGCGAGGGCTGTCCGGGCTTCTTCCGAAAAAGGCGCAAATATCTTGACCTGCGCCAGAGCCAGACGGAGCAGCGGCCCGTTGATACTGCCGCAGTGAGCAGCATACAATCCCGGAATGACGACACAGAACAGAATAAGCAAGGCGCAGCACAGGAAGAGCAGATCATCCCTGTTATCGGAAGGCTGACTCATGGGCGCGCCTCCTGAAGGGATGGCAACATGGCAATTCCCCGGTGATGCAGCTTCTCCAGATTGGCCCGTACCCGCGCCATATAGGCATCCCGGTGATGGGGGGTTCTGGAGTGATATGCGCCGATGGCCTGCCAGATGTCTCCGGTACGCAGGTATTCCCTGCGCAGCAGCCAGGCTGCCGCATACGCATTGACGCAGCCGTCCTGAAGGACGGCTTCCGGGGCGATGCCCATTGCCGCCAGCGTATCGACATGAACCGTATTGACTTGAAACGGTCCCATATCCCATGTGCCATTGGTGTTGCGCAGAGCTTCGCCCGTCTTGCCGCCTTCTGTCGCAAGGATGCCAAACAGCGCGGCTGCAGGCAGACCTCCGGCACGGGCCGCATCAAGAACGCAGGCCGCCGTCAAGGGGCGTGTCTGCGGTAACGTGACTCTGGCGCGTTCGGCGGCACAGGAGATGCCCGCCAGGAAGCAAAGGGCCACAAGCGAAAAAAGCATGGCCGGCACCTTCATTTGAGGCCCCCTTTCAGCTGGAGGAGAAATTCTCCGCTTGTGCCATAAACCTTGAAGGGGTTGTTACCGCCGATGCCGTTGACGCTGTTGAGCACCTGATTGTGGGCGTCATTGACTTTCTGCTGGATCAGGGAATCCACCTGATTGCACATGCCCTCGATAAGCTGTTCTATGCCCGGCAGAGTGACGCCGAGATTGAAGGCATCGCCAATGTCATTGACGCAGTCCAGACAGGTAGCCAGAGGTTTTCGTTCGGACTCAGGATCAGGAACAAGGGTGTTGTAGACATCCGTAATGCGCCCGTTTCGCTGCTGCATGGCCGTGCCTGCAACGTCCTGAACATCCTGACACGACGAGGCAGGACAAGGAGAGGCGAAGGAAAGGCAGAGGACAGAAAGGAGAAGAATGCGCTTCATTTCCTGCTCCTTTTTTTCGTGTCGGGAGCGCCATTTGCGCCGACAGGATAGATTTGCTTGCAGGCGGGATAGCCCGAACAGCCAAAGAACTCGCCTTTTGCACCTGTCCGCAGTATCAGCGCCCTGCCACAAACGGGGCAGACATGTTCAGATAGTACCGGTCTGGCCCTGGGAGTGCCGGGTTTGCCCTTGTCATCGGGCAGCAGACGCTTGCAGGCCGGATAGGCGGAGCAGCCCCAGAACCATGAGCCGTCTTTTTTGCTTTTGCGGCGCAGAAGGGCCGCGCCGCAGTCCGGGCAGGGATAAAGCGGCTTCTGTTTACGCTCCAGAATCGGGGCCAGCAGTTCGGGCAGAATGCGCTTCTGCTCCTCAAGGAAGAATTCCAGAGATTCCTTTCCCTGCGCTATGGATTCCAGTCGCTCTTCCCAGGCGGCTGTGGTGACGGGGTCTTTCAGCGCCGGGGGCGTCAGGTCGATGACTTCTCTTCCAAGAGGCGTGGAAACAAGCGATTTCTTCTCAACAGCCAGATAACCGCGTTCCTTCAGGGTTTCGATGATGTTGGCGCGAGTGGCTTCTGTCCCGATGCCATTGCTGTCCCTGAGTGTGGCTTTTGCCCGTGCATCCTGAACATGGCGATGGACATTGGCCATTGCCTCAATCAAACTTCCTTCTGTAAATCTGGAAGGCGGAGCAGTCTTTTTGAGCACGCTTTCCGCAGTGTCACACCGCACGCCGTCCCCCTGTTCCACCAGAGGAAGAAGGGGCTGTTCCTGCGCATCTTCGTCTTCCTGCTCTCTGGCAAAGGCCGTCCACCCGGCTTCCAGAAGACGGCGTCCCGTGGCTTCCCAGCGGGTATCTCCAAGAGCAACCACGATTTTCTGCGATTCATGGCGCATGGGAGGATGAAATTGCAGGCAGAAGGCTGTGGCGATCAGCAAAAACAGAGAGCGTTCATCCCCGGAGAGCTGTTCCGGGCATTCGCCGGTGGGAACAATGGCATGATGCGCTGTTACCTTCCGGGTATTCCAGACAGCACTTTTTCTTTTGCCGTCCGCCTTGCCCGCGCACTGTTCCAGACCCGGAATCGAGGCCAGTGCCTTCAGGACTCCGTCAGCTGCCTCAAACTGCTCCTCCGGTAGATACCGGCAGTCAGTTCTGGGGTAGGTGGTCAGCTTTTTTTCATAAAGGGATTGGGCGGTATCAAGGACGCGCTTCGCGGACATGCCGAACCGGGAAGAGGCGGCCTTTTGCAGCGAAGACAGAGAGTGCGGCAAGGGAGCGGGAGTGCTTTTCTTCTCCCGCAGGGATTCCAGAATAGTCCCCTGTACCCCATTGACCTGCTCAATGATGGATGCAGCCTGTGATATGTCCACAAGACGTCCGGCGTCATCCAGCCCGCCCTGTGTTTCAGAAGGCATAAAGACGGCTGAGAAGTTGCCGCTGGCATGAGCAAGCCCGACGCGCAACACGAAATAATCCGAGGGGGTAAAACTGGCGATTTTCCTGTCGCGACCAACGACCAGCGCCAGTGTGGGCGTTTGTACGCGCCCCAGGGACAGCACTTCCGCTCTCCCGCTTTCTCTGCCCGAAATGGTCAGGGCACGAGTGGCATTCATGCCCACCAGCCAGTCGGCCAGCATCCGGGCGCGTGCGGCATCCCGCAACGGGGCGTTGGGCGCATTGTCCCTGATATCGTTCAGCGCGATACGAACAGACTTGTCATCAAGAGAGGGAAGCCAGATACGGAACACTGGGCCGCGATAGGCGAAATGTTCAAGCACCTCGTCAACAAGAAGCTGCCCTTCGCGATCCGGATCACCGGCATTGACAACGGCAGCCGCGTCACGCAGCAATTTCCCGATGAGCTTGAGCTGGGCAGCCGCCTTTTGCTTGACGACATATTTCCAGGAAGAAGGAATGATGGGCAGATGCTCACGCCGCCATTGCGCATATTCCGGCGCGTAGGCTTCGGGCCATGCAGGTTCAAGAAGGTGTCCGAAGCACCAGGTAACGCAATCGTCACCGCACCTGATATGCCCGTTTTCCGTATGACCGCCGCCAAGTCCTCTGGCGATGGCCTTTCCAAGACTGGGTTTTTCGGCAATAAAAAGTCTCATGCTACAACCTCATACGCTGCGCGGCAGCCGCCCGCTGTTCTTGCAGGGGTTCAGGATTTTCCAGAGTTCCCGGAGCGGTACGCATTTTTTCGTCCGCTTCCATATGAAGCACATGCGCCATACGGTCACAAAGCCGGGCCAGATCCAGCATGGAATGGGGGTCTTCACGAAGCGCCAGATCAAGAAAGTCCGGGCTTTGCAGGATGATGCGGGCCCTGCTGACAGGGTTGTCCGTTCTCTTGAAGGCAACAGCGGCCTCATCAAGTGACAGCGGCTCCACAGGTTCCCTGCGCTGAAGGGGGCGCTCGAATATCTGTGTACCGGAGTCTTCCTTTTCATGGACAAAGACGCCGCTGGCCACATCACGCTGCATTTGCAGCTCAATAAGTTCCGGCCACGACTCACTTTTGGGAAACCACCGGGCTGCGGGCTGCTCGCCCACTTCAAACTGATGCAGCATGGTCAGGATGCGGGCAGCTTCCGATGCCGCCTGAAAAACAGCTTTGGCATCGCCGCCGGAAAAGGTTTTGTTCCAGTGTGCGATGTAGGCCGCGGAATTGGTCTCAGGCATGGGCAGTCGGAGATGCGCGCCTGCCAGCATGGAAAACATTTCAGCCCGCATCTCCTCGAAGGCATAGCCCTTGAGCGTCTGCACCTTTTTCTGCTGCCGGTTCTCCCGGCTTTCGTGTCCGGTTGCATGAAAGAATTCATGCAGCTTGGCAGCATAGTATTCATCCGTACCGCTGAATCGGTCAGGATAGGGCAGAGACACTTCATTTGTCTTGTGGCTGAAAAGAGGATCGCCACCGTAGTGTTTGACGATAACGCCGGAACTGGCGATGAAGCGTTCCACCAACTCATTCCGTTCGATTTCCGTCATAGTATGCGAGGACTGTTCCTTGGCGGGAAAGCCTTCGATCTGGGCGGCATTGAACACCGTGAAGGGATAGAAAAGCGTCTTGCGCTCCACGTCGGGCACCACAGCCCCCTGCGTCTTGAGTTCCTCAAGACGGCGAAGTTCTTCCCGGCCAAGAAATTTCCAGCTCCCGTCTTCCTCTACGATGTAGGCAACCTCTTCAGGGCGCAGCACCTTGACACCATGCTCTCCCTTGCGAATATTCATCTTCAATTCGGGATGAGCTTCCTGAAGGGTCTGGAGCTGTCTGAAGGTCATCCAGCGGTCATCGGCATAGCCTCTGGCAATACTGGCCAGCAGCAGACGCACCATATTTGCACCGCTGTATTCCCTGCCGGTCACAGGACAGAAGGGCATCCCCACAGGCGTGTCGGAAGTCCACCCCTGCTGCCATTTACCGGCCTTTTCCGCCAGCGAGAGCATGGTTTCGGCAATGCCGTTGACGAACTCCTCCTGAACTTCACGGCTGACCTGAAAGCGATTTTTCCTTTCTTTTGCAGGGCTCACTGGTCGGCCTCCCTGATGTCGATAATGACGCAATCCTGCATATCCTGCGGATTGAGGAAACCTGCCGCGACGGCTTCTTCCCGCGGCAGCAGAAAGGCTCCGGCATCAAGCTGGCGTTCAATATCTTCGCGTGAAAAAAGCACGCATTCCTTTTCGCCAGAGCGCCGGGAAGCGTCGAAAAGTCCGAGGCTGTTACGCTGATTGTTCTGCATACGCAAAATCTCCACGAAGCAAGGCGGCTTACCACCGGCACCGCTTGCGCCAAAGGGTTTCGGAATATCTGGTTTCCCGCCTCCTGCCCATAATCGCCGTTCGGATGGCGCGAAGGCAGGCAAGAGGCGACATGCCGGTACGCTGAACAAGATACAGACCGATGATGCCCAGCATCGCAAGGCTTGCCGTCCACCATGCCCAATGGAAAAGCCACAGAAGCAGCGGAAAGACGGCGCGGGCATCCAGAACAAGGATTTTGGGCGTAATGCCCGTATCCCGCCAGAGAATGTCGCCGGTCATCATGCTTTTACCTCCCGTCTTTTGCGTTCCGCCAGAATTGCCAGATAGTTCTCCCTGCCGATGCGCCCGGCGGCATAGGCGCGTTCCGCAGCGTCCTGAATCCGCTGGCCGTATTCGCCCAGCAGGATTTCCGCCTGCGGAATCAGACGTTCCAGCGGCGTGTCCAGCAGTCTTTCCCGGATTGTCGGCGTGAAGGCCAGATATTCGCGCAGGGCCGTGCGCCCGCTGTTGTCCGGCAAAGGGACAAGGCGCTGCGAAATGACAAGGCGCAGACTGGCCAGCAAGGTGGCAGTAACCTGAAGACGTTCCGCAACGGGAAAGACATTGATGATGCGGCTGAGCGTTTCCGGCACGGAACGGGTATGTACGGTCGAATAGGCGGCAACACCGATTTCAGCACTTTCAATCATGCCCCGGAGCGTATCGGGGTCGCGACTTTCCCCGATCAGCACCACATCCGGGGCTGTCCGCGTGCTGTTGCGCGTCGCAGTCAGAAAAGACTTCAGATGTTCCGGGATGGTGCTTTGCGATACCGGCCCGCCGGGATGGGGAATGGCGTCAAAATCGAACTCAATGGGAGCTTCATAGGTACTGACGTTGCGCCCGCCTTTTTCAATGATGCGGCGAAGAATGGCGGCAAGCAGCGTACTTTTTCCGCTTCCCATGACGCCCGTGACCAGAACCAGCCCATGAGGCGGCATGGCATGTTCAAGAATCTCCGCTTCGACATGCAGGTCTTCCAGCGCGGGCGGCATGGAGGGAATTGCCCGAAAGACAATCTTGACGCCCGTGGAATATCCGTCGGCAACGGGCGTGGCATTGCCGCGATACCGAAGGCGAACCCCGCGCGATTCCTCTATTTCATGGGCAAAATCATAATCGGACTGACCGGACTTGATCAGGGCGGCAACGGAATTGTTGCGCGTCAGACGCTCCAGCGCTGCCAGCAGCTCATCCGTGGAGATGGCCTTCTTTGTCACAGGACGCCATGTTCCGTTCAGGCGCATCCAGGCCGGAAGCCCGGAACGCAGGCATAAATCAGACATACCGCGCTGTGTGGCCCAAAGCAGGAGATTGTTGAATTCGCCATGATCCCAGCGGATACGCGGCTCGTATGGATAATAGTCCGAAGTCATCTGCCTGCCCCCTTTTTCGGGGAAGTCGGCAGCGAAACCGTAAAGGCCGATGGGGCGGTAATCCTGTAGACGCGCTGACCGATATGCAGCAGATTTCCCTTCCCGGAGGTGCGCATACCCGTCTCGGAGGATGCCGTGCGGATACGACTCAGAAGATGCTGCGCTGTCAGAAGGTGATAGAGCATGGCTCCGCGATAACTGCGCGTCATGCGGGCCACATTGTCCGCATAGAGCAGATCCGCTTCCGCCAGCCCCTGTGCCCAGGCTTCACGCACG
This sequence comes from Desulfovibrio piger, assembly GCF_951793255.1. Classification (NCBI taxonomy): domain Bacteria; kingdom Pseudomonadati; phylum Thermodesulfobacteriota; class Desulfovibrionia; order Desulfovibrionales; family Desulfovibrionaceae; genus Desulfovibrio; species Desulfovibrio piger. The sequence goes on from NZ_OX636706.1 coordinate 2,293,567, forward strand.
GCACTGCGCCAGATGGCCCGCTCTTCGCTGTTTCTGGGCAGTACCGCGGGGTGGGGGCTCTCCGGCGCGGGGAAGTCATCCATCATCAGAAATTCGCGCCAGTGCGGCGCAGCAGCGATATAGCGGGCCGGTTCCAGCAATTCATAGGTGGACGTTGCCGCCGTGGCCGTCATGCTGTCTTCAATCCTCATGGACGCGCCGGATCGCGCAATCAGAGGCGGCATAATCAGCGCATCTCCCTGCGTCAGCAGCAGAGGGGAAAAATTGAAAGCGGCATCCATGACGGCGCTATGGCGTTCCGTCTGCCTCACAAGCTGGCCATAGCGCCAGGCAATGGCCGTCTGAAATGTCACGAGCTGGGCAGCCTCTCTGATAGCATTGGGACGCATCCGGCTGACAGCCGTGTTGCCGGCGCTTTTTTCTCCCTTCATTTCCAGAAGAGATGTCAGTTCCGCAGGCTCTCCCGGACGAGGGCCGGAAGCCGTGTCCACTGGTGTGTGAACCGCCAGATACTGCCCGGAACCATCTTCACGATAGGATGCGTCATGAGGCGTAAAGGCATTCTTGGTCCTGTTGCCGTTCGCAGGTGCGGGAGCATTCTCAACCGTGGGCGGAATCGGGGCGGGATTGGAAATATCTCCCTGTGTTTTTTCCGCACAGCCGGTCAGCATGATGCAGACCAGCAAAGGAAGAAGGCAGGATTTAAGATAGCGGAAACCGTCTTCCCCCAGCCGGTCAAGATAACGGCAAAGCGTCGAGACAAGACGCGAGGTATGACGGGCAAGCAGGCCACAGGCAAGCAGCAGCACTACCATACCGCAACCGCACAGTACGAAACCAGCGGCAGACATGTCCGCAGCGGCAAATCCGTCCTGAAAACCGTCCCTGTAGGCTGTCTCATGGGAAGGTACAAACTGTGCACGCGGCATGGGGGCGGGGATCAAATCACTGCTCATGACCGCTTCTCCCTGTCGGATGTTCTTGCCAGCGTAATGGTTCTGTTGATGGGATCGACACGCACAAAAGCCAGCGGCTGCGCCTGCCAGGCAATATCCTCCAGCAGCTCATACGCGGGGCGATTCTGCCCCCGTACAACAACAGTCATGGTCTGGGCGGACGGCCTCCCCACTTCCTGATAGCGATAGCCGACTTGCAGGCATATTTCCTTGAGCGCTCCTTCCATCGGCCCTGTCCATGCCACGGACACGGGACGTTGCAATGCCGGATCAGGAGGCGGCAACAGTGGCTGCATTCCCTGACCGCGCAATCTGGCGACCATAGCCAGGTCTTCATGCGCCTGTTCCGCAGCCTGACCGAGAGTTGTGGAAACGATATCCGCAGGGGACGGTACAGACGATGCGCTTTCCCTGACCGCGCAGGCACAAAGCCAAAGGCAGCACAGGCACATTGCAAATTTTTGAAACATGGCTTCCTCCTTTCTCAACGCTGAAATGAGACACACCCCCGCCCCTCATGCACGCCTGCGGCATAGCCCGACGCAGTGCCACAGCCAGCGCCCGAACGGCAGAAAGCGACGTTGCCGCAGGATGGAAATTCTCCAGGCTGTCGTCATGATCCCCAGAAGGCAGGGAGGCACAACAAGACATGCGGTAATCAGGGCCAGAGGGCTTTGCTGCCATGCTGCCGCCGTCAGGGCAGCAGCAGAGGGAAAACCGAACAACGGAAAACGCAGACGCAACCCTCTGATGACGCGAGGGATGGCCGCTGAATCCTCAATGCCCCATGCCACAAGCAGAAGATGAAATTCCTGCGTTACGGCAGCCTGCTCCGGGGCGGAGCGGTGCTTACGAAAGGCCGCAATGCGCGAGCTGAAGCCGGAACCAAGTGCCGCAAGCTGTTGTCTGGATTGCCGTACTGCGGTTCTTACCCCTTGATATTTTGTGTTTTCCTGCATGGTATTCAGCTCCTGAAGCTCTCCTGTGAAATAGATTCAGATGGGGCGGCAGCCTGTGGGGCTTCCGGGGCCACGGACGGCGGCTGATTCCAGCGTCGCACGGCATCCCCGCGCAGTTCACGCGCTCCATGCGCCCCGGAACTGACAGCATTGGTGGAGCCGACAAAAACATTCTTGGCTCCGGCCTGATCTTCCTTTTCTCCAAGGCTATGAAACTGCTGTCCAATCCAGTTCGTCACATGTTCCGGTAGGTAGTGAATGAGGGAAAAAAACTTGTTAGCCGCCATGATGACGACAATGCCAAGGATAACCAGCATGGCGAACGTGCCTGTTATGCCGATTATTCTGGTCTGTGCCGTTCCGGCAATGAACAGCTCAAACCCCGCCCCGACAAGTCGGCCCAGCACATTCATCAAGAGAATCGCGGCAAAAAAGCCTGTCACCATCAAAGGAGGACGAATGACGATGCCCAGCAAAAGGATGTAGCCGCGCCTGCCATGTTGACCGGCTGCGCCGTCGCCTTCGGGTAACGCATGGGCACAAAGCCAGAGAGGGGCCGCAACAAGGGCTTCCACGATAAGGATGATCCAGCCCACCAGCGCGGAAATCCAGCGAATGAAGGGAATGGCCGGCAGATAATAGGCCAGTGCCAGGCCGTACAGCAGAAGGGGGAGAAAGACGGAAAACAGCGCAAAGGAAATATATTTGTCCAGATTGGGAACGGCCTTGCCGACAAGAGGCAGTGCCTTGCCGAGAGCGTGCGTCACGTCCACAACGCCCAGAGCAGAAGCAAGGCCCCAGGCTGTGCCAATCAGGTAGTCTCCCACATTGGAAACCGCCAGAATGGGGTCCTGACTGGAGAGTTTCTCAACCGCAACAGGAAGGATATTCCCGGCAACAAGCTGATTCAGCGTGGAGCGCAGCCAGTTGATAATCTCGTCAAAGGCCCTGCCCTCATCCGTAACGGCGGGAGTGGAGGCCGCGCGGGGAATTTCCCGGCGGATGGAATAGGCGGTCTTGATATAGTTCGCTACCCGTTCCCTGACGGCTTCGTAATCCTGTAAGCCGCGCATTTGCGCATGAAGTTCCGATTCCGTGTATTCATGCGGACTGTAGGCAATGCCGGAATACATGGCTTCCCGAACTTCTTGATTGATCCACGCCACAGACCAGTAGGAAGAACCGGCCATGATCCAGCCGTAGCGGGCAGCCCATTCCTGAAACTCTCCGAGCTTGCTCTGAAGCTGGCCTTGTCGGGCATACTCTTGCAGATTGGAAAGAATGGCCTCATTAACTTGATCCGCAGCGTCATAGAGGGCACGGGCCGGAATGGCTGACGCTGGCGTGTCAGGATTGGCCAGCTCACGGGCAACAGCCGAAAGAGACGAAATGGCCGCCCCGACTGCATTGACCTTCCCTCGGCACAAGGCGTCGCCTTCATTAACACAGCTGACGCTGATACTTCCGGCATTGCCACTGAAGATGAACGTATATTCACCACCGGACTGAAACCAGTTTCCGCTGTACTGCCATGCGCCCCCCGGAGAGACATTCAGACCGCGCCGCTCGCTCATGTAATACTGGAGCGTCAGGGATTCCAAAGCGCCATTGGTAATGGCCGCATAGTGGGAGACATTCTGGGGCGGAGCCTGCACGGACATCTGCCCCCCATGTTCCACAAAGTAGTCTGTTCCCAGTTCCCAGACGTAGTTGCCGAGATTGATGGAAAAACCGATGCAGGCCAGAATGGCAACCTGAAAGAGGCTCAATCCCTTGAAAATAGGAGCAAGCGCCCCCATAGCTCCCACAAAACGCACAGGCATCCAGAGAGAGCTGTACCGCTTGCCGAAAGGTACACCCTCATGGGCAGTTCCAGCTACGGCAATGGCTGACACCCAGACGAACAGCGCGGAAATGACAGCCAGAGCCACGAGATTAAAGACGCTGAAAAGTTGCAGCATCAGTTCCGCAGCCTGCGAACCGCCAAGCCCTTGCCCCCAGGCATCCCAGCCCTTTCCCAGAAAGGCATCAAGAATCTGTTTGCTGCCGTCCGTTTCCAGCAGGACTTCCGAAGTGGCGGGAATGTCAGAAGCGGCCATAGGTCACTCCTCGGCAGAATTGACATTATGCCCAAATGGGCTACAGTTAGCAAAACAAGGAGAAAAACTATGCCTGCCAATGATTATGTTCGTGCTCGTATCGATCCATCTATTAAGAATGAGGCTGCTGCAGTGCTGGCGGGGATGGGCCTGACGGTTTCCGACGCCTGTCGTATGATGCTGACCAAGATTGCCAAGGAAAAGTGCCTGCCTTTCGGGACGGAAGTCCCCAATGAATTGACTTGCAGAACGCTGGAAGAAGTTGACAGAGGTGAAAATCTGCACCGCGCCAAGGATGCAGACGATCTTTTTCGTCAGCTGGGTATTTAAATGCGTAATCCTGTTTACTCGACGCAATTTCGCCGCGACTTGAAAAAAGTGGAGCAACGAGGATATGACCTTGAAAAGCTCAAGGTGGTCATGCGTATTTTGTTGAATGAAGAAGAATTGCCGCCGGAGTACAAGGATCATCCTCTGAAGGGTATCTGGAAGAAGCACAGAGATCTGCATATTGCTCCAGATTGGCTGTTGATTTATAAAATTGATGGAAAAGATTGTATTTTTTCCAGAACAGGGACTCATGCGGATATTTTTTCTATGTAAAAGCATGTTGTCATCCTACTGCTGTGCACCGACCATGCGGGCATAAAGGTCTTCCATATCTTTACCTGAGGTTCCCTCCATACGGGCGAGAAAGTCCAGCGAGGCTATGACGCTCAGTCGATCCAGAAATTCAGTATTCTTGCGCGTCAGCTCCAGTTGCAAGGCCTGCATCATGGCAAGCTCACGCAACAGGCCGGTATCTGTCGATGCGGCAAGCTGGGCAAACCAGTTAGGATTGCCGACGCGCATCTGCGAGAGCAGCTTGAACAGACCGACTTCTGAAAGTCTGCCATCCACAAGGCCGGGAGGCGTTCCGCTTCCCCCGGCTTCTGTCCACTGATTTTGCGCCCATGCGGCCACGTCTTCCGGCAGCGTGGGAGAATGCAGCACCACATGGTGATTGAGGGCTTCGGCTACAGCGGCAAGCCGGTTCTCATGGATTCTGCGGGCGGCCGCGTAGGTCTGTCCCGCTGCCGTCTTCTTCTGCGCATCCGTCACCACCGGCAGGGGGCGCGGATTGGCCAGCGTCTTGATACTTTCATGCGCCTGCGCCACCTGCTCCCCGGTCAGCGTGCCCTGCAAGGGGAACAGTGCTTCCAGTGTTTCCTGTTCCGAAGGATGCTCTTCCGCCAGAACTCGTTGCAGAAACTCCACAGGGCGGGCGCCCTGGGTATTGCCGTAGTCATGCTGCTTTTCACGCATGGTCGCCTGAAGTTCCTGTCCGGCCCGTGCGCCAAGCTGTATGCCTGCCCCAAGCGTACTTGCCCCGCAAAGGCCGGACGGCTGGGCAGCCTTACCGTACATATCCTCCGTTTTCAGGCTTTCATCCGCCATGCCCTGCCCCTTGAGGGCTGCCGCATTGCTTTCCTTAAGGGCCACAATCGCCCGGATAATGGTCGCAGACTCACTTTTGATCGTGCCGATGACATTCTGTGCCGTAAGAACAATTTCTGAACGGATGGCCTCAGCTTCGGCAGCCGTATGGGCATTGACAGCCTGTATTGTTTCCATCTTTGCCGCCGTAATCATGCTGTTGATGGAACCGCAGCTACAGCCCCCCGACCATGCCTGGGCAGGAACGAAAATCAGCAGCAGGGCGAAAAGCATCTGTTTCATTGTTCCCCCTCGATTTCGTCTACGATTTCAAGGATCACATTAGCGATTTTCTCATCGCTTCCGTCTGATCTCCGACCAGACGACGACGGCGCTCCACTTCTGCCTTGGCGGAACCTCCGGGAAAGCGACGCGCCAGTCTGCGCAGGGCTTCCGAAGGCCCAAGCCGACGATAGAGATGGTTGCGAATGGTCACGTCTTCCGTCGTTGTGGAGAAGGCCCAGAGAGACTGCGGGCCAATGGTCAAGCTGAGGACGAGCTGGGACATGCCCGCGCCTGTTCTGAACAGCGCAACAAGATTGGAGCCTGCTCTGTCCGGTTTTCCCAGACGGGAAAGCGCATGGCGGCAGCTTCCATTCAAGCCGAACCGCCGGGAAAGATTATCGATGCTCTTTTCCGTGCCGGAGCCGAGAATGACGACGGTTGTTGCCAGTTCGTCGGTAATGATGGGAGGGATATCGTCAACGGATTGCGTGTACAGGCCGATGGACAGATTCCATTTGCGGCTTTCGCGGGCCATTGTGGTCATATCCGCCTGGAGCTGGCCGGAAACAGAGGTGTTTACGGTCACACGGTGCGCTTCATCGTAGCTCAGTCTTTTTTGGTAAATATCTACTTGATATAATTTAATAAAAATTTTTTTGAAAAAAATTTACCCTGCCAGTTACCCCAAAAAATTCGGGATAGCTGAGGACGTTTGCGGACGGGATTAGACAGAAGGGAGCGGGACTCGGAAAAATTGGGCAACTGGAGTGGGACGAAAAAGCGGGGTAAACGTATTCCATTTTAAGGCATTTTTTGATAAGCACATCGGAGAAGCACAGCTAATGCTCATAATTTCAAAATGCGGAGACGGGATTTAAATTACCTATTTAACTCTCTTAATTTATACGGCATATTTAGAAAAATAAATTTTATACCCCTAAAAATTTTAGCTTTGAGTGGACATTTTAGGGTTTGCCCGGACAAGCTCTAGGTGTAGAGTGTCAACACGTTGTTCACCCTCCGTTCAGCCTTGAGGCTGGAGGTTTTCTGCCAAGAGCCGTATGCGGACGCACAAAGTTGTAGCGATGCGTCCAGACCGGCAAGTTCGCTGTTCTTTTCTCTGAGTGGGTATACGTGTGTGCGTATGCCCACTCTTTCAAGGCCGTCCTGATAAAGCGTTCCGCCTTGCCATTGGTTTGAGGCCGGTAAGGTCGGGTCCGTTTATGCTTTATGCCAAACTCCCGGCACGCATCCCGGAATTTTTGGGATTTATAACACGCTCCATTATCCGTCAGTACTCGTTCCACTTTTATGCCGTGGGCGCTATACCAAGCTACCGCAAACCATAAAAACTCTATCGCTGATTCCGCGGTCTCATCCGGGAGCACCGCTGTATACGCTGCCCTGGACGCATCATCCACGCAGACGTGTAAGTATTCCCAGCCTGGGTGGCGGCGACGGACTTGCCGTGTTCCTGCTTTCTTGTGGCCAACGCCGTCAATCTTGCCCAGTCGCTTGATATCCAGATGCAGCATTTGCCCGGGCTTTTCCCACTGGTAACGCTGGATGGGCGCTTTTTCCTCCAAAGATGAAATCCGGGAGCAGCCGAGTTTACGCAAGGCCCGGAACACGCTGCTGCGGCAAAGGCCAAGACGTAACGCAATTTCATCACCAGTCAGGCGCTCTTTGCGCAAAGCCAAAATGGAACCAAAATCTTGTTCCGTCAGTGTGCCCCGGCATCGCTTCGGGCGAGAACTTCTGTCCGCAAGATTCTCAAAGCCTCCCTGCCTGTAGCGGCTCATCCACTTTCTGGCGGTACGCAGGCTTACACCAAAACCCGCCGCAACTGCGGCTGCGGGCTTTTCGCTCATCCGCCGGATCATTTCCTCTCGACCGCGTGCAGTCAATTTGGCATTCTTATGGCTGTTCACCCTGTCCTCGGCTCGGTTTACTGTTGTCTGTCAACTCCAGCTTTACCGGCTTGAGGCAGGGTGAACAACCTATTGGAACATTACATCTAGGTTTGAACATAATAAAATTGGGGGCTGTCCTAGCTAAGAAAAAAGAGCTAGGATAAGACCATGTATGAAAGACGCAGCAGACTAAATTATCGGCAACAGGCCGAACTCATAAAATTTTTTGTGGCTGGTGCCACGGCAAGGGCTGCCGGAGAAATGGCAGGAGTAAACCGTAACACAGCCACATCCTATTTCATGCGTTTGCGACGTCTCATTGCTTCGCATCTCCCCAGTTATCGACTGTCCGGTGAAATAGAAGCCGATGAAAGTTACTTTGGAGGTGTAAGAAAAGGTAAAAGAGGACGGGGAGCTGCCGGAAAAATAGCTGTTTTTGGTTTACTGAAGAGAAACGGCAGAGTTTACACGGCAATCATTCCTGATGCCCGCACTGAAACACTTCTCCCCATCATCAAAGAACAGGTGGAACCCGACAGTATAGTCTATACGGATACATTTTCAGCTTACAATGCCCTGGATATCAACGGATTCCATCATCGCATCAATCATTCCCAGAAGTTTGCGGAACAGCATAATCATATCAATGGAATAGAAAATTTTTGGAATCAGGCCAAAAGGCACTTGCGTCGCTTTAACGGTATCAAGCCTGAACACTTTTACTGGTTCCTCAAGGAATGCGAATGGCGTTTCAATGGAGGCAATCATAAACAGCTCCTAACTCAGCTAACTTATTGGGTAAAACAAGCAAAACATTAGTCTTAACTAGGACAGCCCCTAAAATTGAAAAAAATTTTCAAGCTGGACAGGCATAATCAAAAAATATTTATTCCTAAATAATTTCTTAACAACTCTCCTGTAAATCTGAGCTCAAGACGGCTGGCAACCCGCTGAATGTAGCCGGTCCCAGCAGGCAACACGCTTGAGTGTTCATTTTTACATACCTGGAGGGTATTATGAAAAAGCTTCTTTCCATTCTCAGCATTACGGCCATTATCTGCTCACTGTCCTTAAGCCAGGCCATCGCCATGGAAGCCAAGTCCGGCGACATGAAAAGCGACAAGACCATGATGGACAATGGCATGAAAAAAGACGGCGCCATGGGGAAAGACCATAAGATGATGGACGACGGCATGAAAAAGGACGGGATGATGAAAGATAAGGGCATGAAAGACGACAAGGGTGTGATGAAAGGCGACAGCATGAAGAAAAAAATGTAGCTCCCAAGCTGCCGGTGGTGAGCGGGGCCTTTGCCTTGGCCCCGCTTTCCACCGTTAAAACAGGGGAGCCGGAGGCCAAATTCTCCATTGTGCCTCCGACGCCTAGAAGCTAAGTTTGGCGAAAGCTGTGGAGAACTCCCTACTACGCTGAACAGCAGGTGTTTATGTACAATATTTTGGTAGTGGAAGACGAACTGAAAATCGCCCAAACCGTGATGGACTACCTTCGCCGCGAGGGCTACGCGGTGCTCCACGCCGCGACCATCGCCGAGGCCTTGAAACTCGTCAGTTCCGATATCGACCTCATCGTACTCGACCTGATGCTGCCCGACGGCCAGGGTGAAGACCTTTGCGCACACGTGGTCGGCCTCTACAACACGCCTGTAATCATGCTCACCTCGAAACGTAGCGAGCAATCCAGAATCAACGGTTTCGCCTCTGGGGCCGACGACTACCTGGCCAAGCCTTTCAGCCCGCGTGAGCTGGTGGCCCGGGTAAAGGCCGTGCTCAAACGCTGTCGCCCGATGGAGAACGTCATCCACTTGGGCAAAAACATTGCAATCTACATGGATAAACATACGGTCAGCAAAAACGAGACGGAAATCAAGCTGACCCCCAATGAATACAAGGTGTTGCTCTGCCTTGCCAGCAACAGCAAAGCCGTGGTCAGCCGCGACAAACTGGTGGAATACATCGATTCGCCGGATGCCATGGATCGTATTGTGGATGTGCATATTGCGCACCTACGCCAGAAGCTTGAAGACGACCCAAAAAAGCCGGAGATTATCAAAACCGTTCACGGCCAGGGCTACAGCCTGGGGGTGGAGCGCCATGCGTAAAAACAAGCCATTCCGCAGACTCTTCACGGCCTATTTTGTGGTGATAACGGGCATCACCGTGGTTGTATTCATCTTTTTCGGCCTACATATCATCGACCGCTTCTTTTCCTATTACGTGGACAAGGTGCATGAAGAGACCCAGCACATGCTGGTCATGCAGGTGGCCATGCACTACAAGATGTATGGTAGTTGGAACGGCTATGACGGCAGCGAGACCGGGGCCGCAGCCAAACTCTCCGGCGATTATTTTACCATAACCGACCTGGCCGGAAACACTGTTTACACCAGTGAAAAAGGCGTGGAGCGCTGTTGCGCCAACCCCAACCACAAGTACACGCGGGTCAGGCTGCCCATAACGGTTGACGGCAAAACAGTTGGCGAACTTACGGCCGGCTATTTCAGCAACCACATCAGTTCACCCGAAGCCGATGCATTCCGGGGCGGCGGCATTTGGCTGGTGGTGCTTTCAATAATCTGCATCAGCGTGGTGGGCGCGGCCATCTCCATGCTGTTCTTTTACCGGCTCTCCAAGCCAATCCGGCAAATTGCCGTGGCGGCCAAGGATATTTCGACCGGGCACTTGCAAACCCGTATAGCCATCAAGGGCAATGTGGCCGAAATGCACGAGATCGCGGATTCCATCAACACCCTTGGCGAATCGCTGCTTAACCAGGAAAAATTCCGGCAGGAGCTAATCGTCAGCCTTTCGCACGAACTGCGCACGCCACTGCAAATTTTGCTTAGCCAGCTTGAAGCCATGCTCGACGGCATCTACGAGGCGGACAGGGAACGGCTTGAGGCAATGCGCGCCGAAGTTGCCCGCACCGGCGAGTTGCTTAACGAGCTTGAAGACCGCCTGATTTACGAAAACGACGCCTTTGATCTGAACATTACCCAGGTAAACGTTTCCGATCTGGCCCACAGGGTCGCCATCGGCCACGAGGGCGGCTTCGCGCAAAAAAAACTGGATTTTATCTACAATATTGAGCCGGACGTGATTATCGAGGCAGACTCGGTACGTCTGGCCCAGGTGCTGATTAACCTGCTTTCCAACTCCATCAAGTACACACAGGCTGGCGGGGCCAGCCTAAGCCTCAAACGCGAGGGCCGGAACGTCGTAATCGAAATAACTGACAGTGGCGAGGGCATGGATGAAGAAACGGCAAAGAATATCATCAACCGTTCCAGTCAGGCTTTCAAGGCGGTAAACAGCAAGGGCGTTGGCCTTTATATCGCCAAGCTCATCGTGGACAAACACGGCTGGGCGCTCGACATTGAGAGCCATAAAGGCCGAGGAACCACGGTCAGAATAATCATGTAACGAGGCCGCGCGTGGTCATGCAATAGAGTAATATTATGGAAATGCTCACAATGGGATTTGTAGCCACGGTGTTTGCCGCTGGCCTTCTATCTTTCTTCTCGCCATGCGTGCTTCCGATCTTGCCGGTGTATTTCGGCTATCTTTCCGGAGGCGTTAACTCCGCACAGGAGCAAGACAACACCAGCCTTTTTAAAGCGTTTGCCTTTGTTGCGGGCCTGGCCGCTTCCTTTTTCATTCTTGGTTTCGGAGCCGGAGCTTTGGGCGGGCTCATAAGCAACAGATGGTTCTTTATGGCTTGCGGTGCAATAATCATCGCCTTCGGACTGCATCAGACCGGATTGATCAGCATCCCCCTGCTTGAACGGGAAAAAAAGCTGGATGTGGCTTTCAATCCACGCAAAGGTTTGATCGGCGCGTTTGCCCTCGGCTTTCTTTTCTCTTTCGGCTGGACGCCCTGCGTAGGGCCGGTGCTGGGGGCAGTGCTCGGCATTTCCTCACAGCAAGGCAGCGCCCTTACCGGTGGCGGGCTGCTTTTGGTCTATGCTTTCGGCCTGAGCCTGCCCTTTGCCGTGCTGGCCCTTGGCTCAAGGAGTCTGTTTGGGCGCATCAAAGGCATATATCCGCATTTTCCCAAAATAAAAATTGCCGGGGGTATCCTGATCATCCTTATGGGTTGCTGGATGATTTGGGGGCAAATCACGTTGCTGAGGGCCGGGCAGAATGAGCCAGTCTCAAACTCTGAAAGGCATCCCGCCCGCATGCAGGCCCTTAACGCCGCCCCGGCCAGCCTGGACGATTTCCGGGGCAAGGCTGTGTGTATAAAGTTCTGGGCTACCTGGTGCCCGCTCTGCTTGGCCGGTCTCGAGGATTTTGCGGCATTATCCGCCGAGTATGCCGGCTCAGAAGATATAGCCGTTATCTCCGTGGTCGCTCCCGGCCTGAACGGCGAGGTAGGCAAGGATGATTTCACTGCCTGGGCCAAGGCGCAGGGCCTGTCTTTCCCGATTTATTTCGATGAGAACGGCGCTTTAACCAAGGAATTCGGAATCAGAGCCTACCCTACTTTCGTCTATCTGGGAAAGGACGGCAGGCTGTTCAAACAAAGCGTCGGAGACGAATCCAACGAGCGCGTCATTAAGGAACTTTCAAACCTCGGCGCGCAAGAGAGGTGATATTATGAAAAAAAATATACTCATGCTGGCTGCGGTCATACTCGGCTCAGGCTTTTTTGGCGTAAGCGCCCAAGCAACTGAACCCCTAAAAGATGCCTATTTCGCAGGTGGCTGTTTCTGGGGTGTGGAAGAATATTTTTCGCGTATTCCGGGTGTGCTTGACGTCACATCCGGCTACGCCAACGGGAATACTGAAAAACCAACTTACAGGGAAGTCTGCTCGGGAAAAACCGGCTATGCCGAGGCCGTGCACGTCAGCTACGACCCGGCCAAAGTAAGCCTGGAAACATTGACCAAGCAGTTTTTCAAGATCATCAACCCCATCAGTGTGAACAAGCAGGGCAACGACCTGGGCAGCCAGTACCGAACCGGCCTGTATTACGCCGATGAAGCCGACAAGCCGGTTCTGGAAAAGGTCTGGAAAGAGATACAGGGCAAATATTCGCAGCCTCTGGCTGTGGAGCTTCTACCCCTGAAAAATTACTATCCGGCCGAGGAATACCATCAGGATTACCTGAAAAAGAACCCAGGCGGCTATTGCCATATCAGCTTTGACAGTCTCAAAGATATTCCTGCAAGCGACAGAGACTCGCTGGACGCAAGCAACTACTCTAAGCCGCCGGCCGAAGAGCTGAAAAAGCTGCTCAGCCCGGAACAATACAATGTAACCCAGAAAAACGGCACTGAACGGGCCTTTTCAGGCCGGTATTTGGATAATGAAGAGCCGGGCATATATGTTGACGTGGTAACCGGCGAGCCCCTATTTTCTTCCGCCGACAAGTTTTACTCCCGCTGCGGCTGGCCCAGCTTCACCAAGCCCATCTCGCCGGTGGTGGTCACCGAGCACAAAGACAGAAGTTTCGGTATGCTGCGCACCGAAGTACGCAGCCGGGTCGGCGACTCGCATCTCGGCCATGTCTTCGACGACGGCCCGAAAGACCGTGGCGGTTTGCGCTATTGCATCAACAGTCTGGCGATACGGTTCATCCACTATGACGACATGGACAAAGAGGGGTACGGAGATTTGAAAAGCGCCGTGAAGTGATGGTCTTAGTGTCTGAAGCCAGCCTACCGGCTTTAGATAAAACACGGAGAGCGCCTTGTTTGAGGGCGCTCTCCGTGTTTCAGCGCATTCTCATACGGTATTGCGGCTGTTCTTCCGGCGGCTTGGGTTTCTGCCGCTCGGCTTCAATCCGCTCCGCTTCCCTCTGAAACGTCTGTATGAGTTCTTTTGTGGGCTTGGCCGCCGCAAGGTCAATATCTCCGGGTGCGCCAAAGGCGTACCAGACCATGCGCCGGGCATAGTCTATCCAGTCGCGGTTTTCTTTCTCCCGCCGGAGCGGACGGGCCTGCCTGTACATTTCATTGGCGGTTTCCTGCGGGGTGTATCCGGCAAGGCGCATGTGCAGGGCAAGCAGGCTGTCCATGCGGGAAGCGTCGATAGCTCCGGGATTTTCCTTTTGCAGAATTTCCAGACAGGCGCGGTACGGCGCGGCCAGACTGCCGATTTTGGGAAACTCGAATTTTCTGACTTCCATATCCGGCCTTATGCGCTTCCTGAAGCGCCAGAGATTGGCAAGGCGGTTGCTTTTCCGCCCAAGCCAATATTTGAAGCTGCCCAGCGGCGTGGGCTTGGGCGTTTCTTCCCGTAGCCGTTCCCTTTCTTCCCGCTGTTGCTCCTTGAGAAAATGCCGGGCAATGTTCAGCATGGGGAGGCCGTGCGGCGCGAGGGCGGCAAGGCTCTTTCGCCGCTGTTCCCGCTGTCGCTCCCGTATTCGCCGCCTGTCGGCGGCAACGCGCTTCCTGCCGCTTCTCCGGCGCTCCGCTTCATCGGCGCGAGCCTGCCGGTACTCCCGCCATTGCTCGATGAAAACTTCGCTGACCGGCTCCGGCTCAATTTTCGGCATGTCCTCCGCTTCCGGCGGGTACACTCCGGCTTTATACTCGCCAAGCCGTTTGCAGAGCCTGGACAAGCCGAAATTGCGGTCTATGGACGAGGCTTTGACGGCTGTTTCACCCACAAACACGATTGCGCCTGACCCTTTCTTTTCAAAGCGCAAGCCGACCGCCGCCAGTTTTTCATGCAGTTCTTTCCAGCTTCCGGCAGTCTTGATGATTTTGTGGCCGCGCTCCTGGGCGATACGCATGGCCGATTTTTCGCCGGTAGCGTTTTCAAAGTCTTCGGCCTTGGCCGTGGGCTTGACGGTTTGCGGCATTTCAAGAAACGGTATCTACTTTATATTGCGCACTATCTCGCCTTTTTCGTTGACGCGATAACGGGCTTTTTCCTGACTTGCCCAGCCCTGCTTGTGGGTTATGAGGGCCGCTATCCTGTGGCCTTCCTCAATGTCAAAACCCCGGTGCGGCTGAACCGTTTTCATGGTGTAGGGGTTTGTCCGGTTGACGGCGATATGCACATGATAATTGCCGGTGTTCCCGTGCAGGGTGTAAAACGCCTGATGTTCCTGTAAACCCATGCGTTCAAGAAAAATATGCGCGGCCTCGTCAATCTGTTCATGGCTCGGCAGTTCGTTTTCCTGCCAGGACATAACCCAGTGGGCAATCGGCATTTTGCTTTGTACGGATTCCTCGGCAAGAGCAATCATTTCATTTTTTTGCGCCGCCAAAGTCCCTGTGATGAAGTTCAACGCTCCTGAATACATCAGCTTGTCGTTGCCGTATTCGTCCTTTTCGGCAAAGATGTAGTCCACCAGGGCGGCTATCATGGTCGCCTTGGGCTTCTCAAAATTGGTGCGCTTCAGCTTTTTCAGGATCATTATCTTTCGCTCAATCTCTCAATGACCGCCCGTATGGCGTTCAGGGTCGCGCTCAATTCCGCAAGCTCATTCCTCCCGCCTTTTTCCCTGACCGCTTCAAAATTGTATTTGAGCAAGCCGCCAAGTCGCCGCAACTCCCGGATGGTCTGGCCGTCCGTCTTGGCGACAAGCGGTCTGCCCCCAAAGAACAGGCGGCGCATGTATTCGGAAACGGAGATTCCGGCGATTGCCGCCTGTCCGCTCAAACGCGCGTCCTCCTCGCCGGTAAGCCTGAGCGTCCGGCGGCACTGAAAACGCGCGAGGGTCTTGTCTTTTGCTTTCATGCCTTTCCTGCCTTTTCAGCGCGTGAGAAGCGAAGCGCCGAATGCGCTGTGGAGTCCAGAGGCGCAGCCTTTGGCAAGGTGTGTGGCTGTCGTCAGACAGCTACCAACTTGTGAAGAAAAACCGCAATCGTTATGCAAAACAACCTCCATTCAATCCAGTAATCAGCGCATGACGCTTTCCGCTGAATTTTGTTTGGAACATATATGAGATTTTTCTTTATGTGCAAGCAAAAAAGGCAAATGGACGGTATTATTCTTTTGAGTACAATAGCCATTTTCTGTATGATGAAACATGATTTTTCACTTCATAAAAAAGTTACTGTGCATATTTGTGCGCTACAGTCTTTTCTGTGCATTACTGTACAATGCCGTCTTGCCCTTGGTACTTGAAAATAAAGTCGCAATTATGATATGTCTGTTCGCAAAAATCAGTTTCGCAACAGGAGATAAGGCAATGGGAAAAGCGCAACGCTACACAATGGAACAGATTCAGGCCGCGCAAAAATCATTGCGGGGGCTGGCGGTGAAAAACGCCGGAAAGACCAGAGCGGAAACGGTGGAGTTTCTGGCGGCGGATATTCGCAAGGCCGTGGAGCAAGGTTACAGCCTGAATGAAATCAGGGACACTCTCGCCAAAGCGGGCATATCGGCTCCGCTCTCGCGCATGAAAGCTCTGCTTGGGCAAGGCGAGGGTGGAAGCGGCGCAAACGGTCGGGGATATGCCGGAAATTCCGGGCAAGCCTGAACCGGAAAGCATGGTCACGGCTCAGGCTGATACTGCCGTGACTACTGACCTGCCCGGCGGGAAAAAGTGCAGTTATTTTTAACTGTGAAGGGTAAAAGCGGTTTCAGAAAAGGCGTGAGCGTATTTTGCCTTTCGGCCTTTCTGCCTTTTGCTTGTGTGGAGTTTTTTTGTTCGGAAGCCCCCTGCGGAGCGTTTTTTCGTCCCGTCGCCCGCGAAGCGGAAACGCCGGAAGCACGGCGGCGAATGTCAAGGCCGGGCAAAGCCCGCCCGCATAGCGGGTTGCCTTGACAGAGCCGCCGCTTCCGGCACAGTTGCGGGCGTGACGGGCGAAAACAGGGGCAATTTTCATTTCTGCTTTTCGTCCTTTTTCTCCTCCGCTTTTTGTTGTTCCCCCGTCAGTTCCCTGAGCGTTTTGGCAATGTCCGAGGCTTTCCAGACCGTTGTTTTGGGGCCGATTTTTATCGGCTTTGGGTACTTGCCGCTTTTGCAACCTTGCCACCATGCGCTTCTGCTTATGGGTATAAGCTCCAGCACTTGCGAGATTCGCAAAAGCGCGTCTTCGTTTATGGTTTGTGACATACTTTCCTCCGTTGGTTGTGGGTGTTGTTTCAAAAATTGTTTTCATACACCACCAAGACTGTTGCGCGTTTTTTCGCGTAATTCATCAAGGTAGTCGGCCCATTCCTGCATCATCTTCCGCCGTTCAGGCAGATATTCGGCGCGGTTGTATATGCCGCGAATGATGTTTCTTGGAACGTGCGCAAGCTGGCGTTCTATCCAGTCAGCGTTATAGCCAAGCTCGTTAAGCATGGTGGAGGCCATAGACCTGAAGCCGTGCGGGCACATTTCATCAGTGTCAAAGCCGATGCGCCGTATTGCCCCAAGCAGGGCTGATTTGCTCATGCTCCGCTTTTCTGTTTTGTAGTTGGGGAATACATAAACGTCATTGCCGGAGTAGTTTTGCATTCTCCGCAGTATCGCTATGGACTGGCGGCTCAGGGGTATCAGGTGGTCGCGGGACATTTTCATGCGTTCCGCCGGAATGCGCCACAAAGCGTCATCAAAATCAATTTCCCGCCATTCGGCGTTGCGCAGTTCGCCGGTGCGGCAAAACGTGAGCGCCATAAGTTGCAAGGCGCTCCGCACAACAAGAGTTCCGGGGTAGTTGTCCAGGGCAATCAGCAAATTGCCCACGGCTTCCGGCGTGGTCTGCGAAGGCAGGTTTCGGCGTATGCGCGGGGCAAGCGCGCCTTTCAGATCCGCCGCCGGGTCGCGCTCGGCGCGGCCGGTAGCAATGGCGTAGCGGAAAACGCACGAACAGATTGTACGCACACAATGCGCTATGTCCCTCGTTCCCCGCGCTTCGATTTTTCGGAGTATCGCCAATACTTCCGGCGCGGAAATTGTGTTGACGGGCTTTGAGCCTATGGCCGGGAAGAGATTGCGCTTCATGCGGCAAAGGTTGGTCTTGGTGTATGCTTCGCTCCATTTGTCGCGCTGTTGCTCATACCATTCCATAGCAACCAGTTCAAAAGTGTTCTGGTAGGCGACTTTTTCCTGTTTACGCTGTTCTGACGGGTCAATACCGCTTTCAAGCGTCTTGCGGGCCTGTTCGGCGCGTTCTCTGGCGTCCTTCAGGCTGACGGTGGGGTACAGGCCAAGGGAAATGAGTTTTTCCCTGCCGTGAAACTGGTATTTGAACCGCCATGCTTTTGTGCCGTTGGGGGACACGAGCATGAAAAGTCCCTTGCCGTCGAACAACTTTTGCGCCTTGTCGCCGGGCTTTACGGCTCTGAGGGCTGTATCGGTCAATGCCATTGGGGTAATCCTCCGTGTTGAGATTGATTTACCCCATACGCTACCCCCAAAAATGGGGTATGTCCATGCGTCCAAGAAAATCCATGTATATCCAAATTTTCAAATTTATCTTGTATTATCAATATGTTTTATATCAAAACGGATGATATTTTTCTGCGATAGTCCTCTTCGTAGCAAAGCCGCTTGGGGTCTTCCCGGATCGCCTCAATACGCATGGCATGGTAGGCTCGATAGCGTTCGGACATCAGCTGCACATCGCTGGGCATGAGGAAGAAGCGTCCGCCCAGAATATGTCTGGCCAGCATGTACATGACTGCCGACTGCCTGTCTGCGGCCGACCCTCCGCGAGGAGCCACTTCATCAAGATCGAGGCTGACTATCTGGGCATCGCCAATATCGAACTGTGTCGGTTCCTTGAGCAGCGGATAAGCCTCAATGGCATCCGACAGAGCACGCCAGACGCCGAGAATGACAGGCGGCTCATAGGTGTTCTGAATTCCTGTATTCTGGCGAAGCTGCGTCAGAACATCCGCAAGCAGGGGGACTGCATAGCGCTGCGCCAGCAGAGCCTGATGCGGATAGCCTAGATCAAACAGGGCATCCACCACTTCCCACCAGCTTGTCGAAGCATCCAGAGGAACAGCGGCCTTGAGAAGCAGCTCATGAATTTCAGGCAGAGTATTCGCCTGATAAAGCCGGGGATGTCGTTTGTCCGAAAGTTCGTCATAGGCAAGGCTGACGGCTCTGCCGATAATGCCGGGCACGCTGTCGGCAGGCGCTGACGATTCCAGCGGCGTTGCCAGCAGATTGAGGAAATTCGTCAGAAAGGCCTTGTGCGACGGCAAGGGCGTGCGATTACCGAGCGGTAAATCAAAGGGATTGACGGCATAGTCGGGCGTCATCCTGAGACGGTGATATGCCGCAAGATGCTTTTGCCCTTCGGGAAGATTCTCTTGCAGCAAGGTGATCAGGCCGGAACTGGACGGCCCCACGTCCACAATGGACAGCCACGGAAGGCGGGAAAGCCCGGCCTGCGTCACAAAGGCAAAGTTCATGGCATTGAGGAAGACCGACTTGCCCCCGCCCATCGGGGCAACGCCAATATCTATCCATGCGGCCTGCTCCGAAGAATTGGCCGCAAAGGGAATGATCTTGCCGTCTCCGGTACGGAACAGCAGACTGCCTTCCCTCCAAGGAGAGGCGGGACGCAACGGCGTCATGCCGATGGCATCCTGCAAGGGGGCGGCTGTTACCGGAGCCGGAGACGCGGGCATCATGCCGGGAAGCGTCGCCGTCACACCAAGAAGCGGATCGCCAAGAGCTTCGGCCACATCCGTTGTGCCCCAGCCCTGAATAGTCTTTGCCAGTTCCGCAACGCGGCGTCTGAGCAAAAGAAATGCCTCCTGTTCCGGCAGCTCCCGCACGCTGGCCCAGGTGCAGAGGCAGATGCGGAACTTCACGCAGCACATGCCTTCAAGGTTCAGCGCTCTCAGCACATCCACAGCCTTGTTGAAGCGCTTGTTATCCGAGGAGGTAAAAGCAAGGAGCGTGGAAAGCAGAGGTCGCAGCCCCATACGCAAACCTCCGTCCTCGATAAGAAAGGAGATGCGGTACGGCAGACGCTCATCCCGCCTGGCAAGAATGCGGAACAACTCCTGAAAGGGCTTCGGGGTCTGCGGCATGAGGGTCATGATTAGCGGCCCGTAAATCCTGTCTCCGATGCGGATGGCGTTCCGGGAGAGCAGCTGCCCTTCTTCCGGCCAGAGCTGCGTCCTGAAATCCGGGTACAGCATGTTGTGACGCTCATCCCCTGCCTCCGGGTCCGGCAGACGAAGAGGCAGCGGATCGCCGGGCATGAGGGCTTTCCAGTTCCGGCTTGTCAGCTCCGGGGCGATGCACG
Organism: Desulfovibrio piger; assembly: GCF_951793255.1. NCBI lineage: Bacteria > Pseudomonadati > Thermodesulfobacteriota > Desulfovibrionia > Desulfovibrionales > Desulfovibrionaceae > Desulfovibrio > Desulfovibrio piger. The sequence goes on from NZ_OX636706.1 coordinate 2,313,370, forward strand.
TTCTGATGTCCCGCAAGGCCGCATGGGCCGACAGCGGCCATGCCAGCAAATCCGTCTGTCGGAAAGCATCCAGAACGCCCGTCAGAAAGCCGTTGTGCGCATCATGCAGCGCGGAGACGGCACAGGAAACCTGCTGACATCCCGGAATGACCGGAGTCTTTGACATGGCGGCAGCCCGCTCTTTCAGTGCCGTTTTCCGCAGCGTATCGGAAAGCACAGAAGGCCGTGTCCACAGAACCAGCCAGCATGTTTCCAGAGCGCAATATCTTTTCAGTGCATTTCCCCAGTCATCCAGAAGACTGCCGACATGCAGGCCAAGATTTTGCGCGGTAAGCCGCGAAGGCCGCAGGAGTTCCGCAATCCGCTCCCCGCTTCCCTCCGGGTCATACTCAAAAAGCACCTGAACAAGATGGCCCGGTCTGGAAAGGCTGGATTGCAGCTTTTCCGTCAGAGAGGAAACAATGGAACCAAACTCTTCGACGCCAATCTGTTTGAGCGACCCCTCAAGGCGCAGCAGGCTGATCAGGCTGCCGTCATCGGCTACCAGTACGCCGTCATCCACCGTTTCCAGCCGGCAGTAGCTGTGTACCGGCCCGGCAAAGACTTCCGACAGGGCACGAATGCCGCAGTCCACTCCATGAACCAGACGATCAAGCATCACGACTCCCTCTTCAGAACGATCTGCTGGATAACGACGCCGCGCGGCGTTATGGCCGTGGAAGCCCGGCGCACAAGAACAGTGGCAAGAAGGCGTTGCGTACTTTCAACGCCCTGGCTGGATTCGTAGGAAACAACAAGAGGGAATTCGATACGCCATGTGGCCGTATCTCCTACCAGACCGGAGGCGATAATGACCGGCGCTCGCGTGGCGACAGCGGATGCGGAAAGGCGCTTCTCCCTGATCATCTCCAGAATGCCGGAAGTTTTCAGAGACGCGAGAAAGGACTTATAGGCATCCTCATCGAAATGGCTCCGCAGGGCTTCCAGCTTCTTGCGCCATTCCAGAAAGTCCAGAGACATGGCCCCCGCAATGGTATCCGCTGTCCATGAAAGGAGGCCCTGCTGCGTCAGCAGGGGCTGATTCAGCGGGATCATGGGAGCAAGCCGCAAATCGGGAGTAGCCGCGAAATAACGCGGCGTCGGGCGATGCAGAAGGAGCAGCGCAATGACTCCCAGACTGACGGCCAGCGCAACGGATAAACCCAGTGCCAGCTTCATGACGCGATAAAACTGCGCTCTGTACCAGCTCAGACCGCCAATGACGCCTGTTGCGTCATGGACAGAAAAAGAGGCATGAGCATCCGATTCGCTCATGGTCTGCGCCGGGGGCCTGGATTGATGTTTCTGTATCCATGTGAAGATGCTCATGCCTCATCTCCTTTTATGGGGTTACAGGCCGAGTTCTCCCAGGCCGGAAGTCTGATCGGAACCGAAAAGGGTAGCCGAGCCGGAACCGAGCGTCTCTCCCAAGCCGAGGATGATCGCGCCGATCAGCAGCTTGATGATGCCGCTGGTATAGGTGGACTGCCCCTGCTGACGTGTGGCCTTGTACATGTCCACGCAGCCCCAGACCCCCATAGCAAGACCGGTTGCGAATCCGGCAAGGGATATGCCCTTGGCAACACCCTTGGAGTTTTCAGCCACATTCTGCCCGATTTCTCCGAGCGGAACGGCAGCCTGAACAAGTTCGGGTGCAAGCAGCCAGACAGCGGCGATGCCGAGCCCTGCGGCTGTCCAGCGGCATGACGAAATGAGTCCGGGATTCCCTGCAACGCTCTTCATGACTTCCTCCGAATGTCAGCCAAGGATTCTGGCGACATATGTTTGGACGTCACCGCCTATCGTAGCTCCAAGGCCACGCAGGAAGGTGACGAGGTTGACGGCGAGAATGCCACCAAACAGGTGCACGATTCCCCTGCTGAAATTCATGGCCTGATTGGGCGTATCGCGCATAAGATACAGCCCGCGCGCAATACCAATGACGCCGACCGTAGCGATGGCGTAGACGGCAAACTGGATGTAGACAGAACCGGGAGAGGACGGCGGGCTGTAGCTCAGGCTCTGTTCTGAGGACTGATTGAAGACAGTCATGGCCAGTGAATCCATGAGTGCCGGCAAGTTGAGCAGCAAAACAGCGCAAACGAACGTCCAGACAGCCGACGAGCGATTGAAGCGATGTTTGCCGCTTATCGCCAGCACACAGGCTGTCAGGGCAAAGCCCAGTCCCGCCAGGTACGACAGTCGAATGATGACAGGCCACCATTGCTGCAAATGGGGGATGACATTGGCAACATAGTTGTCCATCGCATCACCTGCCCTTGACACTCACGATGAGGATACCAACAGGCGTTCCGCTCTCAAGGCGGACAGTCGGCGGACGATCAAAGCCCCTTTCAAAGATTTTTCCGGCTTTTTCCCCAACCTTCCCGGCAGCTATCCATGCCTGATCGCCCACGCTGTAGGTATTCCAGACCATCTGATCGCTGGTTTCGCCGTTGTAGCCGTAGATCGTACTCTGAGAGCCGCTGTAGCGCTTGGCCGTTCCCAGCCCCTCAAGAAAAGCCGATGCAATGAGTCCGCCCCAGCGGCTGAAAAAATGGGTATTAACCGAACTGGCCACCGACGCTTCGGACGTGCCGGGGTCAACCGCATAGGCTTCTATCTGGACGGGTTCACCGTCAGAAGGAATGATTCTGTTGAACGCCAGTACGAGGCGTTCATCATGGCGCTGAAACGTGCCCATGATACGGGCATTGCAGTATTTGCCGGAGGTAATGGTTGCCAGTACGGCAGACGGCACATCGGAATTCACGCTGATGTCGATGATGCCGTACAGCAAATCTCCGGCCCGGATTGCCACCGGAGCAACGGGGGACTTTTCCGGGGTGGCCAGCGTCCGTCCTTCATCGGACACAGAAGTTTTCTCTGCTTCCTTTGAAAAATCCCGCTGATAAACGATTTGTCCCTGTCCTGTCGAAGCTGCGGCCAGCCGGGCATCCAGCGTCGCCAAATCTTCCTGCATACGCTTGAGCATGGCGTTATCCGTGCGCGGGGGCTGGACAGGCGCGACGCGCACAGGAGCAACAGGGGGCGTGGCAGGAGGCGTTTCCGCCTTCTTCACGACCACGGGTTTTTTGTCTCCCACAGGCGTCGGGACAAAACTTTCCCCGCTCTTGAGCGCCTCGCTGGCCTGACGCTGATCATGTTCCCGGAGCTTCTGATTGTACTCCTCGGAACCAATCCCCCCGGCCTGCCCGCTGACACGATCCGATTTTGCAGGAGACATGCGGGCTGAGCTGGACGGTTCTTCCGCAGCAAAGAACAGGGAAAAGGCAAGGACAAGGACGGAAAGCCCTATCACTATGCCAAGAGCCAGAACCACGAGGCGTCTTTTCTTTTCCAGACTTGTCATGTCGCTCATGGCACAATCCCTATCTGCCTTCCTTCAGGATGAAGGTTTGCATGGAACCTTCATGCGAGGTCATAATCCGTGCGGTCACGGGCAGCTCATAACATTTCGTTGCCCCGGCTCCATTGACGACGGCAGTCCATGACGGCCACATCAACGTCTGCGTCGTTCTGGCATAATGTCTGCCGCCATACTTCCAGACCTGTAATGATTCTCGGGGCGGCTCCACACGAAGGCGAACGGCTCCTTCCGGCGGAACACGATCCAGAAAGGCCAGCATGACGCTGTCTGCCGTGTCCCTGACTTCCCTGATCAACGGCACGGCGGCTCTGGGGCCATGATGGGCTATCTGGAAAAGCACCAGAGCATCCGCCTTGCGTTCCGGGGAACGGACGGAATCAGACTCAAGGCGCACAACAAGCGGCACATCCCGTTTTTCCAGCGTAACCACGAGCGTGGATGTCGCATGTCCCTGCAAAGGCATGACACTCAGAAGATTTCCCTCCGGCAATTCAGGATGCAGTACCTGAAAAAATGTGGGGCCGCCGTTGGTAACGGATGTGATGGGCCACGGCTGGCCTGTCGCATCGTGAAAAACCAGCGAGGTAGCGACATTGGCCGTCGTCAATACCGGCACAGGGACCCGCCCCGGCTCCAGAGATACGCGCACAGAGCGTGTTCTCAGGCTGGGCGGCACTGGCAGCAATGCGCGTTCCCGCTGATCCGAGCGTTCCCGATATTGCTGAATATGCTGCTCATCCAGCGGCATCATCTGGCGCAGACTTTCCTCAAACAGTGCCTGCGCATCCTGTTTGGGGGCTGGAGCAGCTTTCCCGGCAGCAGGCTGCTGATCCTGCTGCGTCGTTATCGGAGCTGTTGGCCGGACAGAAGATTCGGCCTCTTGCGAAGACGACGTTTGAACCGCCGGGGCGGTTCCCTCCGACATCATCAGCAGCACCACAGAAAGAACCAGTGCAATAACCCCTTTCACAACAGCTCCTTTCATGCGCACGCGGTTACGGTTGCGAAAGACGCGACACTCTTCTCACAAGGAACAGGCTCTACACCGTAAGACTGACTTACAGGCGTTTTGCGCAGGGAGGTCAGATAGCGTTCTTCCTGAGCTTGCCTCTTTCTCTCCCGCAGAAAGGCCATGATGTTCCTGCCTGCTGTCTCAGGGACATCCGCAGCCGATGGCGCACAACGCAGCGAATGCAGGTGCATCCAGATGCCGAAAGCCATTGCTTCATTGTCGGGAGCATCGAATTTCGCGGCAAAGGCCCGGAACAAAGGGCGGAGTCTTTCTTTCTCCCGGCATTGCCGCGACAGCTCCAGTTGTTCCCGCTCTTCTTTCTGCCGCATGAATTGCCGCACACGGGGATCAGGCGCGGGAACACATGGCGACACGGGCAGAGACGAGTCCAGCCAGCGCTGTCCGCGCAGCCAGTTAGCCATTTGCGGGATAAAGCGGCCCTGTTCCTTCTGCCAGCTCTCCGATGCGCTGGAGCGGGCAATGGCTGACAGCAGCTCCTGCAACGACGGAAGCTGCCCGCTGTGCAGAAGTTTGAACCATGCCATCCGGGCAAAGCCCTTGGCTTCCTTTCGGGGATAACTCTCCCAGGCTGTTTCAAAATCCAGCTCAGCAGAACCCACGCCCCCCGCCGAAGGCGCAGAAGATGACAGCGCGTCTTTTCTTTCCGACTTCATGGGGGGAAGGGGGGGATTTTCTTCTTGTTGTTTGCTAAGATTATTTATGTGGCCAGATTCTGGCTGCCCGAAGTCAGATTTTGGCCGCTCTCCGGCAGGAGCTGCCCTCTTGCGCAACGCTTCCGGCTGAAGAATGTAGTAGACCGAGGAACGGTAGTTTTCATGGCGAACCTCAATCAGCCTTTCCCGTACCAGCTCCGCGAGGTAGTTCTTGATGCTGCTGACGCTGCACGCGAGCCTTGCAGCCAGCGTCTTTTGCGAGGGCCAGCAGTGATCCTTGTCCGAAGCGTAATTGCACAGCAGCGCGTACATGACCTTTGCTCCTAATGAGAGGGGCATCTCTAGGATGAATTGCGGTAAAATAGGGCCAAAAATATTTCCTTTGGGGGCGAACGTCTTCATGCTTGCGTCTCCCAGTCCCCAAAAGACGACAGAGCAGACTCACATCTTGACAATATGAGGCCTTTCGGCTAACGTCCTTTCAATGTTCGTTTGAAAAGCGTTACTGCTTTGGAAGCCGTTGAGTTGCCGCTCAACGGCTTTCTTTTTTGGGGGCTTTGTCTGCCTCAAACTTGTTGAGGTTGCTCAAGAGCGGCTGGCTCATCAGGCCGTGACCACCACGTCACGACGACATTCCTCCCGGCTCTGGCGAAAGACGACACGAAAATGCCTCTCAGAGCATGGGAATGTTTCGCTGCCTTTTCCGCGTTACGGGTGCAAAAAAAGCCCTACCTGCCAACGGCAGGGGGGGCTGATAACAAAGGCAGCGAAGGCCAGAACGCGCAGAAAAGCTTGCCGCGCATTGCTGGTGGCATCACTTTTCGGAGACGCGATAAGAAAAGCTAGATCAAGCGCGGAATGAATGGAGCCTTGCCCGGAAATGCGCTTGAAGGCAGGGTTACAAAAAAGGGTTACAATCGCATATGCTCTTGGGTGCATCTATATGCCCTCATATGCAGTTGTAACTTGCTGAAATCTAAGACGGGCAGGCGCATGACAACGGCCTTTCACGCCGTCGACAGGGGTTCAAATCCCCTTGGGGACGCCAACGAAATCATGCCCTTACGAAAAATCGTAAGGGCTTTTTTCGTTTTGAGGCATTTTCAAAAAATGTCCGTGCACCCCAGCGGCTATTCAGCTGCGATCCCTACCACACTCTCCCAGACATACTACTCCGGCCGCCGTGTAATCCGGCACCACGAACATAGCGGAACACCTTCCCCCTGCCGCGCTCTGGCATTCTAATACCTCGGGCAAATCACCCAATCCTGATTATACGTCTACTGAAGGACTTTTCGCATCATCGGACACGGCCTCGGTGGAGATACCGCGAGCGTGTATTTGGCGCGTGCTGACACAACATCCTGATTTGTTGATCTCTTGCCTTGCGTGACGCTGCCGGCCGGGCAAGCAAGATTCGTGTCCCACCCCGGACAGTGCACCCATGGCTGAGCCAGTCGGGAGAAAATGGGCTGGCAGCAGACAGGCCCAAGATGACCGTCAAACGGCTTCGGAAGCAATTCTTCGTAAAAGTCCAGCCGAAGGCAGGTGGCATGGTGGTGGGGCGGTATAGTCTCCGCGCAGATCATCCTGCTGACCAGCTGCGCGTCCCCCCCAGCTGGTCAGCAGGGTCTTGTGCGATTGAACACTCCACCGGCTTTAGCCGGTGGAGTGTTCAATTTTTTCTTTCAATTTTCTGAAAATCATCGCAAAGGTATAGCCTTCGGAAATCATCGTTTCTATTTCTTGTTTTGCAGCAAGAAATTCAACACGGGCAATTCCATAGTGCATATTCATGGCTTAACAGGCGTATCGTGCTGTTTTCAGGAAATCCAGGACACTCATGCTCCCTTCGGGAGCCGTGGACGCATCCGGGGCCTTCCCCTGACGCCAGAGCAGTGACCACAGGCCCCATGCAGGCCCCCGCTTTATGTGTCCGTCAGCAAAGCGGGCCAAAAAGGCTTCAAACACAGGGCGAGCCGCTTCCAGTTCCGGTTCCGTGCGTCGCCAGCTTCTCTCAAGCTCATCCACACGCTGCCTGATACGGCCCGACCGGACGGAATCGGCGGCGCATTCCGTGATCGGGGGGAGGGAACTCCCCTGATGGGGTTCATCCAGCCAGCGCTGGCCGCGCAGCCAGTTCACAAGATGCGGGATGAAGCGCCCATGTTCCCGATTCCATGAGGGGGATTGCTTGAAGCGATCCAGAGCGGTCAGCAGCGTGCCCAGCGACGGCAGCAGACCACGCCGCCAAAGACGATGCCAGACGGCACGCGCAAGTTCCTTGGCTTCTTTGCGTGGATAGCGCTGCGAGAACTGCTCGAATGAAGAATCGGCAAGAGAAGAATCCCCCCTTCCGCCCCGGCAGGGGCGTGGACGCGGAAAGGTTAGAGCCGAGGAGGAACGGCCACATGCCCGTTCACGGGGGGAAAGGGGGGAATATTTATTCTTGTTTCTTAAACTTATTTCCGTAGCCAGGGGTTGCCTGTGGCTTTGTCCAGCAGTAGCCACGGTCTGGCTATCGCCGGACAGGGGCATCCCGGACGTCCCGTCAGGGCCGGAAGGTGTGGAGCCATCAAGAGCGGCAGGGCAAAGCAGGTAATAGGTACTCGTGTACCTGCCTTCTTCCCTTCGGATGGCGATCAGCTTGTTTGTCACCAGCTCATGAAGCCAGTTTTTGATGCTGGAGACACTGCAACCAAGCTCACCGGCCAGAAGCTTGTGGGACGGCCAGCAGTGGTCTTTGTCATGGCAGTATTTGCAAAGAAGCGCGTAAAGCAGTTTCGCGCCGGAAGAAACCTCTTCCCGAAGGATAAAGGACGGCAAAAGAGACCCGGACAGGTCTTGCGGAGTGATGGTGTCCATGTCTGATGCTCCAGACAGGCCTTGGAAAAAGCGTAAAACAGAGCTGCGGAGCTTGACGCCGCTAAGCCTTTCGGCTAGAGTTAATCCACAAAATTTGCGGATGCTCCCGCAGATAGCTCCTGTGTTCGTACCACAGGAGCTTTTTTCTTTTGGCCTACAGTTTTCTCAGGTTCGCTCCAGCGATTGAGTTGTTTGTTGTTCGAGCGGGCTGGCTCGTCAGACCGTGGGCACCTATCCCCCGGTGACGCTGGTCGTAAAAACGCCAGCGTTTCGCCTTTCTTTTTCTGATCCCCAGGAATCGTCTCCGGCGGGAAATTTATGTAAGCGTTTACAAGCAAGGCTTGCCCGGACGCGGGAGGGCATTCCCTCTCCGTGGACTTTCGGGTAAGACAATGCCTGTCAGTCAACTTGCTCGTGCAATGGAGAAGGTGGAAAAGACAAAAAGCCCCTTCCAGGCTGGATCACCAGCGCTGAAAAGGGCTTTTGAAAAGGAAGGGAGATTGAGAAAAGAAAAAAAGCGTAGAAATATACTTTGAAAAGCACATTGCTACGCTTGATTTCTTGTTGGCGTCCCCAAGGGGATTTGAACCCCTGTCGACGGCGTGAAAGGCCGTTGTCCTGGGCCGGCTAGACGATGGGGACGCACTATGAAGTTGTGATGGCTGGGCTGCAAGGACTCGAACCTTGATTAGCGGAGCCAGAATCCGCCGTCCTGCCAATTGAACGACAACCCATCGCGAAAATGGAACCTACGCAAAACCGCCTCTCTTGTCAACAAAAAAATCGAAAAAAATTTAAGGCCTCGTATCCGGCAGAAAAAATGCGGGAGCGGACAGGAGGGAAGTGCCCTTTGGCACAGCTACGGGATGCCGCATTACAAAATATTTCACATGATATCTAACCTGTTGATTTTCCATGGCGACATGATGGGATGAATGTTTCTATCCTGTGAGAATAGTTTACTTTACTTTGCCCCTTTGCCCGGTATTATCCTTGGGATGTGCGGCCTGTGCGCGCCGCAAGAGCAAGATGGTTTGTGAAAAAAGCCGCTGTCTTTTTTCGGGATGGGAGGGAACGCTCCGCAAGAAGCCTTCTTGTTGCCATTTTCAATACGACGTGGCGGGGAGCAGCCCGGCCGCAAACGGAGGTTGTCTGTTATGGAACAAAACAACGAAGTCGTTGTCGACCGTGCCAAGTCGCAGTGGTCCGACTTGTGGAAGAAGGAAGACTACTGGGCCATCTGGATCGGCTTCTTTTTCCTGATCGTGGCCGCATGGCTGTGCTTTGGCCAGCGTCCGGCCCTGGAAGCCAAGTTCAACGAATATGAGACCATCATCAAGGCCGAGGAAAGCAAGCCCTTCAAGACCATCGAATGGTACAAGGCCACTGCCGCCCAGAAAAACGTGCAGGCCCAGAAGCAGTCCCAGGTGGCTGATGTCATCGCTTATCTGAAAACGCCCGCCCGCTGGACCGACAATCCTCTGGATGCCCTGATGATGGATCAGGCCCGCGCGGACGAGCGCAACGCCGCCCTCAAGCCCAAGGTCGACGCTGCCAAGCAGGCCGCTGCCGAGGCTCTGGCCACGGCTAAGGCCGCCCAGGATGTCGCCGCCGCTGCCGGTTATCAGGACGCCGGTCTGAATGATGCCGCCAAGGCCGCCATCGACTCCTGGCAGAGCGCCGAGAAGAAGGCCTCCAAGGCTGCTTCCGGTCTGGCCAAGCCCTTCAACCGCATCCCCACCCTCATCGTGCTGGGTCTGGTGCTGGGCGCCCTGTGCACCGTCGGTGCCGTGTTCATGGGCATGAATCCCGGCAAGTTCTTCGTCTCCTTCCTCATCATCTACGCCCTCTGCGTGCTGGCCAACATCCTGGGCAACCAGAAGACCATGCGCCTGTACGGCATCAACGCCGAGATCTGGTCCATCGCCATCGGCATGATCATCGCCAATACCATCGGCACGCCCAAGCTGGTCAAGGACGGCGCCCAGGTGGAATACTTCATCAAGGCCGGTCTGGTGCTGCTGGGTGCCGAAGTGCTGTTCCACAAGATCCTGGCCATCGGTATTCCCGGCATCTTCGTGGCCTGGGTGGTGACCCCCATCGTGCTCATCAGCACCTTCATCTTCGGCCAGAAGGTGCTCAAGATGCCTTCCCGTACCCTGAACATGGTCATTTCCGCCGACATGTCCGTGTGCGGTACCTCGGCGGCCATCGCCACCGCCGCTGCCTGCCGCGCCAAGAAGGAAGAACTGACCCTGTCCATCGGCCTGTCCCTGACCTTCACCGCCATCATGATGGTGGCCATGCCCGCCTTCATCAACTGGGTGGGTATGCCTGAGGTCCTGGGCGGCGCCTGGATCGGCGGTACCGTGGACGCCACCGGCGCCGTGGCCGCTGCCGGTGCCTTCATCGGTCCCAAGGCCCTGCAGGTGGCCGCTACGGTCAAGATGATCCAGAACATGCTCATCGGTGTGACGGCCTTCTGCGTGGCCATGTACTGGTGCGCCAAGGTGGACGTGCAGGAAGGCCAGAAGGTCAGCGCCATGGAAATCTGGCACCGCTTCCCCAAGTTCGTGCTGGGCTTCCTGACGGCTTCCATCGTCATGTCCGTGGTCAGCTCCTCCCTGGGGGCTGATGTGGGCAAGATGCTGGTGGATAACGGCATCAACAAGATCTCCGTGCCCCTGCGCGGCTGGTTCTTCGCCCTGGCCTTCGTGTCCATCGGTCTGACCACCAACTTCCGCGAACTGGGCAAGTACTTCAAGGGCGGCAAGCCCATCCTGCTCTATGTTTGCGGTCAGTCCCTGAACCTGGCCCTGACGCTGCTCATGGCCTGGATCATGTTCTACAAGGTCTTCCCCGAAATCACGGCCAAGATCTAAGTTTCATCTGCAATCAAGGGGGCCGCTCCGGGAACGGCCCCCTTTTTTTCCCGGATGTTCCGGTGTAGGGTGATCCTCATGAATGACAGAATCTTCAAGATGGGCAAGCTTGTCCTCTGGGGCGTCGGCCTGTGGGTCTTTTTCGCGGTCATCACGCCGCGCCTTGTGGCCCTGAGCCCTGCCTGGCAGCATTATGACCGCGTCCAGGAAGAGAATGGGCTGGACAGCGGTGCCCTGTATTACACCAATGTCCCTGTGGTACAGTCTGCCGAGGAGGCCATGAAGCATGCCGTCAAAGCCGGGATGGCCGAGCGGCGCGAACTGGCCATAGCCCAGCGCCGGAATGCGGAGCTGTGATGACGACGCCCGTATGCCGTTTTGTGGTCAGCGCCTGTCTGGCCGGGGAATTTTGCCGCTATGACGGCGGGAGCAACGCCTGTGCTGCGGTCCAGGAACTGGTGCGCAGGGGAGAGGCCGTCACGGCCTGTCCTGAAGGGCTGGCCTGCCTGCCCGTGCCCCGCCCGCCGTGCGAGATCAGAGAAGGGCGCGTCCTGTCGCAGGATGGCAGGGATTTGACGGAGGATTTCCTCCGGGGGGCCCGCCTGGCCATGGAGACGGCCCGCAGGCACGGCTGTACGGCGGCCATCCTCAAACGGCGTTCGCCCTCCTGCGGTGTGGGGCAGATCTATGACGGCACGTTCAGCCGTACCCTTTGTCCCGGTGACGGGCTGTGGGCACGCATGCTGCGCGAGGCCGGGTTCGCCCTGTATACCGAGGAACATCTGCCCGAAGATATCTAGACCTGCGAAAGGTCGTTGCCGTCGTTGCCCGTCTTCCCTGAGGACGGGCTTTTGTTTTGGGGCGCTGCGGCTTGTGTTTCTCCTATCCATCAGATAAGAAAAAAGGCCGGCAGACGCTGCCGAATGGACTTTTTACGGAACGAGGAACCCATGAAAACCGAATCGCTTTGCCTGCATGCGGGCTATACCCCCAAGAACGGTGAGCCCCGGGTACTGCCCATCGTGCAGAGCACGACCTTTACTTATGACTCCACGGCCGAAGTGGCCAAGCTTTTTGACCTGGAAACTTCCGGCTTTTTCTACACCCGTCTGGGCAATCCCACGGTGGACGCCGTGGAGCAGAAAATCGCGGCTCTGGAAGGCGGCGTCGGCGCCCTGTGCACCTCTTCGGGACAGGCTGCCAACCTCATCGCCATCCTCAACGTGGCCCAGAGCGGCGACCATGTGGTCAGCATGGCCAGCATCTACGGCGGCACCTTCAACCTGTTCGCCGTGACGCTGAAGAAAATGGGCATCGAAGTGACCTTCGTGGACCAGCGGGCCGATGACGCCGAGATCAAGAAGGCCATCCGCCCCAACACCAAGGCCGTGTTCGGCGAGCCCCTGACCAATCCTTCCATGGACGTGCTGGACATCGAACGCATCGCGGCCCTGGCCCATCGTCACGGTCTGCCCCTGATCGTGGATAATACCTTTGCCACGCCTGTGCTCTGCCGTCCCTTCGATTTCGGTGCCGACATCGTCGTCCACTCCACCACCAAATACATGGACGGCCATGCCCTGCAGATGGGCGGCGTCATCGTGGACAGCGGCAAGTTCGACTGGACTTCCGGGCGCTTCCCCGAATTCACCGAGCCCGACGCCTCGTATCATGGCCTGATCTATACCAAGGCCTTCGGCAAGGCCGCTTACATCGTCAAGGCCCGCGTGCAGCTCATGCGCGACCTGGGGTGTTGCCAGACGCCGCAGGGCGCCTTCTACATCAATCAGGGCCTGGAGACCCTGCCCCTGCGCATGGAACGTCACTGCCGCAATGCCGAGGCCGTGGCGACCTTCCTGGCCGGGCACGACAAGGTGGAGAGCGTCTGCTACCCTTGGCTGCCGGACAGCCACGACAAGGCCCTGGCCGAAAAATACCTGCCTAAGGGCTGCAGCGGCGTCATCTCCTTCTCGCTCAAGGGCGGCCGCGACGCCGGGGCCCGTTTCATCGACAGCCTGAAGATGGTGTCCCTGCAGGTGCATGTGGCCGATATCCGTACCTGTGTCCTGCATCCGGCCAGCTCCACGCATCGCCAGCTCAGTGACGAGCAGCTCACGGAAGCTGGCATCACGCCCGGCATGGTCCGCCTGTCCGTCGGTCTGGAAAATATCGACGACCTTCTGGAAGACCTGTCGCAGGCGCTGGCTCAGGCCTAAGCCATAACAAGACGGTACAAAATGAGAGAGCGGGTCCCGCAGGGGCCCGCTCTCTTTACGTTGTGGCTGATGGGCTGATCCTGCTCCGTCAGGGACAGGCAGGAGAGGACGTATCAGACTTTTTTGCTGTCTTTTGCAAACTGTTTCAGTCTGCATTATTGGCGATCTCGGCCATGGTGGCGCCGGTGGCCCGGCACAGGTCGTCCGGCGAAAGGCAGAGCTGCACCCCGCGCTGTCCGGCGCTGATGTAGATCTGCTCCCAGAGGATGGCATGCTCATCCAGAAAGACGGGGTAATCCTTTTTGGCTGCCAGCGGCGAACAACCGCCGCGGATGTAGCCTGTCAGGGGCAGGACTTCCTTGAGGTGGACCATCTCCACATGCTTGTTGCCGGATGCCGTGGCCAGGGCCTTCAGGTTCAGTTCCGCCGCGGCGGGGATGCAGGCCATGATGACGCCTGTTTTGTCACCGCGGGCCACCAGGGTCTTGAAAACGCAGCCGGGATCCACGCCCAGCTTGTGGGCCATGGTCACGGCGGAAAGGTCGCTTTCGTCCACATCGGCCTGATGCAGGGTGAAGGGGATCGCCAGACGCTCCAGCAGGCGCGCGGCATTGGTCTTGGCTATTTTTTTGCTGCTCATAGTGCTTGCGATAAATTTGTGATCGAAACGGGGGATGGCGTCATTTGACCTGCCAGCAGGCCGTGACCTGCCGGAGGATATCATCCTGTGCCTGTTGCCGCAGTGCTGTCAGCTGTTCCAGCAGGGCAGGGATGCGGGCGCGAAGGTCCGCCGGTGTCCCGGCATTGTCCACCACCAGATCGCTGGCGGCTTCCTTGCGCTCGGCTGGCCACTGCCAGGCTTCCAGAGTCGCGGCTTTTTCTTCGTTCCAGCCGCGGGTGGCCATGATGCGTTGCAGGCGGATCTCGCGCGGGCAGCGTACCGTCAGGCTCAGGGCACCGGGCAGACCGGCCTTGTGCCAGCCGCATTCGAAATACAGGGGGATCTCCGCCACGGCGCAGTCCTTGCCCTCGGCTTCCGCCTTGTCCCAGAAGGCCAGGATGGCGTCCCGGACAAGGGCATGGACCATCTGCTCCACTTCTTTGCGCAGGCCGGGGTCCTGCTGCATGGCCTCCAGCAAAGCGGGTTTGCACACGCTGCCGTCATCCTCCAGCAGACGTTCCCCGAAGCGGCGGCCCAGATAATCGGCCATCTCCCCACCGGCGGCATAGAGCTGCGCCACCAGGGCATCGGCGCTGACCGTGGGCAGGCCCGCCTTTTCCAGGGCATGGGTGAGGGTCGATTTGCCGCAACCGGGATTGCCGGTGATGACCAGCCGCTGCATGCGGCTGCTGTTGTTCAGGATGGTCCGGAGCATGTCGTCGGGCGGCGGGCAGAAAAATTCCAGCGCCTCGCCCGACAGGGGATGGCAAAAACTGATGTGCCAGGCATGCAGCATCTGGCGCGGGGCACGGGCTGCCACAGGGGCCGGGGCGTACAGGGCGTCGCCCAGCAGGGGATGGCCCACATGCGCCATGTGGACGCGGATCTGGTGCGTGCGCCCGGTATGGATGCGCACGGCCACCAGCGAGAAATCCTTGCGCGGGCTGCTCCAAAGCACGCGCCAGTCGCTGTGGGCCGCCTTGCCGCCCCGGTTCTCCGGGACAACGGCCATCTTGACCTTGGCGGTAGGATGGCGGCCCAGAGGTTCCCGGCAGGTGCCCGTCTGCGGGGGCACGCCCTGCACCAGGGCCAGATACTCCTTGTGGACTTCCCGCCGGGCAAAGGCCTCGCTCATGCGCAGACGGGTGGGCTCGTCCAGGGCCACGAGCAAAAGGCCGCTGGTGTCCTTGTCCAGACGATGGACCACACCGGGGCGCAGGCCTTCCTGTTCCCGCAAACGCGGGAAGTGGTGCAGCAGGCGCTGGACAAGCGTGTTTTCCGGGCAGGAGGGACAGGGATGGACCGTCAGGCCCGCGGGCTTGTTGCACAGCAGCAGATGCTCGTCCTGCCAGAGGATGTCCACGGCTTCGTCTTCGGCGCGAAGCTCGTTGGCCGTATCGGGCAGATCAAGACGGACCTCCTGGCCGGCCTTGAGCTTGAGGGACGCCGTGGAGACCGGCAGCCCGTCGATGCGGCAGGTACCGGCCGTGATGGCACGCTGCACGGCGGCCCGTGAGAGGTCGGGCAGCAGACCGCACAGGGCCTTGTCCAGCCGCTGCCCCACCAGAGCGCCCGCCACGCGGAAGTCCAGCTGACGAGGGCTTTCCCCGCTCATCAACGGCCTCCCAGGACGGTGATGCTGTTCACGCGGTCACCAAAGGTGGTGGTGCGGTACAGATTGCGCAGTTCGCTGCCGGGCGTGATGGAGCTGACCACGGCACGGCCGATGACGAAGCGCTCGTTGTCGCTGGCACCCTCTACGGTGCGCACGCCCCAGACGTTGTGGAAGATGGCGGGCCGCCCCTTGTAGGGCCCCACATAGAGCATGATGTGCCCGCGCAGCCAGACCAGGGTCAGGAAGGGGACGCCGTCGCGCAGGATGGCCTTTTCCTTTTCCTTGATGCTCATGCCGTCCAGCATGATGCGCCGTCCGCTGCGCGCCTGGGACAGGGAGTTGCGGGGCAGCCAGATGCCGAAGGGCGTCAGCAGCTCGCGGGTCAGGGCGGAGCAGTCGCGGTCGCCGAACATGCCGCCCCAGCCGTAGCGCTGCCCCATCATGACGTTGCCGATGAGGGCCACCTGCGCCGGGGTCATGGGCAGGGGCTTGATGGCGGCGTCTTCATGGGCCAGCGTCAGTGTGACCACGTTCGCCCGGCTGCCGTTCTTGACGGGGACCAGCACCGCCAGGCGGGTGTTGTCGCTCTGGGACGGGGCCAGAGGCAGGACAGTGCCGATATTGACCTGTCCGGCCAGGCTTCCGGGCAGGGGGACGTTGTCGCGCAGCACGGCCACATAGCTGCCGGTCTTGTAGCTGGCCTCGAAGGCCTCGTCCACGATGCCGATATCATTGGCGTCCACCCAGCCCGCGGCCACGGGGGTCTCCACATAATACCAGTTGCCGTCACGGCTGGTGTGGGCGATGAAGACCGGCGTCCCCACCGGCAGCAGGGAATACTGGAAGTAGTCGAAAGGATTGATGCGCGGGTCAGGCGTGGGCTCGCTGAAACGCGGCGTATGGCTGGGCATCTCGCGCAGGTCGGCATTGCGTACCGTGATGCCGTACATGGCCGTGTTGGGGAAGCTCTTCAGACCGGCGTTGGCACGCATGGCGTCCCATTCGTCCTGGGTCCAGCGCACGTCACCGTATTTGTAGCCCTTGGCCTTGCGGAAATAGATCTCCACGTCCCGTTTGCGGATGGAGGTCTTGCGCATGTCCCAGGGGCCGAAAAAGATGCGGTTGAAGCGCGCGTCCTGCTCCGCCTGGGCCTGGCTGTCCAGCAGGGGCGTGTCGGCACCGGCCTGCTGGGCGAACACGGTCAGATCCTGCGGAAAGCTCCGCATGTCACGGATGGTGCCCAGATGCGGGGAAGGGATGCCGTCACGCGGCGGGATCTGTTTGCCGCCGCAGGCGGCCAGCAACAGCAGCGAACACAGCGCCGCCAGCCGTACCCCTGTCCAGAGGAAAGACCGAGTCATGATGCCCCCTTATTTGAAGCTCACCTGATACTTGCGCAGAAAGTCCGTCGGCAGATAGGTCATCTTGGCCTGGCGCAAGCCTTCTTCATCCAGATCCTGGGCCCGGTTCAGCAGCTCGAAGCCGTTGCCCGCCTCTCGGGAGAAGCAGGCATTGATGGTCTGGTAGACGCCGCGGAAACCGTTGAGCCCTTTTTCATAATGGACCCCCAGCGTCTTTTCGTCCAGTGCTTCCCCCACGCTGAAGGCCACCATCTGGCCGTCCACATACAGGGAACCGCCGCACAGGCCGTCCAGAAGTTCCCAGTGGGAGAGCACGCGGTTGATGGCTTCGTTCTCGGCACGCAGGGAAGGGGAGTCCTCGCATTCATGCCACTGGCACCAGTCGTCCTGCAGGCCCAGCACGTCTTCCACCATGGCGTCGTCCAGCGGCCGGTAGTCGATTCCGTAAGCCTTTTCGAAGCCGCGCAGGTGGTTACGCTTTTTATGGTAGCGGTTGCCCGGCAGGGTGGCCAGATCGCTCTGCAGATACAGGTATTCCCACTGGCCGCGCGAATCATGCTCTTCGACCTTGTCCGGCAGGGCCGCGCGCCAGCGCTCCAGCAGTTCTTCGGGCACGCGGATGAAGCTGCGGCAGGCGTCGATGCCGCTGGCAGCCCAGTCCACGGCGTCCCAGTCGCCCACAGGGGCCCAGTAGGTGACGAAGGGCACGGTCTGGCGCAGCCAGCACAGATCGCCGTCAAAGGCCCACTGCAGGCCGAAATACTGCTGCCAGCCCCAGATATTGGGCAGGCTGTAGTCCAGGGAACGACGCGGGGTCTTGTGCCACAGTTCATAGAATTCGGAACGACCGTCCAGGGTGACGGGAGTGAAAGAAAGATTCTTCATCAGGGGAACCTGTTGTTATCTGTTGTCGTGATGGTGCCGGGCGCGCATGGCAAAGCGGGCCCAGTCGCGGTACAGCAAAACATAAAACATGATGGCCGTTTGTAAACACTGCGAGACCAGCATGGCCAGGAACACGCCGGAGGCCGTGCCCCACAGCCAATGGCCCAGCAGCCAGCCCAGCGGCAGACGTACCAGCCAGAAGGTGCCGCCGTAGACCATCAGATTGTAGCGTGTGGCGCCCGCGCCCACCATGACGCCGCCCATGACGGTGCTGGCGATGGAAAAGGGCGTGGAGAGCAGATTGTAGGTCAGATAGTTGATGATCTGGGCCTGCGTGCCCGCCTCGTGGGAGAGCAGGGCCGCCAGTTCGGCCCGGAAGGGCCAGAGCAGGGCCGCCACGACGCTCATGCCCAGCGAGGCGATGACGATCATCTGCAGAGCGACGCGCTTTGCCTTGGCGGGCTCGCCCATGCCGAGACAGTTGCCCACCAGCACGGAGACGCTCATGTTGAAGGCCATGCCCGGCAGGAAGAGCAGGGCCTCGATGCGCAGACCGGCGGTGAGGCCCGCCAGGGCGTTGATGCTGTCGAAAGGCAGGGAGGCCACCAGGACGAAAAGCATGAGATAGCCGGACTGCCAGACGATCTGGGCCGCGCCCGCAGGCAGGGCCACCTTGAGCAGGTAGGGCAGACCGGCCCGCAGCCAGCGAGTGGTGGGCATGGCCCGGCGGCACAGGTAACCGGCACGGCAGAGCAGCAAACAGTTGGCCACGGCTCCCAGACACTGGGCACCGGCATTGGCCCAGGCGATGCCCATATAGCCCATGCAGGGCAGGCCGAACCAGCCCAGGCCCAGCCCCAGACAGCCCAGCAGGTCGAAGATGCAGACCGTGGCCGCCACCCAGAGCGGCGGCAGGACCTGCCGGGTGGCACGGAACATGACGCCGGTGGCGGCGTAGACATACTGGGCGGGCAGGGCCAGCATGGTGATGTCCCAGAAACCGGCGGTGACCGGCAGGATGCGCTCCGGGACCTGGAGGACGCGCAGGATGGGGCTGCCCAGCTGCCAGCCCAGCAGGGCCACCAGGATGCCGGCCAGCAGGCTGCCCAGGACGGTGGTGCCCACATAGCGCTGGGCGCGGCGCATGCGCTTGGCCCCCAGCGACTGGCTGACCGCTGCCGTGGCGCCGCTGGACATGGACATGGCCACGACCATGAGGAACAGGCCGCACTGATTGACCATGCCGAGCGCGGCCTGCACGTCGGCACTGATGCGTCCGGCCACCCAGATATTGATGAAGCCCATGAAGAAGACCAGATACATCATGAGCATCTGCGGCCAGGTGAGCTTCCATATGGCACGGGGAGAAACGCTGAGATCCGGTTCCGGCATGGGGTGTTCCAAAGATGTTTGCGTGCGGATGACACGGAAAAGGTTGGTGGACAGCAAGGGGGCTCTGGCCGGGAAGGCTTCCTGCTCCGGCAGCCCGGCGGCAGGCCGTGAACGGCAGCGCACCGGCGTATCGGGGAGTCGTACGCCCCGGCAGAGCTGGGGACAGGCGACGTGCAAATACTGTGGCCCTGATGGGGGATCAGGTCCCGTGGACTGCCGGGCAGGGCAGGACGCCGTCACTGCAAGGAAAAAGGAGGAGCGATCGTAGCTGGCCGAAGCACTCGAAGGGGGAAGAGGGCGCTTTCCCGCTGGAAAAGTCCCCTTCCCCCTTCGTGGAAATCAGGCAGGCGGCCCAGGATTACAGCAGGCCCTCGTAACAGGCGGCCAGATCTTCCAGGGTCTCGCGGCGGCGGATCAGACGCACGCTGCCGTCGGCCTGGATCAGGATCTCGGCGGCCCGGCAGCGCTGGTTGTAGGAGGAGGACATCACGAAACCGTAAGCCCCGGCGTCCAGCACGCCCAGCACGTCGCCTTCATGCAGCAGGGGCAGCTGGCGGTTCTTGGCCAGGATGTCGCCACTTTCGCAGATGTTGCCCACGACGCTCTGTTCCACGGTCTCGGTATCCGGGCCCTGCGCGCCCTGACGGTACACTTCCACATCATGGAAGGAGTCGTACATGGCGGGACGCACCAGCACGTTGAAGCCCAGGTCGGTACCGGCATAGCGGCTGTCACCGTTGGTCTTGGTGGCGTTGACGCTCCCCAGCAGGACGCCGCATTCGGCCACCACATAGCGGCCGGGCTCCACCAGGAAGCGGCCGGTGTAGCCGGTCTTTTCCGCCCAGCCGCTGATGAGGCCGTGCAGGCGGCTGCCCAGGTCGTCCATGTCCAGACGGGGCTGGTCTTCGTATTTGTGGTAGGGGATGCCGAAACCGCCGCCGAAGTCGATGACTTCCAGTTTTTCCAGCACGTCGGCGGGCAGACGTTCGGCCAAATGCAGCAGGACCTCGGCAGCGGCGATGTAGCCGTCGGCCTCCATGAACAGGGAGCCGATATGCTGGTTGATGCCGGCCAGATGCAGGTCATATTTTTTCAGGATGGCGAACAGGTCGTCCAGCAGTTCCGGCGAGACGCCGAACTTGGTCTCCTTGCCGGCGGTGACGACCTTGGCGTGATGGCCGGCGCCGATACCGGGGTTGAAGCGCACCATGACCTTGCCGCCGGGATTGACGCGGCCCAGGGTCTCCACCTGGGAAAGGGAATCCACGCTGATCAGCACGCCGTGCCGGACGGCATTGCGCAGCTCGTCTTCAGAGATGTTGTTGGAGATGTAGAGGATCTCGTCGGCGGTGAAGCCCGCCAGCTGGTCCATGTACAGCTCGCCGGGGCTCATGGCGTCCACCACCAGGCCTTCTTCGCGGATGATGCGCAGCAGCACGGGGTTGGTGTTGGCCTTGACCGAATAGTTGACGCCAAAGCCGGGCAGGGAGGAAAGGGCCTTGAGTTCGCGGCAGCGCTGGCGCAGCACGGTCTCATTATAGACATAGAGCGGCGTACCGAACTGTTGGGCCAGATCCAGAGGAGAATGGCCACCATAAAAATTGATACTGTCGGTATAGCTGGAGCGGATCTGGGACATAGGGGATTCCTTGGTCTGAAAGGCTGCCGGCTCTGGCCGGCTCAGGAATTGTTTGGGCGCTCAATATATGCTGTTGCCTCCCCCGGCTGTCAAGATGGCAGGCCCGCGGCAAGGACGATTTCATGGCCGCCCGGGCCATGCCGCAAGGGGAGGGCGGGCCCGCCCGCATTGACATGGCAGCCCCCCTGCTTTATTCCAAAACAGCGGACCGGTGGAAAATGCCCTGACGGCATCCGGGTTCCAGCCTTTCACGCGGCCCTTTGCCGCGCATTCTTTTTTGTAATCAACCGGGCTTGCCCGAATCATACGGAGTATCCATGGCTATCAAGAATGGCGACACCCTGCGTGTGCACTACACCGGCACTCTCAGCGACGGCACTGTTTTCGATTCTTCCCGCGAACGCGAACCCCTGGAATTCACCATGGGCAAAGGCATGCTCATCCCCGGCTTCGAAGCCGCCGTCATGGGCCACGAAGCGGGCGAGACCGTGACCGTCACCATTCCCCCGTCCCAGGCTTATGGCGAAAGCGATCCCGAGCTGGTCTTCACCGTGGACCGCGCCCAGGTGCCCGATCATATCCCGCTGACCGTGGGCGTGCCGCTGCAGCTTTCCAATGAACAGGGCCAGATGGACGTGACCATCACCGAAGTCACGGACGAAGAGATCACCCTGGATGCCAACCATCCCCTGGCCGGCAAGGAACTGACCTTCGAAATCGAAATCGTCAGCGTCAACTAGGTTCCCGGACGTTGACAAGGGAGCTTTCATGAGCAGCAATTCCGCCCGCAGAAGTGCCGTTCAGGCCATCACCACCTACAAGCCGGAAGCGTCGCCGCTGAACTTTTACGATACCAAGCCCACCGACATTTTCGGCTGTAACGTGTTCACCGACAAGGTGATGCGTGAACGCCTGCCCAAGGATGTCTACAAGGCCCTGCACAAGACCATCGAATTCGGCGAACGCATGGATCCCGGCATCGCCGATACCGTGGCCGCCGTCATGAAGGACTGGGCCATCGAAAAGGGTGCCACCCACTTCACCCATATCTTCTACCCCCTGACCGGTCAGACGGCGGAAAAGCACGACAGCTTCCTGATGCCTGACGGCCAGGGCCGCATCATCGCCGAATTCTCCGGCGCCATGCTGATCCGCGGCGAGCCCGACGCTTCGTCCTTCCCCTCCGGCGGCCTTCGCTCCACCTTCGAGGCGCGCGGCTACACGGCCTGGGACGTGACCAGCCCCGCCTACATCATGGAAAACCCCAACGGGACCTTCCTGTGCATCCCCACCATGTTCCTTTCGTGGACCGGTGTGGCCCTGGACAAGAAGACCCCGCTGCTGCGTTCCGGCCAGGCCCTCAACCGTGAGGCCCGCCGCGTGCTGAAGCTGTTCGGCATCGAGACCAAGCTGCCTGTGGTCTCCTACGCCGGTCTGGAGCAGGAATACTTCTGCATCGACCACAACTTCAACTTCGCCCGTCCCGACCTGCAGGTGGCAGGACGCTCGCTGTTCGGCGCCCGTCCGGCCAAGGGCCAGGAATTCAGTGACCAGTACTTCGGGGTCATTCCCCAGCGCGTGCTGTCCTACATGATGGAAGTGGAACGCGAGCTCTACAAGCTGGGCGTGCCCGTGCGCACCCGCCATAATGAAGCCGCTCCCAGCCAGTACGAGATCGCGCCTCTGTACGAGGCCAGCAACCTGGCCGTGGACCACAACCACATCATCATGTCCACCCTGCGCAACGTGGCCAAACGCTACGGGCTCAAGTGCCTGCTGCACGAAAAGCCCTTCTACGGCGTCAACGGCTCGGGCAAGCACGTGAACTACTCCATCGGCAATGCCGAGCTGGGCACGCTGTTCAACCCCGGCGAGACCCCGCACGCCAATGCCAAGTTCCTGGTGTTCTGTGCGGCCATGATCCGCGCCGTGCACAAGTTCGGCGGCCTGCTGCGTGCCACTGTGGCCAGCGCCAGCAACGACCACCGTCTGGGCGCTCACGAAGCCCCGCCGGCCATCATGTCCATCTTCCTGGGCGATCAGCTGACGGAAGTGTTCGAAGCCTTCCGTGCCGGTCGTATCGACGATGCCGCCAACAGCAAGAGCGGCCGCGTCATGAACGTGGGCGTGGATACCCTGCCGCCCCTGCCCACCGACCCCGGTGACCGCAACCGCACCAGCCCCATCGCCTTCACGGGCAACCGCTTCGAATTCCGCGCCCTGGGTTCCAGCCAGTCCGCGGCCGATTCCATCACGGCCCTGAACGCCATCATGGCTGATTCGCTGGGCCATGCGGCCGACTTCCTGGAAGGCGACCTGGCCCGCGGCAAGGACCTCAACACGGCCATCCAGCACTATGTGCAGCATGTCATCGAAGAGCACAGCGCCGTTATCTTCAACGGTGACGGTTACTCCAGCATCTGGCATGCCGAAGCCGAACGTCGTGGCCTGTCCAACCTGCGCACCACGCCCGAGGCCATGCCCGAGCTGATCCGTCCCGAAGTCATCGACCTGTACGAGCGTCTGGGCATCCTGAACCGTGCCGAGCTCAAGGCCCGTTATGACATCTATCTGGAGCAGTACTGCAAGACCGTACGCACCGAAGCCATCCTGACCATCCGCATCGCCCGGACCATCATCTTCCCCGCGGCCATGCGTTATCAGGGCGAACTGGCCGAGACCGCGGCCCGCATGAAGGCCATCGGCAAGGACTTCCGTACCATCACGTTGGACGAGGTCACCGAGCAGCTGCGCGGCCTGCAGGATGCCACCCGCAGCCTGGAAGCCACGCTGGCCAGTGTGGACGGCAAGGGCGACTTCCTGGCCCGCGCCACCCGCTACTGCGAAGAAGTGCTGCCCATCATGGGCGAAGTGCGGCGCTATGCCGACCTGCTGGAGACCCGCGTGGCCGATGACCTGTGGGATCTGCCCAGCTATCAGGAAATCCTTTTCGGAAAATAATTGACAGCCGAAAAGAATTGTGATTTTCTACGCAAAGAACTTTTAACCAACAGGATTATTTCCATGTCGTGCACTTTCTCCAACATCTGCTTCCGCACCTTCTGGTGGCGCGCGAGTCAATGTACGGGGGACGTGCAGGCATAGCCTGTTGCGATTGATACGTCACATGCATTGCGCAAGCGCCGTTCCCCCACAGGGGAGCGGCGCTTTTTTTTATGTTTTGAAGGAATGACCCTATGAATACGACCACACTTCCCGACGCGGCCTCCCATGCTCCTCTCGTTTCCCTGCAGCAGCAGGCCCGCTGGCGGCCCGCCGACATGGATACGCCCATCAGCCTGTATCTGGGCATGGTGGGCCGGCAGGACGGCATCCTGCTGGAAAGCGCGGAGGTGGACGGCCGCTGGGGTCGCTACAGCGTCCTGGCCTGCGATATGGCCCTGTATGTCCGCTGCCGTGAGGGGCGGCTGGATCTGCGCATCGAGGACGAACGTCTTGCCCCTCTCGCCGTCCTGCAGGGGCTGCCTTTCGTGGAAGGCCTGCGCCGCCTGATGCAGGGCCTGCACCTGGAGGCCCCGGCACAGATCGACGGGCTCCCGGCCATCACCCGTGCCCTCTACGGCTGGGCGGGATTCGGTATGGCCTCCCTGTTCCAGCCCCGTCTAGCCGCGGTCATGCCGCCGGAAGAGGCGGAGAGCATGCTAGTGCTGCCCGGGACGCAGCTGGTCTTCGACCATCTGTACAACAGGCTGTGCCAGATCAGCCTGGGCGGACACCGAAAGGTGCTGGGCAGCCGCGGGGCGGAAGGAAATTTCACTGTCCGCGGCGATGTCCGTGCCGATCCCGGAGAGGCCGGCTACAAGGCCATGGTGGAAAAGATCAAGGCAATGCTGCACCAGGGCGAGGCCATACAGGTGGTGCCTTCCGTCAATTTTTCCGTGGCCTGCGAAGGGGATCCCTTCGTGCTGTACCGGCGCATGCGCCGTTACAATGCCTCGCCGTACATGTTTTTCATGCGCCTGGGAGATTTCTGCTTCTGGGGGGCCTCGCCGGAGGTCATGGTGCGCTGCGAAAAGGGGCGTCTGCAATTGTCGCCCATTGCCGGAACGCGCCGTCGCGGCCGGGACGATCTGGAAGACGCCCGGCTGGCGGAAGAATTGCGCAGCGACCCCAAGGAACAGGCCGAGCATGTGATGCTGGTGGATCTGGGGCGCAACGATCTTGGCCGGGTGGCCCAGCCCGGCAGCGTGAACCTGGAGCGTTGCATGGATGTGGAGCGTTTTTCCCACGTCATGCATCTGACCAGCCGGGTCACGGCCCGTCTGGCCCCCGGGCGGGATGCCCTGGACGTGCTGGCGGCCACTTTCCCGGCAGGGACGGTGAGCGGGGCGCCCAAGGTCAGGGCCATGGAGATCATCCGCAGCCTGGAAGGTCGTGCCCGCGGGCCCTATGCGGGCTGCATCGGCTGGCTGGGACTGGACAAGGACAGCGTGGATCTGGACATGGGCATCGCCATCCGCAGCATGTGGAGCCGCGAAGGGCGCCTGTTCTGGCAGGCCGGTGGCGGCATCGTCCATGACTCGGATGCCGCTCTGGAATGGAAAGAAGTTTGCAACAAATCAGCCATCATGCGCCTTGTGCTTGAAGAGGGTGACGACCATGTTCCTGCTCATCGATAATTACGATTCTTTTACCTACAACCTGGTCCAGGCGTTCTACGCCCTGGGGCACGAGCCCGTGGTGCTGCGCAACGACGATCCCGCCATCCTGGACATGGCCGCGGATCCCGCTCTGGAGATGGTCTGCATCTCGCCCGGGCCGGGACATCCCTCGCAGACGGGCTTCTGCCCCGAATTCCTGCGCCGCCTGCCGCACCATGTACCGGTGCTGGGCGTCTGCCTGGGCCATCAGTTGCTGGGCCTGCATGCCGGGGCGCGGGTGGATGTGGGGCCCTGCATCATGCACGGCAAGCAGTCCGAGATCGTGCACGACGGCAGCGGCCTGTTCGAAGGCCTGCCCAATCCCATGAAGGTGGCCCGCTATCATTCGCTGGTGGTCCATGCCGGAGAAGGGGAGGGCAATGCGCTGTTCACGGTGACGGCCCGCGCCCCTGAAGGCGAGGTCATGGCCCTGCAGTATCGCGACAGGCCGTGGGTGGGCGTGCAATTTCACCCCGAGTCCATCCTGACGCCGGACGGGCTGCGCCTGCTGGGCAATTTCCCGCAGGCCATCCTGCCCCGGCAGGGACGGGACGGCGGCATGGCCGAGGTGCTGGAACATCTGGCGCGGCGGGAAGACCTGACGGCGGACATGGCGTCCCGCAGCTTCGGAGCGCTCATGGACGGCAGACTGACGCCTGCCCAGGCCGGGAGCTTCCTCATGGGGCTGCGCATGAAGGGAGAAAGCTCTCTGGAACTGGCCCACGCCACCCGGGCTGCCCTGGCCCGAGCCGTGCGCGTGGAAGGCATCTCGGGTCCGTGCATCGATGTGGTGGGGACCGGCGGTGACGGCCGTCATTCCTTCAACTGCTCCACAGCGACGTCGCTGGTGCTGGCAGGCATGGGCTACAAGGTGGTCAAGCACGGCAACCGGGCTGTCTCGTCCACCTGCGGCAGTGCCGATGCCCTGGAGAGCCTGGGCATCCCGCTGGATACCGATCCCGCGGCGGTGGCGGATATGGTGGCCAAACGCAACTTCGCCTTCCTCTTCGCCCCGCATTTCCACCCGGCATTCAAGAATATCGGCCCGCTGCGCAAGGAGCTGGGGGTGCGTACCCTGTTCAATCTGCTGGGCCCCATGATCAATCCGGCCCGGCCCAGCCATCTGCTCATGGGGGTTGCCCGGCCCGAGCTGGTGCCCCTTCTGGCCGATACCCTGTCGCAGTCCGCGCTTTACCGGGCGGCGGTGGTCTGCGGGGCCGGGAATTATGACGAGCTGACGCCCATGGGCCCGGCCACGGCCATGCTGTTGCACAACGGCAGCGTCCGGCCGCTGGAGCTGGATCCGGCCGACTTCGGCTTCCAGAGCTGCACGCCGGAGGATCTGGCGGTGGAGAGCCGCGAGGAGGCTGTGGCAGTACTGCGCCGTCTGCTGGATGGCGAAGGCCCGCGTCCCATGCGCGACATGGTGGCCCTCAATGTGGGGCTGGCCATCTTCCTCATGGAAGAAGGGATGCCGCTGGATGTCTGCATGGCCCGTGCCCGTGAAGCGGTGCGTGCCGGTCTGGGAAGGAGGGTCCTCCATGCTGCTTGAGCGTTTCCTCTGGGCCAAGGCGGACGAAGTGGCACGGTTGCGGCAGCAGGAAAGGAAAGGGGCCCTGCCTGTTCCCTTCAGCGGGCAGCGCGGCGATTTTATCGCGGCCCTGCAACGACGGGAGGCAGGCGTGCCGCTGACCGTCATCGCGGAATTCAAACAGGCTTCACCGTCCCGCGGGCCCATCTGTCGCAGCCTGACGGTGGAAGAGGCTGCCCGGCAGTATGTGGCGGCCGGGGCAGGGGCCCTGTCCATCCTCACGGAACGGCGTTTTTTTGCCGGTGAGCTGGATTTTCTGGGGCGGGCGGCTGCCTGTTGCCCCGGGACGCCCCTGCTGCGCAAGGACTTTATCTTTGATCCGTTGCAGGTGCGGGCCACGGCAGCCACTCCGGCAGCGGCCCTGCTGCTCATCGTGGCTCTTACCCCGGATGCCGCGCTGTTGCGCCGTCTGCGGGAGCAGACGGAAAGCCTCGGCATGCAGGCCGTGGTGGAAGTCTGCGGCAAAAAGGATCTGGTGCTGGCCCGGGAGAGCGGGGCGCGCATCATCCAGGTCAATGCCCGCGATCTGGATACGCTGCGGGTGGACAGACAGGCCTGCCTGGAGCTGGCACGGCAATGCCCGCCGGAACGGGGCGAGATCTGGATCGCTGCCAGCGGCATGGATCGCCGCGAGCATCTGGAAGAAGCCGCCCGGGCCGGATTCTCCGCCGCTCTGGTGGGGACGGCCCTCATGCAGGAAGGGCAGCCCGGTGCCGCGCTGCGGCGGCTGCTCCGCGGCCGGGAGGACGGGCATCATGCTGCTTAAATTCTGCGGTCTGCGGCGGCAGGAAGATGTGACGCTGGCAGCCCGGCTGGGGGCCACGCATTGCGGCTTCGTGTTCCATGCGGGCAGCCCCCGTTGTGTGGATGCCGTGACGGTCTCCCGCCTGGAGAGCGGGGACATGGTGCGTGTGGGCGTCTTCACCGGGCAGGACAGTGACGAGATAGCCCGCATCATGCGGCTGGCGCGACTGGACATGGCCCAGCTGCATGCAGACCAGTCCGTGGACTGTGCCCGTCAGCTGGGTGCGGAGCGGGTGATCCGGGTGCTGTGGCCGCAACGGTATGGTGATACGGCCGCTCTGGAAGTCGCGGCGGGACAGTATGCCGACAGCTGTGCCCTGTACCTGCTGGATGCCGGCAGGTCAGGCGGCGGCAGCGGTCACACGCTGGCCTGGAAAACGCTGGGCGGCCTGCACCTGCCCCATCCCTGGCTGCTGGCCGGGGGCATGTCGCCCGCCAACTTCCGTCAGGCGCTGACGGCGTGCCGTCCGGACGGCGTGGACTGCAATTCCGGCGTGGAAGATGCGCCGGGGCAGAAGGATGCCCGGGCCATGACGGATATGGCCCGCCTTGTCGAAGAAGTTTTCCGGGATGCTCCGGCAGATCCTTCCAGACGGGCCTGACGGCCTGATCCCGGCAGGGCTGGAGAGCCGGACGGATAAAAGTTATAAAATACGATACAGTTCAGATACAGTGGAGAACGACCATGAAGAAAGGCTATTTTGGCGAATTTGGGGGATGTTTCGTTCCTGAGTTGCTGATGCCGCCGCTGCTGGAAGTGGAAGCCGCCATGCGGGACATCATGCCGACGCAGCAATTCCAGGACGAGTTGCAGGATCTGCTGCACAATTATGCGGGGCGGCCCACGCCCCTGACCTTCTGTCCGCGCCTTTCCGAAGAACTGGGCTTTGAACTGTGGCTCAAGCGTGAAGACCTGCTGCATTCCGGCGCCCACAAGATCAACAACACCCTGGGGCAGGCGCTGCTGGCCAAGTATATGGGCAAGACCGCTCTGGTGGCCGAGACCGGCGCCGGGCAGCACGGTGTGGCCACGGCTGTGGCGGCCGCCCGCCTGGGCATGAGCTGCACCATCTATATGGGGGCGGAAGATGTGGAGCGGCAGGCACCCAACGTCATGCGCATGCGCCTGCTCGGGGCCACCGTGCACCCGGTGGAAAGTGGTTCGCGCACGCTCAAGGATGCCATCAACGAGGCCCTGCGTGCCTGGATCGTCAGCCAGCAGACCACGCATTACTGCTTCGGCACGGCTGCGGGACCGCACCCCTTCCCCACGCTGGTGCGCATGTTCCAGCAGGTCATCGGACAGGAAGTGCGGGAACAGATGCTGGCCCGTGCCCAGCGCCTGCCGGATGCCGTGGTGGCCTGCGTGGGTGGCGGCTCCAACGCCATCGGCCTGTTCCATCCTTTCCTGGAGGACGAGCGCGTGCGCATCATCGGGGTGGAAGCCGCCGGTACGGGCGAGCCGGGTTGCTTCAATTCCGCGCCGCTCAATCTGGGCAGCCCCGGCGTGCTGCACGGCAACCGTACCATGCTGCTCCAGAACAGTGACGGCCAGATCGAGCCTTCGCACTCTGTTTCGGCCGGGCTGGATTATCCCGGCGTGGGGCCTGAGCATGCCTTCCTGCACAAGACGGGCCGTGTGCGCTATGTGATGGTCCGTGACGCCCGCGCTTTGGCCGCCTTTGAAAAGCTGTGCCATGCCGAAGGTATCCTGCCCGCCCTGGAATCTTCCCATGCTCTGGCCTGGGTCCTGGATCATCCCGAAGAGTTCGAGCCCGGCAGCAAGGTGGTGGTCAACCTCTCCGGCCGGGGAGACAAGGACTTGGCCATCGTGCGCAAAGCCCTGAACCTGCCGGAAAGCGGAGACATCTGCTAGCGCCATCCGCGGAATAGAGCCTCCGGCCAACGGTCGGGCAGGGGAGCCGCGCTGGGATGGTACATCCCCCGCGTGCGTGGAGAGGGGAAACAGCCTCATACCTTGCTGTCGTTCGGGAAAAGCCGGCAGAGAGCCACATAACAACAGCCATAACGGGAGTGGTCGTCAACGGCCGCTCCGGGAGTTCGTCATGCATATCCTTGAAGAAAAGATCCGTGCGGCCCGTGCCGCCGGACGTCATGCCCTGATCCCCTTCGTGACCTTCGGTTTCCCGGATGAAAAACGCTTCTGGCCCGCTCTGGTGGAACTGGACGAGAGCGGGGCGGACATCATCGAGATCGGTGTCCCCTTTTCCGATCCTGTGGCCGACGGCCCAGTGGTGGAGGAGGCCTCGCGCCGGGTGCTGAGCGACGGTGTCTGTCTGGAACGGATCATGGAAGAGCTGAAGTTGCGCGCCGGTGTCTTCCGTGCGGGCATCGTCCTGATGGGCTACCTGAACCCCTTCCTGCAATACGGTCTGGAAAAGCTGGCTGTGGAGGCCCGCGAGGCCGGTGTGCATGGTTTCATCATCCCGGATCTGCCCTTTGAGGAATCCGGGGACATCCGCCGCATCTTCGCCGCACAGGGCCTGGCCCTGATCGCTCTGGTGGGTCCCAATACGCCGGAGGAACGGATGCGCCTGTATGCGGACGTCAGCGAAGGCTATGTCTATGTGGTCTCGGCCATGGCGACCACCGGGCAGCGCGCCCGCATGGAGATGCAGGTCGCCGAGACCCTGCAGCGGGCCCGCTCCGTGTTCCGCCTGCCGCTGGCGCTGGGCTTCGGTCTGGAGCAGCCGGAACAGATGCAGGGGCTGCCGCCGGACACCCTGCCTGATGCCGTGGTCTTCGGCAGTGCCCTGCTGAAGCATCTGGATGCCGGAAAACCAGCGGCCGAATTTATTGCACGCTGGAAGTAACACATAGGGATATATTGTTTTTTCAGAATTAGGTGAGGGCGGTATCGCGTGTTGTCCTTACCGGAAAAGAGGAGCCATCTCTGCCAGAGCAGGGACGGCTCCCCTTTTTTAGGGAGTTGTTGATTTTTTTATTGACATTGAAATTCGTTTTCAATTAGGTTGGATCTGCAGCAAGTGGGGGCTGAGCGTGAAAACAAGATAAGGAGCCATATATGTGCGTCACTCTCATCGGCGGAATGGACAGACTCAAGCAGGACTATATCGCCGCTGCCCGTCAGGGGGGAGCAACCCTCAAATGCATCAGCCGTAACGAACGGAATTTTATGGACAAGATCGGCAACCCTGATGCCATCATCGTGTTCACCAACAAAGTCTCGCATGAAGCCAAGCGCAAGGCTCTGCTGCATGCCCGCTCCCGCAATATCCCCATCCATCTGGTGCACTCCTGCGGTGTGTCCAGTCTTCGGGATTGTTTGTTCTCTTCATAAATATTGACATTCATTTTCAAGTTGGGTAGGGTTCGGGAAATGAAATTCGTTTTTTCGAACCCTTACCTTTGTTTTGCCAATTAGTCACACAAGGCCTCAAAGAGGAGTTTTTGGAATGAGTGCTGAAGCCCGGTTTGATGGTGGTCAGGGGAAAATGACCATGGGAGCGTTGCGGATCGCTCTGGCAGGCAATCCCAACTGTGGCAAGACCACGGTGTTCAATGCCTATACAGGCGCGCGGCAGCATGTGGGCAACTACCCCGGCGTCACGGTGGACCGCAAGGAAGGCCATGTGCGCCACGGCAACGCCGACATCACTCTGGTGGACCTGCCCGGGACCTATTCACTGACCGCCTATTCCATGGAAGAGCTGGTCGCCCGAGCCGAACTGGGCAGCGGCGATGTCCAGGCCGTCATCAACGTGGTGGATGCTTCGGCTCTGGAGCGCAACCTGCTGTTGACCGTACAGATGATGGAGATGGGTCTGCCTGTGGTGCTGGTCTGCAATATGATGGACGAAGCCCGCAAGGCCGGCGTGCATATCGATATGGAGCGCCTGTCCGCGATGATGGGCATCCCTGTGGTGTCCGCCGTGGCCCGTACCGGCGAAGGCCTGCAGCA